>JAKFCH010000258.1:0-14501 GCA_036676765.1 Deltaproteobacteria bacterium
TCCCGATCGCCGCGCCGCCCGCGACGCCGCCGGCCGACCCGGCGACCGTCCCCATCGCCACGCCGACCCCCGCGTCCTCGCCCGCCCCGGTCCCGGGATCCCCCGCGTGCGCCGAGGCCCAGGCGGCCCGCGAGTCCCTCCGCGCCGAGCTCCGCGAGCTGCGCCTGACCCTCGGCGGCGCCTCGTCGATCCGGCTGGAAGCGGCGGGCGTCGCCATGCAGGCCTGCGACCGAGACCTCGATTGCCTGCGCGATCCGAAGGCCCGGTTGGCGCGCATCGACGCCTACGATCGCGCCAAGGCCGCGCACCAGGCGGAGACCGACCGGCTCGCGTCGGCCGAGGTCGGGCTCTACGACGCCGATCGGCGCGTCGCCGTCGCCTGCGGCGCACCGTGAACGAACAAATCGACGGACTCTACCAGCGCGTCGTCGGGCGCCCGACGACCCCGCGGCCGGTTCGCCGCGTCCTGATGACCATCGCGCTCTACGTGCGCGAGGTGGCCCGCGACCAGGTGCACGTCCGGGCCGCCACGCTCGCGTACTGGTCGCTCGTGGCGATCGTGCCGGTACTGCTGCTGGCCGCCGCCGTGCTCCAGCCGCTCGGGCCCGAGGTCAGCGCGCCCATCCGCGATCTCCTCTTCAACGCGCTGCTGGCCGGCGCCGTGCGGAACGTGGGCGCGACGGTCGACGGCTGGCTCGCCCAGGTGGACGTGGCGGGCCTCGGCATCATCGGCATCATCGTGGTGACCTTCACCGCGTCGCGCATCTACTTCAGCGTCGAGGAGGCCTACAACCTCGTCTGGAACGTGCGCTCGAAGCGGAGCCTCATCCGCCGCCTCGCGTTGTTCTACGCCGTGCTCACCCTCGGGCCGATGTTCATCGCGCTCGGTTTTCAGCTCACCGGCAGCATCCAGGACGCCGTGGGCGTGACCTCCCTGCGCCTCGCGTTTCCCCTGCTGCTCACGGCGACCGCCTTCGTCGGCGCCATCCGCGCGCTCCCCGACGCAGAGGTGCGCTGGATCCCCGCGCTCGTCGGCGGGCTCGCCTCCGCCCTGCTCTTCGAGTTCGCCAAGGTCGGGTTCAACGCCTACGTCAACGTGCTCGGCGCGGGCGATGCCGCGACCGCCATCTACGGCACGCTTGGCCTGTTCCCGGTGTTCCTGCTCTGGCTCTTCACGCTCTGGAACATCGTCCTGTTCGGCGTGGAGCTGGCGTACGTCGTGCAGCGGTACGACGTGCTGTTCGCGGCCGAGGAGCGGTACCTGGAGGGCGACAGCCACGGGCGCCGCCATCCGGACGCCCTGTTCGCCCTCCAGTGCCTCCTCGTCGTCGCGCGCCGGTTCGTGGGCGGCGAGGGCCCGACGACCGAGCCCGTGGTGACGTTGACGCTCCACAGCGAGCCGGTCCACGTCCGCCGGGCGCTCGAGACGCTCGAAGACGCCGGCGTGCTCGCCGAGAGCCTCACCGGATACCTCCCCGCGAAACCCCTCGAGCGGGTGACGCTCCGCGACATCATCGTGGGCTACCGCGATCTCACCCGACCCGTGGTCGCCGAGGACAGCATCGGCATGTCCTTCGTCACCGAGCTCCTCTCCGGCCCCGCCGCCCTCCTGGACACGACGTTGCTCCAGATGGTGGAGGCGCCCCCGGCGGCGCTCCTGCCCCTCGCGCCGGCCGGCGTCCGCGCGTGAAGCGCCTCGCCTACGCCGCCCTCGCGCTCGTCGGGTGCGGGGTGGCGGGGGTGGCGGCCGCGCCCTGGGCGATCGGTGGCGCGCTCGCCGAGCGGGGCGTCACCGTGGCGCGGATCGGGTGGTGCGCGGAGGGCCTGTGCCTCACCGACATCGTGTACGACGGGGCCCGGGCCGCCGGCGCCGTGGCCCGGTGGGACCGCGTCGTGCGCGTGGTCGACGTGTCGGTGCCGCTCGCGACCGTGATGGCGCGCCTCGGCCGGCCCGATCCGGGCGCGTCGGTCTCCGAAGGCGGGGCGGGGCTCCCGGCGATCGTCGCCCCGCTCGTCGCGGCCGTCGATGTCGAGCACCTCGTCGTCGAGGGCGCGCCCGTGCCGGCGCTCTCCGGGCGCGTGTGGCCCACCCGGCGGCTCCGCGGAGAGGGGCCCCTCGTGGGGGAGGGGGTCGAGATCGACGGCGACACCGTGCGGGCCACGATGACGACGGAGGTGGGCGCCGTCGAGATCGTGGCGACGCCCGGCGGAGGGGGCGTACGCGTCGACGCGTGGTGCCGGGCCTGCCGCCTGCCCGCGCCGAGCGCCGCCGACGCGCCGCTCGTGCTCCCGGACGTCCACGCCGAGGGGGCCTGGGCCGGGGGGGCGTTCACCGGGACGGTGCGCGTGGGGGCGGTGGCGGCCGGCGTGGTCGCGCGGCGCGATGCGGACGACGCGGGGGGCCCGACGGGGACCGCCCGGGTGACCCTGTCCGACACCGCCCTGGCCGACGTGTACGCGCTCTTCGGGCCGACCGTGCCCGAGGCCGCGCGCGCCCGCATCGGCGGCACCATCCGCGCCGAGGTCGACGTTGCGTGGCGCGGCGGCGCGCTCGACGTCGAGCCCCTCCTCGATCGGTTCGCCGTCGCGGGGTTCACGGTCGACGGTCTCGTGCCCCCGGGGCTCGCCGGCGGGCCGTTCACCTTTCGCGCGCGGGACGCCGCCGGCGACGAGACGCTCGTCGTCAGTGGGGAAGGAACGGCCAACTGGCTCTCGCTCGCCGCGCTCGGCCCGTGGCTGACCGCGGCGGTGCTCGCCGCCGAGGATGCGAGCTTCCGCGAGCACGGTGGCTACGACCTCGCCGGGATGCGGGAGGCCGCGGCGAAGAACGCCGAGGAGGGCGAGCTGGTGCGGGGCGGGAGCACGCTCACGCAGCAGCTCGCCAAGAACCTGTTCCTCGACGGCACGCGGAGCTACGCGCGCAAGCTCCGCGAGCTGCTCTACGCCGTGGAGATGGAGCGGGAGCTCGGCAAACCCCGCATCCTCGAGCTCTACCTGAACGTCGTGGAGTTCGGCCCGGGGCTCCGCGGCGCGCGGGCGGGGGCGCGGACGTACTTCCTCAAGGAGCCGGCGGGGCTCCTCCCCGAGGAGGCGGCGTGGCTCGCGAGCATCCTCCGCTTCCCGCGCACGGCCTGGCGCGCGCAATACCTCGCCGACCGGCCCGACGACCGGCGCGTGGACTGGATCCTGGAGAACCTCCGGGGCGTGCCGGAGGCGGAGCGGGTGGCGGCGTTGGGGCGCCCGGTGCGGCTGGTGCCGCCTCCCTGAATTGCCCGCTTTGTGACGGGTGTCCTGTCGCATCGGGCGAGGATTGGATAGGCGCCGCGCGCAACCCCGAGCACCGCCGTGTTTCGACTTCTCCTCCTCGTCGCCCTCCTTGCCCCCGTCTCCTCCTTCCTCGTGGGGTCCGCCGAGGCCGCCAACTTCTCAAAGCAGGAGGGGAAGGCCTTCGAGGCGGAGGTCCTCGCGGCCTACCCCGGCACCGTCTGGGCGTTGAAGGACCTCCCCGCCTACACCGGCGTGACCATGGGCGCCCCCTGGCTCGGCCCCGCCGTCACCGTCGATGCGTCGGGTTGGAAGGCCGACACTTCCGTTGGCGGATCGACCGGCTACGCGAGCGCCAAGTTGCTGTGGCACGGAGTTCGGCCCAACGACACCCTCACCCTCAAGGAGGTCGACATCGATGACGACATCGCTACGCTCGCCCTCGTCGGCACCGGGAAGAGCAAGGGCCGTGACACCAAAATCAAGATCGAGGGCGTGAAGACGCTCGCCGAGGTCAAGGCCACGCTCGATGAGCTCCTCGCCACGACCGCGCCTACACAGGCGAACGCTGATTGGCCCGCCGAGATCAAGGCCGCCATCGAGAAACGGGTGGTTGTCAATGGCATGACCAAGCGGCAGGCCTACCTCGTAGTCGGCGAACCCATTTTTTCGAATGTATACGAGCTTCAAGGAAAGAAAATGGAAATGTGGGCCGTCCGACCGGGTGACGGCACCCGCTTGGGCTACACCACGTCGACCGAGATGAGGAACTTCCCGCCCACTCTCAATTTCGAGGACGGCAAGCTCGTCGGGGTCACTTCCGGCGTCTCCCTCGACTGACCGCCACGCGGGCGGCGGCTGGGGCACGCTTCGTCGTGACCGCGCCGAGCCCGATCAGCGCCGCAGCAGGAAGACCTCGCTGCTCGCGTGCGTCTGCAACACCGGCCGCCCCTGGGTCACGTGCCCGGCCTGCGCCCGCGCGACGACGGTCCACCCCGCCGCGACGAGCTCGCGCGGATCGATGGTCCCGGGGCCGCGGTTCTCCATGTGGGCCGACGCGACGAGGAGGGTGCCCGCGGGCGCGTTCCGCACGTTCGACGCGTCGCAGAGCGGGTCGGTGCGGCCCAGCTCGATGTCCCAGGCGGGCGGGAGGTAGAGGGCGATCGGGTGCGGGGAGCAGTCGTGGACGGGGCCGTCGGGGGGCGCGCTCCGGATCCAGGTCGCGAGCGCGCGGGTGCTCTCGCCGACGCGGCCGATGTCCTCGGCGGTGCCGCCCCGCGCGAGGGCGGTGGGCGGCGGCCACCGGAGGGCCTGCGGGTGGGCCCAGATGCGCGTGTCGCGCTGCACCGTCGCGAGGAAGACGAGCCCGGTGAGCGCGAAGGCGGCCGTGCGACCGAGGACGAGGGCCGGTCGGGAGGCCCCGGCGAGCAGGCGGGCGGCGGTGTCGAGCCCGCCCACCGTGAGCACCCACCCGAGCGGCAACAGGTGCAGGAAGTAGCGATCCTGGTGCTTCAGGGTGAGCGGCGCGAGGCCGGAGACGAGCGCCAGGGCCAGCGCGGCGCCGATGGCGGCCCGGGGCCGCCACAGGCTGACGATCGCGCCTACGAGCACGAGGAGCACGCGCGTGGGGGTGAGGGCGCGGCTCTCCGTGAACTCCCGGTAGTTCCGGGCGAAGTTGCGCTCGGCCGGCGGGAGGGAGGTGTACGGGACCTCCACCAGGGTCTTCCGCTTCGCGAGCTCGAGGCGGAGGATGTTGCTGTCGTTGGGGGTGGCGAGCGCCGCGAGGGTCACGTCGAGGTCGGGGCTCCGGAGCCAGGCGGGCACGCGGTCGGAGTAGGGGAACGGGTGCGCGGGATCGGGGTGGCGGACGGCCGGCCACGGGTAGGGGTCGATGACGTAGATCTCGGCGCGCTGGTTGCCCAGCAGGTTGCCGAAGGGGGTGTAGGCGACGGGCGGGCGGGTCGCCCAGACGACGAGGCCCGCCGACGCCAGCAACGCGGCCATCCGCACCGGCTCCCGCCGCCACGCCTCGCCCCGACGGCGGGCGAGCACCAGGAGCGCCGCGGAGATGACCGCCACGGCCGGCGCGAGGGTGATCAGCGCCTTCTCCGAGGTGGCGAGCGCGAGCCCGGTGACGACGCCGGTGATCAGTGCGGTGAGGATGGAGGGGAAGCGGGCATAGAGGGCGACGGCGGCCAGGGCGGCGGTCGCGACGCTCGCGTAGAGCGCGTAGTTGGTGGTCTGGGTGGCGAAGGTCCAGAGCTCGGCGTCCCCCATCACCAGCACGCCGGCGGCGAAGGCCGGAAGCCGCCCGTAGAGCGGGCGCGCCATCGCCCAGGCGAACAGCGGCATCGACGCGACGGCGTACCGGGACACGAGCAGCGTGCCGAGCGGGTAGTCGTCGACCGCGCGCGCCAGGAGGCCGCCGAGCAGCGCGTGCAGCACCGGCTTGTCGGTGTTGTAGTCGGCCCAGGCGCCCTCGCTCCAGGCGACCACGTTCGCGGTGAACGAGAGGTGGTCCATCCCGGTCATGACGTTGGTGGGGTTCGACCGCGCGCCCCACCACGCCTGGAGGGCGAAGCCGCCCACGGCGAGCGCGACGGCGGCGAGCACGTCGAGGGCGAGGCCCACGCGTTTTCGAGGGGCGACGTTCGAGGGGGGGCCCTCGGGAGGTGGATCGCCGGGTGGCGACCGAGGGGCAGCCCAGGCCCCGAGCACCGCGGTGAGCACGAACGCCGATGCGGTCCCGACGAGCGGCGGCCAGAACCACGGGGGGACCGTCGGCCGGCCCGCGCCGATCGCCCCGGTCAACGACCAGCCCCAGGCGACGAACCCGAGGCCCGCGATCGCCGCTCCGGCCCGGAGGAGCACCGGGGCGCTCCACCGGCTTCGTCTCGACCTGTCCCTCACGATCGCCAGCCCCGGTCGCCCGCAAGATGCGGAGCCGGTCGTGATAACATGGGCCCTTGTCCGTGCGTGCGCGCAAGCTCCTCCCCGTCGTCGAGCCCCTCGCGGCGGGCGTGTTCGGGGCGCTGCTGGTCACCTGGCTGGTCGCGGGCGCCCGCATCCGGGGCTACCCGGTCGGGTCGTCGGACTTCCACGACTACTGCCTGGGCGTCGAGGCCTTCCGGGCCGGGCAATGGAGCGACTGGCCGTCGCAACGCGCGGTGCTCGCGGGCGCGCTCCCCGGGTTCCTCGCGGGCCAGGTGGGGCTGATCCAGGGGCTGGTGTACGCCACCGCGATCAGCACGGTCGGCTGGGTCGCCGCGACCTGGACGTGGGCCTGGGCGATCGCCGGGCGCCGCGCCGCGTGGTTCGCCGTCCTCTGGATCGGGGCGTTCGCCCCGCTGGTGGTCCTCTCCCGCACCGTGAGCTTCTACCCGGAGGTCGCGCTCGTGCAGGTGTCCGCCGCCGCGGCCGTCGCGGGGGCGGTCGCGCGCGGGGCGTGGGGGTGGTCCGTCGCCACCGCGGTCCTGCTCTACCTCCTGCCGCTCGCCGACGTGCGGAGCGTGATCTACGTGGTCGCCCTCGCGCCGGTCGCGATGGTCGCCGCGCTGTTCGTCCGCGCGCCGGCCTGGGGCCGCGCGCTGCTCTTCGCCGCGCAGCCCGCCGCCTTGTCGCTCGCGTGGACCTTCGGCGGGTGGAGCTACCCGGGCACGCAGTTCGCCGCGCTCCAGCCCTCCGTGTACCGCTACGTCGTGGACGCCTCCCGGCTCCTCGGCGTGCCCTGGGCGCCCCCGGACTGGACCTCGAGCCCGCCGTTCGCGTGGGCGCGCACGCCGGTGGAGAACCTCCTCCCGGCCATCCGGTACCTCGGCGAGATCGACGCCTCCCGCCCCGACGCCTTCCTCCGCACAGTGTTGACCAGCCCCGAGGGCCACGAGTCGTCGAGCTGGGCCATTCCCGCCGCGATCGCGCTCGGCCTCGCCCTCGTCGGCCTCGCCCGCCGGCCCCGGGCCCTGCTCGCGCTCCTCGCGACCGCGCCCGTGTTCTTCGTCGTGTTGCGGAGCGCGACCCTCACCCTCCCCCACCCGCGCCAGCTCGCGATGGGCGCCGCGGCGCTCCCCGTGCTGTTCGGCATCGCGACGGCGATGCTGCTCCTCGGCGTGGACGCGGCCCGGGCGCGGCTCGCGACGCGCCGATCGGTCCTCCGCGCGCCACGGTGGAGGGAGGGCGTGGCGATCGGGCTCGGTGCCCTGCTCGTCGCCGCGCTGCTCGGGCTCCTCCCCACGCCCCTCCACCCGGGCGCGGCGTGGCGCCAGGAGATCGCCCTCGACGGGGAGCCGGCCGGCTCGCTGCGCTGGGCCCGGGCGAACAACCCGGACCATCCCCGCCATGCCTGCGCTGGGATCCTCCGCGGGGATGCCGCGCGCGGCCACTCGCTCGCCCTCCCGTTCTTCGACGAGCCGCCGTCCGCCCCCGGTGCGCCGGCGCATTGAGCCTCCGCGCGTAGGCCCCGCGTACTTGTGCCGTCCGGAAAGCCCGGCATAGTGTGCGCCCCAGTGCGGTTCATGGCCTCCGTTCCCGTCCGGCGCGATCTGTGGATCGGCATCGCCGTGGTCGTCCTCGTCACCGTCTACGCAGCGGCCTGGGATCACGTCGATCGTTCCCCCGTGCATGACGACGGTCTGTCGCTCTATGGGCTCGCCGTCTCCCTGGTGCCGCTGGTGCGTGGCGACGCCGCCGCCTACCTCCCGTCGGCGGGAACGCCCTACCCGCCGCTGGTTCCGTTCGTCGCGGCCCTCCACATGGTGGGCTCGGGGGATCTCGGCCTGGAGGTCGCGCGGGCCAGCTTCTGGGTCTGGTACGCCCTGCTCGCGGGCGCCCTCTACGGCGCGGTGCGGGCGGAGGCCGGCGCGCTCGCGGGGGCCGCCGCCGGGGTGCTCGGGCCGGTGCTCTGGTACGCGTCGGGCCTCCGGAGCGGGTTCTACGCCGAGCTCGCGCTCGGTGCGCTCGCCGTGGCCGCCCTGGGCGCGCTCGCCGCCTCCCGGGAGCTCTCCCGGCCGGGCTGGGCGCTCGTGGCGGGGCTGGCCCTCGGCCTCGGCATGCTCGTGAAGTGGAGCTTCGCGTTCTTCCTCGCGGCGCCGACCGCCTTCGTCCTCGTCGTCGGGCTCGTCCGCGCCGGGCGCGGCCCGCGGGGCGGCCTGCTCGCCGTCGTGGTGCTCGGCGCCGCGGCGTCCTTCGGGGCATGGCTCCTCGGTCGCTCGACGGTCGGCTGGGCCCCCACGGCCTTATCCGTAATCGTCGCAATCGCGGGAGTGCTGGCCCTCGCAGGCGGCCCGCGTTGGTGGCGGTTCCCCGACGGGCGCACGCGGCTGCTCGGCCTCGGCCTGCTCGTGCTCGGGACGACCATCGCGCTCCCGTGGTACCTCGCCGCGCGCCCCCTGCTCACCACCTTCCTCGCGAAGAACCTCGCCCTCGTCTACGACGGCGACAACGTCGCGGCCTCCGAGGCGTGGCCGTTCTACCCGGGCATGGCGCTCGCCGTCCTCGGGCTCCCGATCGCGGCCCTGGCGGTCGTCGGGACGCTGCGCACGGCGCTCCCGGGGCGGAGCCGCCTCGCCGTGCTCACGGCGCTCGCGATGGTGGGCGGGCTCGTCGCCCTCGGCGCGGCGCCCTACCGCGCGATCCGCTACGCCGCGCCGCTGTGGGCGCTGCTCCCGCCGCTCGTCCTCGTGCTCGGCGCGGGCCCGGCGCGCCCCCTCGCGGCCCTGCGGGTCGGGCTACTCTTCGTCGGCGTGGTCGGCAACATCACGTGGTTCTTCCCGATGTACCAACGGGAGCTGGGCGGGCGCGACAGCGTGGACGGCGTGGCCGGCAACACCCGCGCGGGGATCGAGTACGCCCGCGGCCTGTTCACCGACCCCCCCGTGTACCTGCCGGTGCGCTCCCACCTGCCCTTCCGCGATCCGCCCGACGTCGAGCGGATGTACGCCGAGATGCGCAAGCGGGTGCCGACGGGGCCGCTCGACGTCCTGGCGGCCACGCGGGGCGGCGAGCTCGCGTTCCCGTTGCGGGCCGCCGAGCTCGGCGCGGTCGGGACGGACACCGGCGTGCGGATCCGGTCGGTCGGCCCCTTCGCGCGGCCCGAGGACGCCACGCGCGCGCTCGCCGGGCTCGGCGCCGGCGCGTTGCCGGCCAACCTGTTCGTGCTCGAGGTCGAGGAGCAGACGCCGAGCGGCTGGGCGAGCGAGTCGTCGCCCGCCGCCGACGTGTTGGAGGGCGCCGGGCTCGCGCTGCTCTGGGAGCGCGAGGTGAGGATGCGGCCGCCACGCCGCGAGCGGGTGTGGGGGCGCCCGTAGCGCGCGGCGAAGCCGGCTACTGCAGGCCCAGGCTGGTCAGCAGCGTGTAGCCGTCCACCGGGCCGAGCCGCACCTCGACGATGTCGCCGGCGTGCAGGGCGCCGACGGGGAGGGTCTCGGCGAGCGAGAGGCGGCGGGCGTCGACGGGGGTCCGGCCCCGCGCGCCGCCCGTGGACGACCACTCGACGACGAGATCGCCGCCGCCGGTGACGCGCGCGCCGGCGAGGGCGAGCCGTGCGTTGGGGTGGTCCTCCGAGAGGGTGAAGGCGACGCGGGCGACATCCCCCGGGTAGAGCCACGTGGAGCCGCCGCCGCGACGCGCCGGATCGAGCGCCGGCTCGCCCCCCGCCGGGATCCGAAGCTCCCCGCCGTCCGTCGTCGCGGAGACGAGCTGCCCGTCGACCCACGCGCGGAGCGGCGTGGCGCACCGGAGCTGGGCGCGTTGGCCGCACCCCTCGTCGGCGAGCGGGCGGAGCGCGCCGAGCAGGTACAGCCGGTCCGCGCCGTCGGGACGCGGCGACGCGAGCGAGAGGGGGGGCGGGGCCTCGGTGAACGTGACGGCGTCGAGCAGATCGAGGAACGGCGGGAGCGTGGCCCCGGCCCCGCCGATCCCGGCGACGCGCAGGGCGTCGGCCAGGGCGACGGTGAACCGCGCCCGACCCGCGCCGTTCATGTGGTTGTAGTCGGTGTAGCCGGCGTCCTCCGGCCCGAGGGGGCGCGCGTCGACCCACGCCGCCTCGCGCCCGGCGCGCGCGACGATCGCGGCCACGCCGGGCCGGCGGTCGAGATCGGGGCGGGCCCGCGAGGGCGGGAGCGGCGCGACGACGAAGCCGACCCGCGCCCCGGCGGTGCGCGCGCGGGCGAGGAAGTCGGGGAGGAAGCTCGCCTCCCAGGTCGTGGCCATGACGTCGGCGGCGTCCACCGGCCCGCGGGGCGGCGCCAGGGAGAGCCCGGTCGTGCGGTCGGCCGGCGCCCACCCGCGGCCGAACACCCTGTCGAAGGCGACGTCCAGACGCGCCCGCCCTCCCGCGGCCCCGGCGGCGAGCCCGGAGAGCGCGGCCTCTCGGACCGCGACCGCGCGGGCCCGCGCGCCCACCGGCCGGCCGAACACCTTCGCGTCGAGGACGGGGTCGTCGCCGTCGAGGTGGGGGCCCAGGAGGCGGACGCGCTCGGTGGCCTCGACATCGCCGCCCAGGACCTGCTCGATCGGGCCGTAGACGAGCACCACGTCGGGGGTGCAGGCGGCGAGGACCTCGTTGTCGAGCATCGCGTACCAGACCGGGGCGTTCGACCCGTACTGGACCGCCAGGACGACCGACCGGCCGAGCGCCTGCCCGAGCGCGTCGGGATCGATGTCGGACTCGACCTTCGAGTTGCCGATCACCACCACGTCGGCCTCCCCGCACCGGTAGTCGTGCGGGGTGAACGTCACGGTGCCGGCCGGGGCCGGGCGCAACGCGAGGCCGCCGAGGGCGACCGGGAGGCTCGCGGCGGCGAGGAGGAGGAGGGCGCGTCGCATCAGAAGCGGAAGTAGATGAAGTCGCCGGCGCCGTCGCGAGCGAGGAAGAACAGGGAGGTCGCCACGGTCGAGAGGAAGGCGACCTGCGCGGGCGCGGCCCAGCCCTCGCGGAGGCGCGGGAGCACGAGCCGCTCGACGGCGAGGGCGGCGAGCAGCGGGGTGGCGCATACGAGCGCGAGCACGAGCACGACGCGCGCCACGACGAGGTCGGCGTCCGTCGCGACCGGATGGGTGAGGGTCCACTGGAGGCGGCCCAGGTCGTGCTGGCGGAAGAGGACCCAGCCGAGCACCGTTGCGGTGAAGGTGAGGGCCACGCCGACCGGGCGGGGCGGCGGGCGTGGGAGCAGGCGCCAGGCGATGAGGAGGGCGGCGTGCCACGCGCCCCAGAGCACGAAGTTCCACGAGGGGCCGTGCCAGAGCCCGCTCGTGAGCATCGCGAGGAAGGTCACGGCGGTCACCCGCGCGAAGCCGCCCCGCGAGCCACCCAGGGGGATGTAGACGTAGTCCCGGATCCACGCCGAGAACGAGATGTGCCATCGGCGCCAGAGCTCCGACGGGGAGGCCGCGAGGTACGGGTGGTCGAAGTTGTCGAGGAGGCGGAAGCCGAACATCCGGGCCACGCCCCGCGCGATGTCGGTGTAGCCGGAGAAGTCGGCGAGGATCTGCACGGCGAAGGCGAGGCCGCCCGCGAGCGCGAGCGGGGCGGAGGCGTGCGGCACGTCGAAGACGCGGTCCACGTACGGCGCGAGGGTGTCGGCGATGGCGAGCTTCTTGAAGGCGCCCCAGGCGGCCAGCAGGAGCCCCGACCGCACGCCCTCCCAGGTCACCGATCGTTCGGACCGGACCTGCGCGAGGAGGTTCGACGCCCGCTCGATGGGCCCCGCGACGAGCTGCGGGAAGAACGTGACGAACACGAAGTAGTCGACGGGATCGCGGCAGGCGCGGAGGCGGCCGCGGTACACGTCGATGGTGTAGGCCATCGTCTGGAACGTGTAGAAGCTGATGCCGACGGGGAGGAGCACGTCGAGGGGGCGCCAGGGCAGCGACCCGCCGAGCGCGCCTGCGACCGCCTCCGCGTTGGCCGCGAAGAAGTCGTGGTACTTGAACCACCCCAAGAGGCCGAGGTTGGTGGCGAGCGAGCCGGCGAGCAACCACCCCTTGCGACGGGGAAAGCGCTCCATGCCGAGCGCGGCGCCGTAGTCGACCCCCGCGGAGAGCAGCAGCAGGCCGACGTACCAGGGGTGGTGCCAGCCGTAGAACAGGCAGCTCGCGCCGAGGAGGAGCACGTTCTGTCCGCGGCGGCGGCCCACCAGGGTGTAGGCCACGAGCGACGCGACCAGGAACCAGGCGAAGGCGGGCTCGACGAAGGTCACGGCGGGCCCGCAGGATAGCATGCGGGCGTGTCGCGGACCGACCAGCCATCCGGCGCCCGGCGGATCGTCTCGGAGCTGCCGTTCCTGGCGGGGATCGCCGTAGCGCTCGTGCACCTCTGGCGCGTCGGGAGGTGGCTCCAGCCCACCGGGCATCCGACCGGCTTCGACGCGAGGGAGTACCTGTTCGCCGCCTGGCTCGCGGCCAACGGCGTCGATCACGGCTTTCCCGTGTTCCGCGCGGCGCTCTGGCCCTGGGCGGCGGGGACGCTCGGCGAGCACGTGGGGTACGTCACCGCCGCGCAGCTCCTCTCCTCGGGCGGCGTCGCCGCCGTAGTCTTCGGGGCCGGCCTCCTCGCGCGGGCCTTCGGGGGCCCGTGGGCCGGCGGCGCCGCGTCCGTGCTCGTGGCCGCCGCGCCGCCGCTGCTGGTGGCGTCGAGCTGGACCTCCCCCTACGCCGCGGTCGCGGGCCTCCTCTCGCTCTCGCTCGGCCTCGCCGCCGTGGCCGCCCGCTCCGGGTCGTGGGTGGCCGCCGGGGCCGCCGCGCTTGCGGGGGGCCTCGCGACGGCCGCCGACGATCGGTCGCTCGTCCCGTTCGTCGGCGCGCTGCTCGCCACGCTCGTCGGGCTCGGCCACGTGTCCTCCCGACGGAAGGGCGCACTCCTCGTCGTCGCGCTCGGGCTCGCCGCCGTGGGCCCTTCGATCGAAGCCCGGGTCGCGGTGACCGAGCAGGCCTCCCTCGAGTGGCGGATCCAGAAGCAGCGGTCGAACGATCTCCGCAGCCTCGCCGACTCGGGCCAGCGCGCGCTCGTCGAGGCGTGCGCCGACGAGCCCCGGGAGGCCTTGCCGACGCTCGCCGCCTTCCGACGCCCCTGCGGCGCGGCCCTGCGCACCGCCAACCTCGTCCGCCTCGCCACCTTCGCCCCCCTCCCGCTCTCTGCCGTCCTGCTCGGCGCGCTCCTGCTGCTCGTCCCGGCCCGCGGCTGGCGCACCGCGCCGCTCGCCTCCGTCGCGCTCTTCGGGCCGACGCTCGGGGTCCTCGGCGCCATGCTCCACTGGACCACCCTCTCCGATCGCTACCTGCTGCCGAGCCTCGCCGTGCTCGCCGCCCTCCTCCCGGTGGCGGCGGCCCGCCTCGCGTCGTGGGCCCCGGAGCGGTACGCCGCGGTCACGACGGCCATCGCGAGCCTCGCCGTGGTCCTCGCGCTCGGGTGGCACGGCCTCCCCCGGCCCCTCCCCATGGACGCGGGCGACGATCCCCGCGCGTGGGCCATCGTCGACGAGGTGCGCGCGCGCGTGCCCGTCGCGGCGCCCCTCCTCGACTGCAGCGCGAAGGGGCTCGCGACGTCGCTCCTGCCCGATCGGTACGGGCAGGCCCCCGCCGAGCTCAACATGACGAACTACGCGCCGTGCACCCGGTGGGTCGACGAGGCCCCGGCCGACGCGTGGATCCTCACCGGCGCCATCTGCGCGTCCCCGCCGCCGTGCGAGCGCTGCGTCGAGGCGGCGGCCCCGCCGATCGCGCTGCAGTGTACGGGCGGGCGGCGCGATCCGCGCTGCGTCGGGTTGAGCGCGACCGGGCTCGCCGCGCGCGGATGGGAGCGTGCCGCGTACGCCCCCGGGGTCGCGCGGTGCGCCGACGGCGCGGGGTTGTGGCGGCGCGTGGGGACCTCGGCGGCGGCCGGCCCGGTGACCTCGCCCGTTCCCTGAGCGTCGAGCGACGGACGTCCGCCGACACCTGACGGACGTCCGCCGACGTCCGTCACCCGACGCATCGGAGAGCACGTGTGCGCCGGCATCGTGGCGCGCCTGCCATCCCGGCACGCCGCTTGCTGCCGGCCGGGCATGCCTCCCCTCGTCGCTCTCGCCCTCGGCTCGGCGCTCGGCTCCGCGCTCTACCCCGCACTCCAGCCCCTCCTCCCCCCGCTGCTCGTCGGGGCGGTCGGGCTCCTCGGCCTCGCGGCGCTCGCGGCGCGGCGAGGGGTGGGCGCGGTCGGCCGTGTCGCGCTCGCCGCCGCGGGCTTCGCGCTCGGCCTCGCGGGGCCC
>JAKFCH010000259.1:0-16316 GCA_036676765.1 Deltaproteobacteria bacterium
TGCCCGTGTCCTCGCTGCACGGATCCACACCGTCGCAGTCCGAATCCACGCCGTCGCACTCCGTATCGACCGCTCCCGGTCGGATGTAGCGGGTCGTGTCGTCGCAGTCGTCGCCCCCGTAGGCCTCGGCCAGGTAGCCGTCGCCGTCCGCGTCGAAGTCGTCGTCCTCCTCGCAGTCGTGGTCGACGCCGTCGTACGGGGCGTCATCCGCGCAAGGATGCGCGCTCGGGTCCGCGTCGTCGCAATCGTCGACGTCGGCATAGTAGCCGTCCCCATCCGCGTCGGTCGTGCCGGATGGAAGCCAGGTGACCGGGTCGACCGCCCCGACGGAAGCACCGGCGAACACGCCCATGTACCGCCCGCCGAAGCACGTGTCGCATGGCATCCAGTCCACGGTGGCGGTGATGTCGTTCATCGTGCGGCGGAGGTGGGACCCCCAGCTCGGGTCGCAGGAGTCACCCTCACCCCGGTCGACCTCGTCCGACCATGCGCACTCGGAGCCCGCGAACGCCAGGCCCGACCCGCTGTACGTCGTGCCGCCGGCGGTCCCCCAGTACGAAGAGGAGCTCGCGGACACGCTCTCGTCAGCCGGCCAGTCGGGCGAGACGGTACCCACCCAGGAGACGGTCCACGCCTCGCTGCTCGAGCTGGAGAAGTGATCGCCGCTCCTGGAGTCGGTTCGCTCCAGCGTGAGCTCGGTCCACGTCTCGCCGGCATCCTCCGGTAGCCGCACGACCAGGCGCTGCTCGGACACACTATCGGGGGACCACTCGTCGTAGAAACGGTACTCGATCTCCTCCCCCGCGGCGGTCGTGCACGCGGCCTCCTCGCACGAGTACGACCACGGCTCGTCGCACCAGGTCACGCAATCGCCGTCCACCCACGCGTACGCGGCATCCCACGCTTCTTCGAACACGTAATCGGGGTCCAGGAACGAAACGGCTCGCATCTCCACCAGGCTCGCCGGCGTGGAGCAGTCCCAGGGGTCGGACATCGCGAAGGCGGCAGGAAGGAAGAGGAGCATGCCCTACCTTACACCGAGCGCGACGCGTCGGTAGCGCCGCAATCCTCGGACAGGACACGGCCCCCGACTCAACCGAAGCACGTCTGCACCGCGCCGACCACCTGCCACGTGGGATCGACACACAGGAGCACCGACCACCGATCGAAGGTGGTGCAGGGGTGGGTGATGCCGAGCGCCACGCGATCGCCGACGCGGATCGGGCTCGCGTCGGGTACGACGAGGTGGCTGTGCTGGTCGTTCACCTCGACCACGCGCACGTCGGGGAGCGCGGTGGGCGGCCCGTCGCCGGGGCGGCTCGTCCGGATCGGGACGGGGAGGCCGGCGTCGATGCCGATGTCGCGCTTGCCCGCCGCCACGATGACACGCCCGGGCTCGGGGCGGGAGAGGACCGTCGCCCACACCTCGAGGGCGGGGTCGAGGCCGCCGAGGTCGGCCAGGGACGGATCCCGCGCGCGCAGGCGGTCCATCGCCGCGGCGTAGATGCCGTGGTCGCCGGTGAGGTAGCACCCGCTGCGGAGGAGCGGCAGGAAACGGTCGGAGAGCGGCGCGAACCGGTCGGCGACCAGATCGAGGAACGTGGAGCCGCCGGCGGTGAGGATCGGGCGCTCACCGGTCGCATAGAGGCCCTCACACGCCGTGGCGACCTCGCAGACGAGCGCGAGAAAACCCCGCACCCGCGCCTCCCGCGCCTCGGGAGTGGGCCCGGGGACGAGCCCCTCGTACGCCTCGATGCCACGGAGCGCGAGCGCCGGGGAGGCCGCCACCGCGCGGGCCACGTCGAGCGCCTCCGCCAACGTCCGGCACCCCGCCCGACCGCCCGCCCACCCGATCTCGACGAGCACGGGCACGGGCCGCCCCACCTCGGCGAGCGCGGCGGCGAGCCGCTCCACGCCCGCCACGCTGTCCACGAGGGGGACGATCTCGGCGGTCGGATCGTCGCGAAGCTCGCGCGCCAGCCACGCGAGCTCGGGCCCGGCGCAGAGCTCGTTGGCCAGCAGGATGCGGGAGAAGCCGCATCGGCGCGCGATCCGCGCCTGGTGGACCGTCGCCACGGTCAGGCCCCAGGCGCCGTCGGCCGCCTGGAGCGCGAACAGCTCCGGGCTCATCGTCGTCTTGGCGTGGGGGGCGAGCGTGGCCCCGGTGCGGGCGAGGAAGCGGCGCATCCACGCACGGTTGCGGTCCAGGGCGTCGACCCGGAGCACGGCGACCACGGACGGGAGGGAGTCGTCGAGCAGGCTCCACCCGAGCTCCCCGAGCGATGCGAGCGGGGTCGGCGGCAGGAGCGGGGGGAGGCCCTTCCAGGACCCGTCGACCGTGAGGCTACCGACGGTCACCCCACCATCCCCACCAGCTTCGCCACGTCCTCCTTGCGGCCGCGCACGACGAAGCGCACGCCGTCGTCCTCGTAGGATTCGGACACGACGCGGACGCGCGCGTGGACCTCGCCCACGACGGCGCCGAGGGCCCAGGGGACGAACAGCTCGGTCTCCGGCATGTCGCGCTCGAACCACGCCACGATCATTGCGTGCATCCGGGCCACGTCGGCCGGATCGTGCGCGGAGAGCAGGATCGCGTCGGGGTACTCCTCGACGAGCGCGGCGCGGGTCGCGTCGTCCACGCGGTCGATCTTGTTGAGCACCAGCCGCCCGGGCACCACGTCGGCGCCGATCTCGGCGAGCACGGTGCGGGTCACCTCGTACTGGGCGCGGAACGTCGGATCCGACGCGTCGACCACGGTGAGGAGGAGCGAGGCCTCCAGCGCCTCGTCGAGCGTGCTGCGGAAGCTCGCGACGAGGTCGTGGGGCAGCTTCTTGATGAAGCCGACGGTGTCGGACACGAGCACGCGCGGCACGGTCTCGGGTTGGAGCGTGCGCACGGTGGTGTCGAGCGTGGCGAACAGCTTGTCCGCCACGTACACCTCGCTGCCGGTCAGCGCGCGCATGAGCGAGCTCTTGCCGGCGTTGGTGTAGCCGACGAGGGCGACGCGGAGCTGATCCGCGCGGCGGGCGCGACGGGTGCCGCGCTCGTTCTCGATGGCGACGAGCTCCTCGCGCAGCTGCGCGATGCGATCGCGGACCTTGCGACGATCCAGCTCGAGCGCGCTCTCGCCCGCGCCCTTCCCGCCGATGCCGCCGCGTTGCCGCTCCGCCCCGCCCGACGCGCGCATCCGGGGCACGAGGTAGACCAGCCGCGCGATCTCCACCTGGAGCCGCGCCTCCTTGCTCTGCGCGTGGCGGTGGAAGATCTCCACGATGACGCCGGTGCGATCGAGCACCGGGACACCGGTGGCCAACTCGAGGTTGCGGGCCTGGCTCGGGCTGATGTCGTGGTCGACCACGACGATGTCGGCGCGTCGGGAGGCGCGCTCCTTGGCCTCGTCCGGCTCGTCTTCGCCCTCGACGACGTCGGCGGGCCACTCGTCGGGGACCTCCGGCAGCGGCTCGTCGTCCTCCCCGGCGAGCTCCTCCCACTTCGCCCGCGCCTTGCTCACCACCCGGCGCGGCCCCACGGTGACCTCGCCGGTGCCGGCGGTCCAATCCGCGAGCTCGTGGAGCTTCCCCTCCCCCAGCACGGCGCCCGGCGAGAGCCCGTCCCGGCGCTGGCTCACCTCGCCGACCACCTCGTAGCCGAGGGTGTTGACGAGGCGGCCGAGCTCGGCGAGGGAGGCGGCGTGGTCGATCGGATCGACCCCGGGGAGCTGGACACCGACGAGGACGGCGCGTTCGCGGGGGGGAGTCATTGCCGGCCTCTTAGCCCGGCGCCTCCGGGGCTGCGTCCGGCGGCGCCCCCGGGTTGGCGTCCGCCCGCCGTCGCGGCTAGGCGGCCGGATGCCCTATCTGCTCCACCACGTCCTCCAGACCGCGCCCGGCGCCACCCCGACCCGGTGGGCGTGGCTCCTGCACGGAATGCTCGGCTCGGGCCAGAACCTGCGCACGGTCGCCCGGCGCCTCACGACGGCCGACCCGACGTGGGGCTTCGTCCTGCCCGACCTTCGCAACCACGGGGACAGCCGCGGCGCCCCGCCCCCACACACCGTCGCGGCGTGCGCCGAGGACCTCTTCGCGCTCGCCGACCACCTCGGCGTGCACCCGCGCACCGCCATCGGCCACAGCTTCGGCGGCAAGGTGGCGCTCCTGTGGGGCGCGGCCGCCGAGGCGCGCGGCGACACCGTGGACCGCGTCTGGGTCCTCGACGTGGCGCCGGGCCTGCCCGAGCTGCCCCTCGCCCTCCAGTCCGAGGTGGTGCGCGTCGTGAAGGCGCTCCGCACGGTGCCGATGCCCCTCCCCCGCCGCGACAGCGTCGTGGACGTGCTCACCGCGGCCGGCTTCAGCGCCGGGCTCGCCCAGTGGATGACCACCAACCTCCGCGCCGCGCCCGACGGCGACGGCTTCGTGTGGCGCTTCGATCTCGACGGCATCGAGGCGATGTTGGCGGACTACGCGCGGGTCGACGCGTGGCCCTGGCTCCTCTCCCCCGAACGGCGCGCCCGCGTCGACGTCGTGCGCGCCGAACGCTCCGAGCGCTGGGCGGAGGCCGAGCTCTCCCGCTTCGCCGCCGCGCTGCCCGGGCTCCACCTCCACGTGCTCCCGGATGCGGGGCACTGGGTGCACACGGACAACCCGGAGGGCCTCCATGCGCTCCTCGTCGGCGAGGGGCTGGATTGAGGCCCGGGAGTCCTCGGCCATAGACGAGCTTGCGGCGCGGGAAGTTGCCCGGTAGTAGGCAGGCGAGCCCGGGCCCGACGATGATGCACGACCAGCCTTCCCCGCGCGTGCGGCCGTGTTGAGCGCCGCCTTCGCCACCCGTCCCGCGCGCCTGCCACGCGGTTGGTTCTTCGTCGTGGCGTCGGAGGGGTTGCCAGCCGGCAGCGCCGTCGTCGCGCGCGTGGCCTCGCGCGATCTGCTCGTGTTCCGCGGCGTTTCCGGGCAGGTGCACGCCACGTGGAACGTCTGCCCCCACCTGGGCGCACGCCTTGGGGATGGCGGCCGCGTGGTCGGTGACACGTTCGAGTGCCCGCTCCACCGCCGCCGGTACCGGATGTCGACGGGCGCGCCCGACGAGGAGACGTCGGGCGTCCTGATGGGGCTCCCGGTGCGCGAGCAGAACGGGCTGGTGCTCACGTGGGTCGCACCCGACGGCGCGGCGCCGGACTTCGAGGTGCCTCCGGTGGACGAGGACCGGTGGACCGCGCCGGTGTTCGAGACGTTGGAGGTCCCCACCTCGGCCGAGGTGGTGATGCAGGACCTCGCGGACGCCACCCACTTCACCACCGTCCACGGCTACCGCGGCGTCGCGCCGTTCGAGCCGTTCGCGGCGGAGGGCGCGTCGATCGGGGTCGCCTACGCGATCATCCGGCGGCTCGGCACCGGGCTCGTCGGCTACGACCAGTCGCTCCGCTTCCGGAGCCGGGCGCACGGGCTCGGCTACCAGGTGACCGAGGTGGCCTCCTTCGGCGGCGCGATGCGGTCGCGACACTTCGTCCTCCCGACGCCCATCGACGGGGAGAGGACGCGCCTGACGATCGCCCTGTCCGTGCGCCTGGGGAATGACGACGCGCCCGTGGCGCCCGGGCGGGGGCCGCATCCGGTCGCCACCCTGCTGGCCACCCCCGTGATGCACTTGTTCAAGCATGACATCCGGCTCGACGCGCGCGCCTGGGTCGCGCGCTATCCGATCGGCGACCTCGTGGAGCCCCAGGAGCCGGACCTCCGGGCCTTCCAGCGGTGGGCAACCCAGTTCTACCCCCCCTCGCCCTCCCCGTAGCCGGAGCGCCGATGCCCCCCCTCTCCGAATACCGCCTGCCCATCGACGCCCCCATCGAGGTCGTGTGGCGCACGCTCACCGACGTGGCCACCTACGGGGATTGGAACCCCTTCGTGGTCCGCGTGGAGGGCACGCTCGACGGGATCGGCAGCGCCTTCCGCCTCCACGTGTGTTGGCAGGACGGGAGCTACGGCCCCGTCGCCGGCGAGGTCCTGACCACCTTCCAGCCCCCGGCGCCGAGCGTCGGCGGCGTGCTTCGCGCCACGTTCGCGTACCGTTACACAGGAATGCTCGCTACGCTCGGGCTGGTACGCGCCACCCGCACACAGTCCCTCGAACAGGCCCCCAGCGGCCCCACCCTGTACCACACCCACGAGCCGTTCAGCGGCCTCTTCGCCCTGTTCGTCCCGCTCGCGCGGGTGCGGTTGGGAACGGTGGCGATGGCGCACGCGCTCCGTACGCAGGCCGAGGCGGCAAACGCCGCGACGCGTCTCGACCGATCGATGTAGTTCGAGGGGCATCGAAGCCCGACATGGTAGAGTCCGCGCCCACACAACCCCCTCCTGAGGAGCGGACATGGCACGGATCGGCATCATCGGCGGGGGGCCCGGCGGCCTCTCCCTCGCGCGCCTCCTCACCGACCGGAAGATGGCGGACGTGGTGGTGCTCGAACGCGACGCCCAGGTGGGCGGAAAGTCGCTCACCGTCACGCTCGACGGCCTGGGTCACGAGATGGGCACCTGCTACATCACCACCGGCTACCGCACCGTCCGCGAGTGGATGCGCGAGGCCGGGATGAGCACCCACCCGCTCAAGCGCCACGTCATCCACACCGAGGAGGGCGAGACCACCGACTTCAAGGCCTACGTCCTCGGCGCCGGCGGCCCGGTGAAGGCCGGCCTCCAGATGGCGAAGTACGTCGGCGACTGGCTGACCTTCCACGAATGGGATCTCCACGGCTGCCCCAACGGCGCCCCGGGCACGCGCGACGCCTCGATGCGCGAGGAGATGGCGAAGCCCTTCGGCCAATGGCTGGAGGAGCGCGATTTGGATGTCATCGCCCGCTTCGCCCTGCGTACCGTCTCGATCATGGGCTACGGCGGCCTCGACAAGGTCCCGACCCTCTACGGCCTCCGTTGGAACGTGCCCTCCCTCATCTGGTCGGCCGTGACCTCCCAGGTGGGCGAGCCCATCCCCGGCTGGCAACACCTGTGGGCGAACCTCGCCTCCAAGCTCGACGTGCGGCTCGACCAGCGCATCGGGAAGGTCACGCGCGACGACGGCGCCTACCAGGTGCACACCGACACCGGCGTCCTCGAGTTCGACCACCTCGTGATCACCACCCGCCTCGGGCTCGCCCGGGATTGGTTCCCCTTCACCGACGACGAGCTCGACGCCTACGCAATCCGCGAGGGCCGCCTCACCTGGCGCGAATATGTCACCACCCTGGTCGACGCCGAAGGTTGGTTCCAGGAGCAGGACACCCACTCCTTCGAGTCCGCCGCCAAGGGCTCCGCCGCCCTCGCCCAGTCCCGCCTCCTCGTGGCCCGGCGCACCGGTGACAAGACCCGCGCCGCCGCGGCGCGCTCCCGCACCCGCCGTGACATCTACGTCTGCTACCAGGCCGGCAACCCCGAACTCCCCAACGACGAGCTCGAGGCCCTCCTCGTGAACGACCTCCGCGCGCAGGGCGCCACCTACGTCAAGGTGCTCGAACAACGCCGCTGGACCTACTCCCCGCAGCTCTCCCGGGAGGCCATCCTCGACGGCACCGCCCACGCCATGGAGCGCCAGCAGGGCCGCGACAACCTCTGGGTGTCCGGCGCCACGACCTCCCACGAGTCCGTCGACAACATCGTGGACTTCAACGAGCGGCTCGCCGAGCGGATGGAGATGGCGCTCGAGGGTCGCGATCCGTCCGATGCGGACGCGCTCGCCGAGGTGGCGACGCGGTTCCGATGGCGGATCAGCGACAAGTAGGGCGCCGAGCGCACCCGACATGAACCCCGACTCGCCAGCCGTCGCCGCCCTCCGCGACGCCCTGGTCGCCCCGCGGCCCACCCCACGCTGGCGCGCCCGTCTCGTCACGGGCGCCGCCCAGATCGCCCGGTGTGTCGCCCTGCAAGCCGAGAGCCTCCGGAACCGCGGGGCCCGGCCCGACACGGAGGTCCTGACACGGCGGCTGACATCGGGCGCCGAAGCCGCCACCGATGTCCTCGTCACCATCGAGGCCTCCGGGGCCTGCCAGGGCTTCCTGTGGAGCTCGCTGCGCACGCTCCACACCCCGAATGGCGACATCCGGGTGTGTCACCTCAACAGCATCGTGTTCACCGGGACCGCGCGCGGCCAGGGCCTTGGGAGCGAGGTGATGGCCCACCTCGAGCACTGCGCGCGAGGCGGCGGCTTCGCCGCGGTGTCCTTGAATTCGATGGCGGACAACCACCGGGTCGCCGGCTTCTACGGGCGGCTCGGCTACGAGCTCGTCGGGCTCGACCTCGAGAAGTCCCTGACCAGCGCCACCCCGCTGGCCCAGGACCCGACCCTGGAGCGGCGCTCCTGCCACCACGGCGGGCACCCCCCGATCGACACCGCCCCCCTTCGCGATGCCTTCGAGCCGGGCCCCGGCGGGCAACCGCCCACTCCCACCGAACGCTTCGAGCGAAGGGGAGCGCTCGTCGGGCTCGTCGGCACGAACGTTCGACGGGCAACCGACGGAACGCCCATCGTGGTGTTCGACCCCTTCTTCGTGACGCCGGCCGGTGCCTCGGAGGTCCGCGCCATCGTGGCCGATCGGGAGCACGCGGCCCGCGAGCGCGGCGCCGAGCGGGCGTACATCACGACCTGGGATGCCGAGCCCCTGGCCCGCATCCTCCAGGACCTCGGCTACCGCGTCGGCCGCCACAAGTGGTGGAAGGGCCTCGCCGGGAGCCACGTTGCCAACCCCTAGATCCGCCCCTCCTCACAAATCTTCGTCGTGTCCTCGTCCCACCCGTGCAACCCGTCGATGATGAGCCTCACCCCGATGTCACTGTCGGTGCCGAAGCCGCTGGGCAGGTCGATGTGGCGCCACATGCCGAAGACGTGGATCACGCCGCCGTCGTGGGGGTAGAACGCCTCCATCTGGAAGTCGACGTCGAACACGATGGTGTCGGGATCGGTGGTGGCCGGGGCCGGCATGACCGTGCGGGAGGTGAGGTAGGGGCCGTCCTCCCCGTCAGCGGTGTAGTGCACGCCGCCGCGGATGGTCGAGGTGTAGTCGCCGGTGAGGGGGATGGTCACCGAGTAGGTCGAGTCCCACGCGAGGTGGGTGGCGGTCCGCGCCTCGTAGGCCTCGACATCGGTGGTGTAGTCGCGCTGGTAGGCGGTGTAGTTGCCGGGGTAGAGCTCGTCCTGGTTGGTCGCGAACAGGATTCGCTCCATCTCGTCGGGCGTGCAGTCGACGAAGTTGGCGACGTAGAGCCCGACGGCGGGGCCGGGATCGACCCCGGCGGCGCCTCCGACGGCGGCCTCGTCGGCGGTCAGGTCGGTGAACGTGCCCTCGAGCGGCAGCGCGTCGGGGTCGACGAGCCCGCGCAGGTCCACGATGTCGAGGCGGAGGCCCTCGTCGTCCTCGGCGGCGTAGTGCGCCCACAGGTCGTGGGCGACGGTGTCGAGGTCACGCGGGGCCGCGTCGGGAGTATTGCAGGCGAGGAGGAGCCAGACCATCCGTCAAACGTACCACCCCCGCGCCCCGAAGTGCGCGCCCCGAAGTGCGCCACCGAGCGGCTCACCCCGCCGTCGAACGCTCGTCGGCCACCGGCTCGAGCCCGGCGCGGGCCTGGAGCCAGGCGCGCGCGTCGATCCACAACGGGTCGCGGAACGCGCGCAGGAAGAAGGCGAAGTGGCCCAGGTGGGTCACGCCGAGGGCCGCGGGCTCCAGCGCGCAGACCTCGGACGCGGCGTTGGGGTAGAGCGCCACGAGCGCGGCCACGGCGCGCGGCGGGGCGTAGCTGTCGTCGGCGATGGCGTAGGAGCGGAGCGGGCCGGTGAACCCGGCGTAGCCGAGGCCGCCGTTCGCGTCGGCGTGCGCGCCCACGTAGCGGGGGTGCCGCCCCCACCGGGCCCACTGGAGGGCGACGCCCTTCGGCACGTCCTCGCCCTGCCGGAAGCGCTGCATGGGGAGGTAGCCCCAGAGCCAGACGGCCAGCGGCATGGCGAGGTGCCAGAGGGTCCACATCGCGAGCCGGGCGGTGCCCGCGTAGTGACCCCAGTAGCCGCTGCCGCTCGCGACGAGCAGCACCCCGGCGAAGGTCTCCACCTCGGCGAGGCCGAAGAGCTGGCCGCCGGCGCTGTGCCCCACGTAGAGGAGCGGCGCGTCCGGGTGGAGGGCGCGGAGCGCGGCGGCGGAGGCGCGCAGGTCCTGCTCGCCCCAGGTGACGAGGGTGGACGGGGTGCGTGCGTTGCCCGAGCCGCCGACGCCGCGGTAGTCCGGCACGAGCACGGCGGCGCCGCCCTCCGCGAGGTACGCGGCGAAGGCCCGGTAGTATCGCCGCGAGACCGCCATCGCGGGGGCGATGAGCACGGCGTGGGTGACCGCGCCGCTCGACGGCAGGAACAGGTCCGCGGCGAGGACGTGCCCGTCCGCGGTGGTGACGGGGTGCGGACGGGATCCCCCTTCGGGGGAGGTCGTGCGGGCGGACATCGTGCGCGACAAGCTATCGCGGGCGGCCGCCATCGGGACGTCCGGAAGGACTACCGGCGCCCCTGCGTCACGTCCTCCGCGAACCGCACCAGCCGCCGCCACGTCCAGAGCGGCGCGTCCACGTGGGGCACGTGCCCGATCCCGACCGGCCGCTCGATCGTCGCGACGAGGTGGGCCTTCCAGTAGGCGAACATCTCCGGCGGGAGGATGTGGTCCTCGCCGCCCCACACGAGCAGCGTGGGCGCGTCGAGGCGGCGCAGGTCGTCGGGAGAGAAGCCGTGCTCGTTGCGCACGCTCGTGACCAGCGCCCGGATGTGGGGCTGGGCGAAGCGCGCCCGCACGTCCGACGCGATGAAGCGCGCCCACGCGGGAGGGCGCTCCGCCATCTCGGCGAGCATCATGGCCGCGGCGTCGTCACTCGCGATGAGCATGCGCTCGAGCAGCGTGCGCAGGAGCGGATCGGGGAGCGGCGTGCCCGCGGGCGAGGTCAGGAACAGGCCGCGCGCGTGGCGGGAGAGGCCGTAGTGGACCGCGACGGCGCCGCCGAGCGAGTTCCCGTAGACGATGGGGGGCTCGTCGAGGAGGGCGTCGAGGGCGGCCACCACCGCGGCGTAGAGCGCGGGGGTGTTCATGTCGGCCAGCGGCGGGCTCCCGCCGTGGCCGGGCAGATCCGGGGCGATGACCCGGCGGAAGATCCCGCGCGCGGCCAGGAAGAAGGGCACGTACTGGGCGGCCGTCCCCGCGGCGAGCCCGTGGAGGAGCACGAGCGTGGGGAGCGGGCCGCCGTGGCGGGCCTCGTAGGCGCGGATCGTGCCGAGCGGCGTGTGGACGCTGTGCGTCGTTACGCCCGAAAGCCCGGCGAGCACGTGCAGGCCCCGATCCAAGGCGTCCAAGGTACCGTTCATGCGATCAAGCTAAACTCGGTCCGCGCGAGGTCGAGCGGCCGATAAGGCCGGTTCGTCACGGATTTGTCGCCAGTTCGTCACACATGGGCTACCGCTCGGAGATGTTGCGCCCTCGTCTCCTCGGCTCGATCTGGATCCCGGCAGCGGGGTACTTCCTCTGCTATGTCCCGTTCACCGCGCTGACCAAGGCGATCTCCTCCGGGTCCTGGTCCGGGAGCGGCACCCACCTCGCCGGCGCCACGCTCCTGCCGGTGTCCACGGCCGCGAGCGTCGTGGTGATGGTGCTGTTCCTCCTCGGCACCGGGTGGTGGCGCAACGCGACACAGCGCGAGGTCGGCGGGTACACCGTCCCCTCCCCCACGCTCGGCACCTTCCTGTCCGGGCTCTGCACCGCCGTCATCCTCACCACCACCACGCTCGCCTACACCTTCGAGAACGTCAGCATCGTGCTCGTGATGCTGATCATGCGCGGCGGCGTGCTCGTCATCGCCCCGGTGGTCGACGCCCTCACGGGCCGCCGGCCGAAGCCCGAGAGCTGGGTGGGCCTCGCGTTGTCGTTCGCGGCGCTGCTGGCCGCCTTCTCGGGGGATGGGCCCACGAACCTGACCACCGGCGCGCTCGTCACCATCGGGCTCTACCTCGGCGCCTACTTCCTCCGCTTCCGCATCATGAGCCGCATGGCCAAGTCGAACGACGTCGGCGCGACCCTCCGCTACTTCGCCGAGGAGCAGCTCGTGATCGCGCCGATCACGCTGTTGCTCCTCGGCGGGTTCGCGGCCCTCGGCCTCACCGCGCTCGGGGAGCAGCTCCGCGTCGGCTTCACCAGCTTCCTCACCTCGGGCCTGCTCGTGCCGACCCTCGCCGTCGGCGTGCTCTCCCAGGGGGCCGGGATCTTCGGCACGCTCGTGTTCCTCGACCCGCGCGAGAACACCTTCTCCGTGCCCGTCAACCGCTGCGCGAGCGTGCTCGCGGGCGTCGTCGCGGCGTGGGCCCTCCACCTCACCGTCGGGTCCAAGGCCCCCAACGCGGGCGAACACATGGGGGCCGCCCTGGTGGTCGCCGCCATCGTGATCCTCGCGAGCGGCGCGCTGGTGCGCGCGCGCCAGGCGGCGCGGGTCGTCCCGTCGTAGCCGCGCCCCTACTCGGGGAACGCGAATTTCACGTCACCCCGCTGCCCGATCACCCGCGCGGGCACCCCGGCCACGACGGCGCCGGCGGGCACGTCGCGGGTGACGACCGCGCCCATCCCGACCACCGCGCCGTCCCCGATGTCCACCCCGTCGGTCACCCCGGCGTTGGCCCCGATCCACACGTCGCGGCCGATGGTGATGCCGCGCGAGCGCACGGGCTGGTCCCGCACGAGGCGGTCGGGCGCGACGCCGTGATCGAACGCGAAGATCGTGGCGCCGGTGGCGATGCGGGTGTCGTCCCCGATGGTGACGCCCGCGCGCCCGCCATCCACGCTGACACGCGGGTTCAACGTCACGTTCGCGCCGATCACGACGGGCCCGTGGACGAAGGTGTCCGCGCCGATGGCGGCGCCCGCGCCCACGATCACCTCACGGTGGGGCTCCGCGAACACGCGGGCGGACGGCGCCACGAAGCAGGTCGGATCGAGCACCACACGCTCGACCGCCACGAGCGCCGCGTGCACCTCGGCCTGCCACGCCCGCGCCCACGCGCGGTCCTTCTCCTTCAGGCGGAAGTAGAGCCACGGCATCCACGCCATCCTCTCCCGGTGCCACGCGCGGAGCCGATCCTCGTCCATCCGGCGGACTATCGGCCCGGTGCGCCCTCGCGCCAGCGGGCCGGGGGTGTGGCACACTTCGTGCTTGGTGGGCTGGCACCCCCACTGGAGCCCCATGCGCCTCTTCGTCCTCCTCCCCCTCCTCGCCGCCTGCGGCGTCGACTCCGTCGGCGCCAACGGCGAGCTCGGCAACATGACCTTCGGCCTGATCAGCGACTGGTACCTCGATCAGACCGATCTCACCGAGGTCGGCATCGTGACCGGGCACGCGCAGGGCTTCCTCGTCTCCCTCACCGAGAAGGGCCAGCGGCTCACCGACGAGGACGCCGACGCGATCGAATACGCCATGGCTCCCGCAGACGGCGTCACAATCTCCCAGTCGGCGCCGGACGACGACGAACAGGTGGAGCACACCGATCCCCCCGCGCTCGCGCTCAGCGTGACCGAGCCCGGCGACTACACGTTGTCCGCGCGTCTCAACGGCGTGGTGGTCGACCACATCCAGCTCCGCTTCGAGCGCCCCGCGGCCCTCGACCTCGCGCTCTTCGTCCGCGCGCCGTGGACCGAGGAGTTCGAGCGCCTGGAGAGCGGCGCCGCGCCCACCGAGGTGCGCGAAGGCACCCAGCTCGCGTGGCTGCCGATCCCGATGGGCGCCGACGGCACGCGGCTCGTGGGCGACGTGACGGCGTCGATGTCGGCCGCCCCCGAGGAGGTCGTCGTGCCCGCCGACAACGTGACCCACGTGAACGAGGACGAGGTCTACGACGGCGTGGAGGTCCCGTCGCTCTACTTCATCGAGCCGGGCGACGTGACCGTCTCCCTCACCGACCTCCCCAACGTCGCGGTCGGGGCCCAGATGTTCACGGTCACCGAGTAGCGAGCCTCGGAGCCCGCGGCCCCACGCGCGCTCCCGTGTGCACACTTCGACGGTACCGCATGACACGAGCCATCCTCGCCCCCCTCCTCCTCCTGGCCGCCTGCGAATGGGTGGCCTTGCCGGAGGCCTGCGAGGACCTGCCCGTGCCGCCCGCGGTCGGCGCGTGTTTCGGCCGGCCGGGGCTCGACTACCCGGGCTTCGGCCCGGTGACGCTCACCGTCGCGGGCAGCGTCACCTCGGTGGACACGGGCCCCTACCCCGAGGCGTGCGACATCCGCTTCGGCGGCGCGCCCGACGACGACGCGGTGATCCTGGTCGTCACCGACGCCGAGGGCGTGGAGACCGCCGTGGGCCTCGTGGTGCCGGACCTGGAGGACCCCGTGGAGGAGGGCGACTCCGTGTCCCTCGACCTCGGCTACACCTTCGGCGAATTCGGCCCCGACCTGGGCTGGGCGTCGCTCGCCGACGAGGCGGGCGTGGAGCAGGTCGTGGTGGGCCTCGCCGGCACGGTGGACGCCGTGCGCGCCCCCGCGGACGTGCGCCTCGATTACGGCGACGTGCGGTGCACGCAAGCGGACCCCTGCGGCACGTGGTCGGCGTTCGACCTGGACGTGGCCGCCGCGGACGCCGCGGGCTCCGTGCCCTACGGCGAGCAGGAGGGCGTCGGAGCCTGGCGCGTCACCCACGGTGGGTTCGAACGCCAGGCCACGGGCGCGCGGTCGAATTGCCCCGACTGGTTCGTGGGGCACGTATCGGCCGCGTTCGCGCGCGAGTCGGTGAGCGACTGAGCCCTACCGCATCGCCGCGACGTACGCGTCGGTGAGGGCGGGATCGGCGGCGATCTCGTAGAGCAGGCCCTCGAGCTCGGCGCGCGAGCCACCCTTCGACGCGAGCGCGCCGGTGGTGTCTGTCGGCTGAGCGCGCACGGCCTGCCCGAGCTCGATGGCGCGGGCCACCTGGGGCGCGACGGCGGGGGCCGCGGGGGGCGGGGGAGCCGCGACCACGACGGGTTCGGGCTCGCCACAGGCGAGGAGCGACAAGAGCAGCACGGTCATGGTCATTTCTCCTTCTCCTTCTCGCCGGACTTCCCGTGCCCGCCCGCGTGTCCCGCGTCGGGACGACCGCCGGGGTGGGGTTGGGCCGCGCCCGCGTTCTCGGGATGCCCGCCACCCATGTTGCCGTGACCGGCGCCGTCGGGCTTGCCGCCCGCCGCGTGGTCGTGACCGGCGTTGGCGTGGTCGCCGTGATGCCCGCCCGCCTGCTTGCCCTTGCCGCGGGCCTGGTGCTCCGCGGCGATGGCCGCCGCGAGCTCGCGGCCGCGGAGGCCGGACGCCAGGCGCTCCTGGACGAAGGCCCCGAAGTTGTCGACGGGCCCGTGCGCCGCCACGTCGGTGACGGTGGCCTCGGTGACCTCCGTCGCGTCACCGGCGGAGACGCCGGCCTCGCGCATCGCGCCGAGCGAGCCGCGCACGTCGGCCTCGGGCACCCCGGCGTTCCGGAGCTTGCCCGCGCTGGCGGGGAGGTCGAGGGCGCGCACGATCGCGGCGTCATCGGCGTGGGCCGCGGCGCCGGGCGTGACGGCGGTGTTGCTGCCGGGCGCGTTGGTCGCGGCCCCCGGAGGGGCGGGGGCGGGAGTGGACGACGGAGACTGGGCGAGGGCCAGGCCGGCGGCGAGGAGGAGGAGTTTCATCCCCGAGGCGTAGCCCGTTGCGGGTTCGCTGCACGCATGGGACACGGCCATTTTGGTGTCGGCCGGGCGTGCGACCGCCCGCTTACGGGCAGGCCCCCGGCGAGAGCCGCACCGCGTCGGGGCATCTCCCGCCCGCGATCAGCGCCCGGACGAGCTCCGCGCGCACCACGTGCTCGGCCGGGAGGAGCCCGACGGCGGACACCGCTGCGTCGAGCGCCTCCACCCGGAGGGCCGCGCGCACGGCCATGGGCGCGACCTGCGCCGTGTCCCCGCCGCGGGCGAGCGAGGCCTGCGCGAAGCGGTGGGCCAGGTCGGGGCGGCCGACCGAGGCGGCGTCGATGCTGGCGTTGTAGTAGATGCCCCAGTGCACCTCGGCGGTGTCCCCCAGGCGCTCGAGGGCCTCGAGCTCGGTCGGCACGTCCCCCGCTTGCGCCGCGGCGACCGCCACGAGCAGGAGCGGCTCGGCGCGGCGCTCGGCGGGGGCGAGCGCGAGGGCGGCGCGGGCCTCGACGAGCGCGCCGGGAGCGTCACCGGCCTGGAGGCACGCGACGGCGAGGTTGTGGCGCACCCGCCAGGCGTTGACGAGGGTGCGGGCGTCCGTGGCGACGGCCGGCGCCGTCGGCGCGGG
>JAKFCH010000260.1:0-7291 GCA_036676765.1 Deltaproteobacteria bacterium
GGCCGGTCCGCCGGCCGGTCCGGCGCGTCCGCGCGCCGACCGAGGGCCTCCGGCCCGAGCCCGCAGCACGCCGGCCGGCGTCCGCGCCGGACGCGCCCGTCGAAAACGCACCCGTCAAAAGCGCGCCCGCACCCCAACAAGGCGAGGACGGCCCCGCGTTCCCGGGTACCTTGCAGCCGTGCTCGTGCTCCTCGCCGCGTTCGCCGCCGACCCCGCCGCTGCCGCCGACGCGGTGAGCACGCTCACGGCGACGCCGCCGTCCGCCCCGGCTGCAACCGCCCCCCGCTACGCCCCCGCCGGGGCCCCCGACGCGGCCTACCCGGCGCCGCTGATCACGGCCGCGCGGCAGTACCTCGGCCGCCCCTACCGGTGGGCGGGCCGGGCGGAGTCCCTCGACTGCATGGGCCTGGTCTTCCTCGCGTGGACCGACGTGACCGGCCAACGGTGGAAGGAGCTCTCGGTCAACCCGACCGAGCTCGTGGCCAGCCGCGCCCTGGGGGCCCCGGTCGCGGGCCTCGACGGCGTCCTCACCGAGCACATCGACTGGTCGTTGCTGCGGAGCGGCGACGTGGTCTTCTTCCTCAGCCGCGTTCCCAACCCGGCCGAGCCCGCGCTCGCGACGCTCGACGGCGAGCCGCACTGGGTGCGCCACATGGCACTCTACGAGGGGGATCTGCTCCGGCGCTTCATCGCCGGCGAGCACACGACGGGCGAGGTGTCCGAGCTGCGGCTGCCCGTCTACCTCGAGGCGTGGCGGGTCTGGTACCAGGGGATCTTTGTGGTGCGGCCGGGCACCTGAAGGGCGCGTCACAGCCGGTCGTGGATCACCTTCCAGTCGGGCGCCCGGCCGGGGTCGAGCCCCGCGGCGACGAGCGCCTCCTCGGACAGGAACGGCAGGTCCCCGTACAGCGCCGCGATCAACCGTAGCCGTTCCTTCGCGTAGAGGTTCTCCAGCACCCGCGCGGCCGCGTGTACGGGCTCGAGCCAGCGACCGAAGCGGCTCTCCAGGAGGCTCGCTTCCAGGAACGTGTCGAAGGGGTGGGGGGCGGCGTGCCGCGTGAGCGCCAGCAGATCGCGCAGCAGCGGACGCGACGACTCGGCGAGCTCCGCCTCCACGATCGCGATGCCCACGGCCCGCGCGTAGACCTCCGCCCGATGGGCCTGCCACGCGGCCTCCTCCTGGGCCTCGTAGACGGGCCGCTCGCGTGCGCACAACATCGTGTCCAGTTGCTCCGCGCCGGTCATGCGGCCACCACGGCGACGAGCAGCGCGTGGAGCGCCTGCCGGTAGGCCTCGATCGACGCGCGCTCCTCCGCGGCCCCGGGCGCGTCCGCCGGTAGCACCGGAGCGAGCGCACGAAGGGTCCGAACCGTGACCCGGACCATCGAGGCGTCGACCTTGGATTCGGGCCGGAGCGCGACCCCCGCCTCCGCGGCGGCGGCCCGAGCGGCGTCGTAGGTGCCGGCCTGCTCGAGCAATTGTCCCAGCCCGCTCACCACCGCGCCGAGTCCAGGGTCACCCGGTACTCGGTGCAGTCGGTGCCGCGCGGCAGGTTCACCGTGGTCGTGGCGCTCCCCTCGGGGGGCACGTTCGTGAGGCGGGCGACGAAGCGATCGTCCCCGCACGCGACGCCCACCACCGCCTCGGCGATGGCGCGGGGCGCGGCGTTGTCACCGGTCACCTCGACCTCGACGCGGGTGTCCGGGAAGATCGTCGCGCGCGCCGAGACGCGCAGCCACGACGACACGTCGATGAGGCGGTCGCCGCTGCCGTCGCGGGACTGGAACACCACCTCCTTGCGCGCGGTGTCGACGGTCACGAGGAACTGGCTCGACACGTTGAGGCCGAGCAGGCCCATCGTGCGGTCGTCCGCGCACTCCTCGCAGACGCCGACGGTCACGCCCTCGACCGGCAGCCCGCCCACCCACACCCGCGGCACGAGCACGAGCCGGGCCGTGCGCTCGCCGTTGGCGGTGCGGAGGGTGATCTCGGGGGCGTCGGTCGGCACGCGCACGCCGATGCGGGCGAGGCTCTCGCGGTTGAGCGTGGTCACGCTCGCGCCGGTGTCGAAGAGCATGGGGAGCTCGACATCGCCGAACTGGACGGGGATGGCCATGCTGTGGCCGGTGCCCTCGTAGGGGAGCGCGGCCTGGTCCCCGGAGGCGGGCACGGCGCTCGGCACGCAATCGGGGAGCTTGCGCTCGGCCTCGGGCGCCGGGGCCGACCCCTGGGGGGCGCGCGCCACGGGCTCTCCCACCCGCTCGCCGAGCCGCGCGGCGCTCCGCGACATCTCCAGCCCGCCCGGTGACGCGAACACCGCGAAGCCCGTGCCGATGGCGCCGGGCACCTCCCCCGGGAAGTAGCCGGGGAGCCCCGCGAGCAGCAGCCCGGGCCACACCACGAGGGCGGCGGCCAACGCCGGCGGTGTACGCCCGAACAAGGACCACAGGCCCGCCACGGGCAACATCGTGACCAACGCCGCGGCGGTGGCGATGTGGAGCGTGCCGAGCCCGCGCACGACGCCGAGACCGGTGAGCGCGGCCACGGCGGCGCCCGCGGGGAGGGCCCCGAGAGCGAGCGCGAGCGTGAAAGCAAGGCGGTTCACCGACCCCAGCGTAACCCCGGTGCCCTCCCCCACGTCCGGAACGGTGGCCGGTTATGCCCGCCGCGCTGGAGCAGCGAGATGCCGCCCGAGACCCGCGCCACCTACTTCTCCGTCGACATCGAGTGCTCCGGGCCGGTCCCGGCGATCTACGACATGGTCTCCCTCGGGGCCGTCGTCGTGGCGCCGGACGCCGACGGCGTGCTCACGCTCGGCGCCATGTTCTACGTCGAGATCAAGCCGGAGGGCCCCAAGGTCGACCCCGGCGCGATGAAGGTCAACGGCCTCGACATCGAGCAGCTCCGCCGCGACGGGCAGCCCCGGCGGGACGCCCTGCTCGCCCTCGCCGAGTGGGTGCGCACCCACACGAAGCCGGGCACGAAGCCCGTGTTCGTGGGCCACAACGCCCCGTTCGACTGGAGCTTCGTCGCGTGGGGATACGCGGCGGAGGAGCTGCCGAACCCCTTCGGCTACAAGGCGCTCGACACCAAGGCCCTCGCGACGGGCAAGCTCGGCGTCCACTGGTTCGACTCGAGCAAGGAGGTCCTGGAGGAACGCCTGGGCCTCGAGAAGGAAGATCTCGGCCTCAAGCACCGGGCCGACTACGACGCGCTCTACCAAGCCAAGCTGCTCATCAAGCTCCTGGAGGCCTGAATGTGTGGGTTCATCGGCCTCATCGGCGTCGAGAAGGCGGCGGGCGCCCTCTCCATCGGTCTCCAGGCGATCCAGCACCGCGGGCAGGACGCCGCCGGCATCTGCACCGTCGAGAGCGGGCGCGTGCACCTCTACAAGGAGCTCGGCAGCGTCGCGGGCATCTTCTCCGCGCCGGTGCTCGCCGGGCTCGGCGGGCGCGCCGGCATCGGGCACGTCCGCTACCCGACGGTCGGCGGCGGCAGCCGCGAGGACGCGCAGCCGTTCCACACCCGCCGGCCCGGCGTGGTCATGGCCCACAACGGCAACGTCACCAACCTCCCCGAGCTCGAGGGCTGGCTCCAGAGCCGCGGCATCCGCGTGCAGTCGCAATGCGACGTGGAGCCCATCCTGCTCGTGTTCGCCGAGGCCCTCGGCGCCCGCCGCCCGAGCGGGCACGACGCGGAGGACGTGCGGCACGCCGTCCGCGAGGTCTTCAAGCGCGTGCGCGGCGCCTACTCGTGCGTCGCGCTCCTCGAGGTCGACGGCGTGGAGACGCTGATCGCCTTCCGTGATCCGCACGGCATCCGCCCCGGCAGCTACGGCTACAACGCCGAGGGCGCCTGGGCCGCCGCGAGCGAGACCGTCGCGTTCGACGCCCTCGGTTTCACCCGCGTGGACGACCTCCCCCCGGGCGAGGTCCTGCTCTTCCGCCCCGGCCACAAGCCCGTGCGCCTCCCCATCGAGGCTGCGGACCCGAGGCCGTGCATCTTCGAGCGCATCTACTTCGCGCGCCCCGACTCGCAGATGGAGGAGGGCCGCATCTACCAGACCCGCTGGGCGCTCGGCGAGCGGCTCGGCGCGGAGTGGAAGGCGCGCGGCCTCGAGGCCGACGTGGTCGTGCCGGTGCCCGACACCTCGCGGCCCGCGGCGCAGGCCATGGCGGAGGTGCTCGGCCTCCCCTACCGCGAGGGGTTCATCAAGAACCGCTACAGCGGCCGCACGTTCATCATGCCGGACGCGACGACCCGCCAGGCCGCCCTCCGGCTGAAGCTCAACCCCATCCCCGAGATCTTCGAGGGCAAGCGCGTCATCCTCGTCGACGACTCGGTCGTGCGCGGCACCACCGTGCGCCGCCTCGCCGACCTCGTCCGCGCGCTCAAGCCGTCGCAGGTGCACCTCGCGGTCTACTCGCCGCCGGTGCGCAACCCCTGCTTCTACGGCATCGACATGCCGACGCGGGACGACCTGGTGGCCGCCCGTCTCGGGCCCGCCGAGTGGGCGCCCGCGTTCGGGGTCGACTCGGTCACGTTCCTCTCGCCCGAGGGCCTCCGCGAGATCATCGGCCGGCCCGTGTGCATGGCGTGCTTCGACGGGGACTACGTGGTGCCCGTGAGCGACGGCGAGGCCGCCGAGATCATCGCGGACCGCAAGAAGGTCGCCGGCTGATCGGTCGGTTCGGGTGCGACGACCCCCGGCGTGCCCCGCGCGTGTAAGCGGAGTGACACTCCCCCGAAAATAGCCAAAACAGTCTTTCGCGGCCGCGGACTTCGCCGCCCAACACAGCCCGCCTCCGCCCGCCGCGCTATGATTCGGCTCCCAGAGGGTTTCTTGTCCGCGCGAGACCCCGCCGTCGATCCGCACTTCCTGCACGGCGCGCGAACGCTGGAGGCGCTGATCTGCCCGCCGGTCGAACAACCGCGCGCGCTCTGCTGGGTGCCGGGCACCGACATGCTGCTCGTCGCGTCGCGCGGCGGCACGGTGTACCGGGTCGAGCCCTCCTTCGGCACACGCGCGCTGTTCGTGGCGGCGCCCGACGCCGCGCACCTCTCCGTCGCGCGCGGACAGCTCGCGGTGCTCACGCGCGAGGGCCTGCTCCAGGTGTGGTCGCTCGCCGAGGGCGCGCTCCTCTGGGAGCGGCCCACCGACCTCATCGCGGGGCTCCAGCTCCAGTGGTGGCGCGGCGGCGTGGCGGTCGCGGGCGATGACGGGCGGGACCGCCGCGTGCTCGTCTTCGACGAGGCCGGCGAGCGCCGGGCCCGCGCGCGCGTGCCGGCGCGCACCGCGCTCGGGGCCGACGTCGAGCTGGGCCTGCTGCTGGCACGGAGCACGCAGGCAGGCGCCACGATCCGCCGGTTCGGCGAGCCGCTCCCCACCGAGGCCCCGACCGTCCACCAGCTCCGCTTCGCCACGTCCGACGCGCTGGTCGGCATCGCCGTCGGCGGCGTGACCGTCTGGCACGGGCAGGGAGAGCCGCCGGTGAACTTCAAGCTCTACGACGTGGTCAACGCCGCGCTCTCGCCCGACGGCGCGCTCCTGGCGATGGGCACGCGCATCGGCGGCGTTGCGCTCGGCGCCGCGCGGCTCGGTGGGCAACGGGTGAACCCCACGCGCGTGGAGGGCCACGACGGACCCGTCCTCGCGCTCGCGTTCAGCCCCCGAGGGCGCTGGTTGGCGTCCATGGCGGAGCGGTGCTGGGTGTGGTCCTATTGACGCGGCAAGACCGATCTACGATCGGTAGACGCCGCGCTACGAACGACTACTCCGCGAGGAACGACGGGGCGGCCACGGGGGGCGCATCGCCCATCGAGGCGAGCACGGCGCCGCCGATCATCCAGCCCAGCGCGAGCACGAGGAAGGTGTTGAGGAGCGGCGAAGTACCGAGCTTTTCTTCGTGTTTGACGACGAGAGAGCGAGCCATCTTTTTTCCCTGGGGCACGGCAGCGGGTGAAGCAACGGGGGGTGTGCCCGCGGTGGACGACAAGCAAGCCCCGTGCCAGCCGGCCGCGGTCGGGGAGGCCTCGCGATGAAGGTGCTGCACGTGCTCAACGACCTGTCCTCCGGCGGGGCGGAGCGCCTCGTGCTCGAGCTCTGCCGACGCCGCGCGCCGGACATCGACGTGGCCGTCGCCACGGTCGGGGGGCTTGGGCCGCTCGAGGCCGCGTTCCGGGAGGCGGGGCTCCCGGTGATGAACGCGGGCCGCCCCTCCCGCCACCTCGGCGTGCGCGCGGTGGCCCGGCTCGCCCGCGCGATGGAGGGGGTCGACGTCGTGCACACCCACCTGTTCGCGGGCGACACCTGGGGCCGCCTCGCCGTCGTGCTGGCGCGCGTCCGGAAGGGGCGTGGCGGGCGGATCCCCGCGGTGGTGACGACCGAGCACAACGTCAACCGCGACGAGACCTGGCAGCGCACCGTCAAGCGCGCGCTCGCCCCCGTGAGCGATGTCGTCGTGTGCGTGAGCGAGGCCGCCGCCGCCTACACCCGCGACGTCGAGGGCATCGGCCACGGGGTCGCCGGCGGGGTGCGGGTCATCCCCAACGGCATCGACCTCGCGCGGTTCGGGCCGCACGTCGGCGGCGACGGTACCCGCGTGCTCGCCATCGGCCGACTCGTGCCCCAGAAGGGCTTCGACGTGCTCGTGGACGCGCTCCCCGAGGGGCTGCACCTCGACATCGTCGGCGAGGGGCCGTGGCGGGTCGATCACCCCCGCGTGCGCTGGCTGGGCCTCCGGGAGGACGTGCCCGCGCTGCTCGCGGCGGCCGACATCCTCGCCGTGCCGAGCCGCTGGGAGGGCTTCGGGCTCGCGGCCGCCGAGGGCCTCGCCGCGGGCGTGGCGGTGGTCGCGTCGGACGTGGACGGGCTCCGCGAGGTCGTCGGAGACGCCGGGCTGCTCGTCCCCCCCGGTGAGGCGCCCGCCCTGCGGGCCGCGCTGGCCCGGCTCGCGTCGGATCCGACGCTCCGCCGGGCCCTGGGAGAACGGGGCCGGCGACATGCGCAAGCACGTTTTGACATTCGCGACACGGTCGCCCGCTATGAGGCCTTGTACCGTGAAGTAGTGCTCAGGTGTTCCAGTCGTAGGACGATCACGTGACGAAGCCCTCCCAAACCTGAAACGTCATCGGAGATGATGCGCGCGATGGAGATCAACCTGGACCGCGATCGCGTCGCCGAGCTGCACCTGCTGCTCATCGACGAGCAGGACCGCGGGCGCCGGGCCAGCATGCACCTCGAGTTGGCCACGCTCGCGCTGCGCGACGGCAACCTCGAACAGGCGACCCG
>JAKFCH010000261.1:0-44268 GCA_036676765.1 Deltaproteobacteria bacterium
CTGGGTCTTCTGGAGTGACGAGTTCGCGGACGGCGAGGCGATGTTGTACGCCGGCGCAAGCGCCATCCAGTACTCCGGCACGATGACGGTGACCTACGCGTACTCGCCTACCGGCGAGTAGCGCCTGCGTCATCGGGAGGCGCTCGCGACCCCCGGGCTGACGAACGGCGTCGGGGTCGGTTGGCGGCTCCTCCATGAGCCTTAGGATGGCGTGTCGAGGCGGCGGCTGTCCTCGGCGGCCCTCGTGGCTACCGTGTGAAGAGGGATGCCATTGATTTCAAGACGCAGGGTCCTGACCGACAGCATCGCGCTGGTAACGGGGGCGGCCCTGCCGAACTGCCGGCCGCGCTTCCGGACCGAGCCGGAGGGGACGACCAGCGCGGCACGTGCGGTGAACGCGGCGAGATCGTTCGAAGGGACCACCCTGACAATAGGCTCCGAGTCGGGCGCTCAGGCGCAGTGCCTCCTCCGTTACAGCGGCCCGCTATGGGAGAAGCTGACGGGCATCCGCGTGAACGTCGTGGAGATGGGCCTGCCCTCCCAGAACGTGCATCGTCTTCGGGCCGAGCACGAGGCGCGCACGAGGAACCTCGACTGTGCGTCCGTCGCACCTGCGTGGTTGGCGGGGCTTGTGGCGGATGGCGCGCTCCAGCCGCTCGACGACTATGTCGAGCATTACATGAAGGCCGGGGACCTGGAGGACTATCTCCCCCGCTACCGCACGCTGGGTTGCCAGGATGGACGACGGTACGGGCTGTTCGATGACGGCGACACGCTGCTCCTCTACTACCGGAAGGACCTCTTCGAGGACCAGGCGGTCCGCGCCGAGTTTGCGGCGCGATACGGTCGTCCACTCGGCGATCCCAAGACCTGGAGTTGGCCCGCGTTCGTCGACGCCGCCCGCTTCTTCACGGTTCCGGGCGAGGCGCGCTACGGCCTGGCACCTTTCACCCAGGACCTCCTCTGGGCATGGTTCCAGGTCCTCTTCACGTCGAGGGGAGGGCGATTTTTCGACCCCCGTACGATGGATACCGAGGTGGGCTCGGAGATCGGAACGAGGTCGATGACCGATCTTCTCGGGTTGGGCGCCTGGATCCCGCCCGGCGGGTTCGCCGAGGGTCGTCCGCTGTTCGTGGTGTCCACCTGGCTCTCGGGCTCCGCCGCGATGGCAACCTTCTGGCCGCCCCTCGCGCGGTGGGCCGAGGGGTACGGGCCGGCCGCGATCGGCGCTACGTCGCCCAGCCTGGTGGCCGGTCGGACTGGGTACGCCCTTCTTCCCGGGGGGAGCAGCCACATCTCGGTCGGGTTCGTGCTCTCGGTGCTGGCGCGGAGCCAACGAAAAGAAGCGGCCTACCTCTTCATTCAGTGGCTCACCAGTCCGGAGGTGAGCCTCGCCCGCGTGATGCTTCCGTACGGGCTCCGCGACCCCTACCGGCTGTCACACATCGAATCACCCGCCTACCGGGGGTTGTGGCCGAGCGCGCCCGACTACCTCGACACGCTCGAGAAGGCGGCCGATCGCGCCTCCTTGGACCTCGGCATTCCGGGAGCCATGGATTATGAGGCCGCCTTTCGCATCGCCGTGACCGAGATCGGGCAGGGCGGTGGCGTCGAGTCCGCTGTCCGGCGCATGGCGGCAACTTGGGACGAGATCACCAGCGGACTGGGCCGGGAACGCCAACGCCGCGCGTTCGCCGATTGGTTGCACACCTCGTCCTGGCCGGGAACATGAGGATCCGGCTCAAACGGAAGGTGCTCCTCGGCTTCGCGTTTGCGCTCCTCCCGATGCTGGGACTGCTCGTGTGGGGGTTCCGCAGTGACGTCCGGTGGCTGGAGGACTCCCTTCTCGAGGATCAGTTGGTCACGGCCGACGCGGTGGCGGTCGCGGTAGACCGGCAGCTCGACACGGCCGTGGGGATCGGGTGGGCGGTTTCGTTCGATACGAGGGTGCGTTCCTTCGATCCCGTCCGGGTGGACACCTATCTTAAGGAGCTGGTCACCGTATACCCCCAGGTGACCTCCCTCGGCTTGTTCGACGCGTCGGGGACCAACCGCGCCTACGGGAGTAGCACGGTGCGAACGACGCCCCCGTCGTTCTCCGTGGCAGACCGCTCGTACTTCCGGCAGGCAATGGCCACGAACCTGCCAGTGGTGTCGAACGTCGTCGAGCTGCGCGCCGCGGGGGGGCACGGCATCGTGGTGGGCGTGCCCGTCCGCGACGAGACGGGACGCCCGATCGGCATCGTCACCGTTGCGATGGACGCCGGCGACCTCGAACGCCAGTACGAAGAGGTGAGGGTGCGGCCCGGTCAAGCGATCCTCCTCGCGGATCGGGACGGTCGGCTTGCCGCCCACACGGCCCTACCCCGCCTGACGCTGGGCGCGGCAGACGCGATGCGCCACCTCCCAGCGTTGGTGTCCGCGCTGGCCGGCGTACCCACCACGGTCCGCTCGTTCGTGTCTCCACTCGAAGGCGATGAGCGGCTGGGCGCCTTCGTCCGCACCGCCAAGTACAATTGGGTGGTGGGGATCACGATCCCCCGCCGGGTCGCATTGGCACCCGCCTACGCGCGGCTGCGTGGAGAGCTGGTCGGCTTCGCGGCGATCCTCGCGCTGACCATCGTACTGTCGGGAGGGCTCGCGCGGGTCCTCGTGAAGCCGGTGCTCGCACTGGATGATGCTGCTCGCGCGTTGGGCGAGGGCGACCTGTTCCGTCGCGTGCGCATCGAGACGGGAGACGAGGTCGAGCGCCTCGGCGCGTCGTTCAACGAGATGGCCGCTCGGCTCCAGGAGCGCAACCAGGCGCTCGTGGACGCCGAGGCCGCTCTCCGCGCGCTCAACGCGCAGCTCGAGAAGCGCGTCGAGGATCGGACCGCGGAATTGGAGGCAGCCAACCGCGAACTCGAGTCCTTCGTCTACTCGGTCTCCCACGATCTCCGTGGCCCGCTTCGCGCCATTGACGGCTTCATCGGGGTCGTGCTCGAGGACTTCGCCGATCGGGTACCCCCGGAAGCGGTAGACCACCTCCGCCGGGCGCAGGCGGCGGCGCGCCGCATGAGTGGCCTCATCGACGGTTTTCTCGCCTTGTCCCACGCCGGTCGGGCGCCCCTCACCCACACCCGCGTGGACATGGGAGCGCTGGCGCGGGAGAGCGTGCAGGAGCTCGCGGCCGCCGTACCGAGGCCTGTGGAATGGCGAGTGGGAGACCTTCCGCCCTGCGAGGGGGATCCGATCCTCCTGCGACAGGTGATGCAGAACCTGATCGGCAACGCGCTGAAGTACAGCCGTGACCGGGATCCGCCCCGGGTCGACGTGGGCTTCGAGCCCGGTCCCCCACCGTCCTACTACGTGCGCGACAATGGGGTGGGCTTCGACATGGGCCGCGCAAAGAACCTGTTTCAACCGTTTGAACGCCTGCACGATCCCCGACAGTTCGAGGGCACTGGGATCGGCCTCGCGATCGTGCAACGGGTGATCGCGCGCCACGGAGGGCGGATCTGGGCCGAGTCCGCGCCGGGGAAGGGGGCCACGTTCCGGTTCACGCTCGGCGAGGCGCGGGAGTAGCTGGACGCACGCCTACTGCTTCATGAGCGCGACGAGCTGATCCGTCACGGTGCCCCCGCCTCGTCGGCGTGCCGCGTCGATCGCGACGTAGCGCGTGCCCTTGCCCTCGGGTTCGAGGAGTTCGAGGCGCACCTCGCAGTGCATTGCGCTGCTCCGCCAGCCCCGACTCGGCCTCCGCGAGGCTTGGCTGAGTATTGCCGTCAAGGGCAAGGATGCACGGGGCGGGGTGTCCGGGCGACCAAACGGGGCGCGGTGCCACGGCGCCCAGGGCGGCGCCGAACTCGCCCGGGTACAACTACGGCGATGGACAGAACCCTGTTCGCCTTGCTCCTCGCGAGCTGCTCGCCGAACGAGGCGCCGCCCGAGGTGTTCGTCTCGCCGCTCCCCGAAGCGGCGCCGGCGCTCGTCGCGCCGCCCGCACCTCCGGCTGCTCCGGAGCCCGAGCCGCTCGAGTATTGCGACGCCGAGGGGTGGTGCCGGCCGTACCGGGTGCTCCCGTTCGTTTCGGCCGCGGCGACTCGGAGTGCCGTTGCCGTCGCGACGAGCGAGGGCGTGGTCGCGCTCTGGGCGGATGGACGATGGCGGGGTGGCTTCACGGCGGGGGAGGGGAGCGAGGTGGTCGGGCTCGCACGAATCGACAGCGTCGTGCAGGTCCTTACCTGCCTCGCCGCGCGGTGCGAGCGGCGGGAGTGGACGGCGGAGGGCTTCGGCCCACCCGAGAAGGCATCCGTTCCACGAGCGGCACCGAAGGCGACCTCGCGCCTCGGCGATTGGCGCATCGAGTACTCGACCCTGATCCACGCGGACGAGGAGGGGGCGGAGCTGCGCCTTCGACCCACCACGGCCCTCGGAGGGAGCCAGTGCGCGACCCGGTTCGAGATGCTCGGCGACGCGGAGGCCCCGTTCGCCGTGTGCACACAACACACGTCGCGATCCTTGCATCACGTGGAAGGGGGGCGGCTCGTCACCCTGGTCGAACCGTGGGCGACCACCTGGGTCAACGCGGGCGCCGCGGTCCATCATGGAGCCGGCTGCGAGCCGTGCCTGGTCACCGTCGACGGCGTCCTCTCGTTTTACGACCGACGTTGGGAGGTGGTCCCGATGTCGACGGAGGCGAGCGCCGCAAGCATCCGCTACGACATCCCCCCGGAGATGGCCATCGCGCGGGACGGAGGCCACCTCTCCCTCCTGCTCGGTGATCGCGTCTGGACCTGGAGCGACGCGTGGGCGTCCACCAGCCGTATCGGCCCGTGGGCCCGCCGCATCTCGTCCTTCGCCTGGGGGACCACCGGCTCGCTGGCCTACCCGACCCCGGACGCGCTTGTCGTGCTGGGCGGGGGGAACCAATTCGAGTTTCGTCCCTGGAGGAGCCATCTACCCGAAGGCGCCGCCCGGGCGGGCTTCGCCTACGTCCACGACGTGGCCGCCGACGACATCCTGAATGTACGCGCCGGCCCCCACGCCGCGTCAGCCTCCCTCGCCGAGCTCGCTCCGGACGCGCGCTGTGTCCGCCTCCTGGAGTCCACGTCCCGCCTCGCCGGCCGTTCGTGGCAGGCGATCGAGCTCCCGGACGGTCGTCGTGGCTGGGTCAACGCGTCCTACGTCAGGCCGGACCCGGACTGCGACCCATTCCGCGAATGACACAAATAACCGTACGCACCCCCCCCGCCGGCGCGATGGGTGCCGCGATCAGGCTCCGACCGGCACCAACCGTGCCAGGCCGGCGTGGTCGTCGTGCTCCAGCAGGACCTCGGCGTCGAGGCACGTGCGGTCGCGGCCGAGCGTGGCGACCGCGAGCGTGCGGTCGCCCCGGCGGTAGGCCAGCGCGGCGTCTCCCGACGCGGGATCGCCGTCGATGTCGATCCGGTCCCACGCCGAGAGGAAGCCGACGACGTTGACGGTGGTGTCGAAGTGGGCGCTCCAGAAGAACGGGATGGCGTCGAACCGCTCCGCCCCGCCGAGCAGGTTCCGCGCCGCGACCTGTCCCTGGCGCTGCGCAAGGACCCAATGCTCGATTCGCTGCCGCTCGCCGGTGTGCGGGTCGGGCCACCGGGCAATGTCTCCCGCGGCCCACACACCGGGCGCGGACGTTTGCAGGAACGCGTCGACGAGCACGCCGTTGTCGACGGAGAGCCCCGCTCGCTCGGCGAGCCCGGTCGCCGGACGGACGCCGACCCCGAGGATCACCAGGTCGGCGGAGAGCTGCGTGCCGTCGGAGAGGCGCACGCTGCCGCCCTCGATGGCCTCCGGCTTGCAGCCGAGGTGGAACACGACCCCGTTCCGCTCGTGGGTGGCCCGGATGGCGGCGCCGAGCGCCGGCCCCAGGATGCGCGCCAGGGGGACAGGCTCCGGCGCGACGACGTGCACGTCGAGGCCCCTCGCCCGCAGGGACGCGGCGACCTCCAGGCCGATGAAGCTCGCCCCCACGACCACGGCGCGACGGGCACCGGCGGCGGCGGCGACGATCGCCTTGCTGTCCGCGACCGTCCGGAGGAGAAAGGCCCCCTCGGCGCCGGGGAGCGGCAACCGGACGGGATCCGCGCCGGTGGCGAGGAGGCAGGCACCGAAGGGCAGGGCGCTCCCGTCCGAGAGGAGGACGCGGCGTTGGGAGAGATCGAGCTCGACCGCCTCGACCCCCGAGCGGAGCGCGATGTCGTTGTCGCGGTAGAACGCCTCGTCCCGTAGCGGGAGCCAGGCCTCCGGGGCCGCCCCCGCGAGGTAGTCCTTCGAGAGGTTGGGGCGGTCGACGGGGAGCCCGGCCTCTCGCCCGACCAGGGTGATCGGGCCGTCGAAGCCGGTCGCCCGCATCGCCTCGACCGCCGAGGCGCCCGCGGCCCCGGCGCCGATGACGACGACGGGACCGGGCCCCGCGCGCCCGGAGGGCCGGGGAGCGGTCGGCGCGGGCCCGACGACCCGGACGTTCCCCTCGACGACCTCGACAACGTGCCGATCCAGCGCGCGCAGCGCGGGCGCCCGGACGGCTTCGCCGGTCCGCAAATCGAAGCAGGCGTGATGCCAGGGACACCGGATGGTGTCACCGACCCGCCGCCCCTCGTCGAGCGGCGCGCCGTAGTGGGTACACGCCGCCCCCACCGCGTGGAAGGCGCCGTCCACCCGGGAGAGGAGGATCGGCTCGCCGTGCGCGTGGCCGCGGAGGACCCCGTCCTCCGGCACCTGGTCGACGGGGATGCCCACCGCGAGATCGGGGCCGGTGAGGGGGAGGGGTTCGCTCATGAGGCGCTCCGGAGCTCGGGCAGCAGGTGCCCCATTCGCTCACGTTTGGTTTCGAGGTAGGTCGCGCTGAACGCGTTCCGTGCCATCAGCGACGGGATCCGCCGCCGCACGGGGATGCCGAGCGCTTCGAGCGCCGCCACCTTGGCGGGGTTGTTGGTCATCAGGTCGACGGTGCGCACGCCGAGCTCGCGCAGGATCGCGGCGGCCGCGTCGTAGCGGCGCGCGTCGTCCGGCAGGCCGAGCATGCGGTTGGCGTCCACCGTGTCCGCGCCATGCGCCTGGAGCGCGTAGGCGCGAATCTTGTTGGCCAGGCCGATGCCTCGGCCCTCCTGCCCGCGGAGGTAGACGACGACGCCGCGACCGAGCGCGGACACGGCCGCGAGCGCGGCGTCGAGCTGGCTTCCGCAATCGCACTTCAGCGAGCCGAACGCCTCGCCGGTGAGGCACTCGGAGTGGACCCGCACGGGCACGCCCTCTCCGGTGATGTCTCCGCGTACGAGCGCGACGTGCTCGACCTCGTCGTCGTACGCGAACACGATGGCCCGGAAGGCCCCGTGGGCCGTGGGGAGTGGGGCTTCGGCGAGCAGGCGTACCTTCATGCGATCCTCCCGAGCACGGCGGCCACGATGCGATCGCAGCGGGCGCCGTCGAATGCGAAGACTTCCGGGCGGCCATCGAGGATCAGTCGATCCGCGACGCGCTTTCGGGCGCGGTGCAGCCTCGTCTTCACCGTCTCCTTCGAGATGTCCAGGCAATCCGCGGTCTCCTCGACCGACAGCTCCTCGACGAGCCGAAGGACGAAGACGGTGCGGAATTGCTCCGGGAGCGCGTCGATGGCACGCTCGATGAGCCGCCCCGTCGCGCGGTCGGACGCGGTCTGCTCCGGGGAGTTGCGGGGATTGGTGCTCACGCGTTCCTCCGAGCCCTCGATGGGCGTGATGCGGGAGACACGGCGCGCGTGCGCCTGTGCCTCCCGGATGGCGATCCGGGTGAGCCACGTACCGATCCGGTCGGGGTCCTCCACCTGATCGAGGTGCCGCCACGCCAGTACCCAGGCGTCCTGAACCGCGTCCTCCGCCTCCGCGTCGTCTCGCAGGACTGAGCGCGACGCGCGGAACATGCGCTGGTTGTACCGGCGCATCAGCTCCTCGAAACCAGCTGTGTCAGCCATCGGCGCTCGCTCCTGCACGGTAGAGGGAGGTAGCGCGGGAAAGGTTCCCGGTCGCGAGCGATCCGGGATCGGGCGCGAGGGCTACTTCAGCTCCGCGAGCGGCGCGAGGTGGATGCGGAGGCGCCGCTCCGCGGGGTTCAACTTGGTGAAGCCCGCGGCCATCTGCTCGTCGAGCCGCTCCGGATCGATGGTGGGCGGCCCCCCGTCCCGGGCGACGAGCGACAGCGTGGTGTCGAAGAACATGCTGCCCCCGGACCGGAACACGCCGCCGATCAGCGTGAGGCCCTGCGGGTACCCGTCGGGCTCCGGCGCCTCTCCCAGGCGCGCCACCAGGGCGCCCTCGCGCACCTCGACCGAGGTGAACGCCGCCTTGATCCGGGGGGGGCCGATGTACGGGAAGGGATCGACGACGAGCAGGTCCTTCTCCACGTTGAGGAAGCGTTGCTCCTTGTTGACCGCGTTCTCCACCGGCTTCTCGAAGGCGGCGAGGAGCCCCCGGACGCCGAGCCCGAGGACGCGGACCTTCTCGAGGTCGAGCGCCAACGCGCCCGCCTCCGTGACCATCGGCCTGGCGCGGAAGGTGAAGGGCAGGTTCAGGAAGTGCGCGTGGCCCTCGAGCACGAAGGCGTCTCCTTCGGTCCGGACCTCGAGCTCGTTGAAGGGCCCGCCCTCGACGCCCTTCTGCATCCACGCCACGAGGAACTGCTCGGGGAACCGGAGCTCGAGCGCATCCACCTGGACGGTGAAGCTGGTGGGCACTTCGAGGTCGACGAATTCTCCCACGGGCTTCAGGCTGCCGATCAAGTAGGCGACCTGGACCTCGATCCCCCCCGCGAGCAGGACGAGATCGCGGGCCCGGACCGCGACCGGCTTGCCCACCGCGTCGTCGAGCGCGTTGGGCAGGTCGTTCACCGGGAGCTCGGCGGGGGTGGGTGTCACCATGTCCGCCGCCGCCCCGGCCGTCCGGCCCGTGACCTCGGGATTCGTCCCGCAAGCCAGGAGCGCCAGGAGCGGAGCGGCCGTCAGCAAGCGCCTGTGGTCGAGCATGGATGGCTCATACCCGGCGCTCCCGACCGGCCCCCGACGGCCACCCGAAGATTACATGAGCGGGCATTTCGTTTCGGTGCACGGGCCGCCGGATCAGCTGGCGGGCGCTGGCGCGCCGCACGAGGACGGCCGCCTACCCCAACGGCCCGCGAACCTCGACCGTCCCGCCCCCCGGATCCCACGACCGCTCCATCACCCGCACCTCGTCGTCCCCCACTAGCACGATCGTGCTCGCGCGCGTTCCGTAGATGGGGAGATCGATGAAGCGCGAGGCGAGACCCCGCTCCCATTCGAGCCCGACGCCGGTGTCCGGGAGATCCGCGTCGGGCGGCACCGCGCGGTCCGCCAGCAGCGCGAAGAGCGCGTCGGCGTCGGGCTCGTCGGGGGTGAGGGCGGTGGCGAGGGCCGCGAGTCCGCCCCTCACCTTCGGCCACGGCACGGAGCGCGGCCCGTTGGAGACCCCGTGGAGGCCCGGAGGCAGCCGCGTGGGGCCCTCGCCGCGGCTGCTCGCGTGCCAGAGGCCCTCGGTGTCCGCCGCGAGCACGTGGAACCCGCCGTACTCCGCGGCCGCCTCCGCGACGGCGTGCACGCCCACGCCCACGCTCGCCGCGCGCAGCACGCGAAGCGGGAGCTCCCCACGGGAGCGCGCGCCGCGGTCGGCCGCGGGCTCCCGGTAGTTGGTGGTCGTCGCGAAGGCGCCGTCGGGCCGCACCGCCAACCACGTGCCACCCGCGAGGCGGTCCCGCCCCGCCCAGAGCCCGTCCGGCCAGGTGTGGAGCGGGTCGGTCGGGCGCTCCTTCCACTCGTCGCGGTTCGCGACGACGACGAGCGGGTAGCGGGGGTGGTGGCGCCAGGCCACGAGGACGAGGCACATGCGTCAATCTATCTGGAGATGCGTCGGCCCGGAGTCTCCGCATCCGGAAGTGCGATGGAATGTCACCAACTGCTCGGCCGCGCGCGTGTCCGTCTCGCTTTCGGAAACGAACGGTAATCTACGCGAACCAACTGAACCGGATCTACTGGTAACAGGCCAGTGCGGTGCGTTTTGGGGCGATCCCCACCACATCTCGTCCAGCCTCGCAAGGCGCGCGAGTGAACCGGTGGCGGCGGGCTGCCGGCCGTCTTATCGTCGGCTCGGCATGCATCACGTACTCGTCATCGATGACAACCAGGACATGCGGGAGCTCGTTCAGGTGATCCTGGAGGGCGCGGGCTACCGCGTCGAGCTCGCCGCCGACGGGCACTCGGGCGTCGAGATGCAGCGTCGACAACCGGTGGACCTCGTCCTCACCGACATCTTCATGCCCAACCAGGATGGCCTCGAGACCATCGCCCAGCTGCGGAAGGACTTTCCGAAGCTCAAGATCATCGCCTTCTCCGGCGGCGGAAAGACGAGTCACTCCCACAGCTACCTGCTCGTCGCGGCGGAGATCGGCGCCAATGCGGTGCTCACCAAGCCGTTCGAGCAGGAGGATCTGCTACGAACCGTGCGCGAGCTCCTCGCGCCCTGCCGGGTCTCGGAATGATCATCCCGACCGAGCCGATCGGCAGCATTCCTCGCCCCCCCGAGCTCATCGAGGCGGTGGTCCGGCACGGTCCCGACAGCCCGGAGGTCGGGCCGCTCTACGACGCGGCGATTCGTGACACGGTCACCCGCTTCGAGGCCACCGGCTCGCCGGTGATCACCGACGGCGAGCAACGTAAATACCACAACTTCTGGACGTACTCGGTATACGGCGCTGCCAACACGGCGCCGGACGGTTTCTGCATTCCGTTCGCCGCGGGCCATGTCCGGCGCATGCCGAGGCTCACCCGGGGCCCGTTCCGGTACCAACGCTACGCGGACAAGTTCCTCGACACCCTGAAAGGTTACGCGTCCGTCGCGGTCAAACAGGCCGTCATCTCGCCGTCCGCGATGAGCTTGATGTACCCCGCCGACGGTCTTCCCGGGTACTCCCGGGAGGAGTTCATCGACGACCTGTTGCGCGAGCACGAGACCGAGGTCCGCCGCTGCCTCCAGAAGGGCGCGGAAACCGTGCAGATCGACTTCACCGAGGGTCGCCTCGCGATGAAGATCGATCCGACCGGACACATGCTCAACAGCTTCATCGAGCTGAACAACCTCGCCCTGGCACGATTCTCCCCCCACGATCGCGCACGTTTGGGTGTGCACACCTGCCCGGGAGGGGATCGCCACTCCACCCACAGCGCGGACGTCGACTACGCCGAGCTCCTTCCGAGCCTCTTCGAGCTCCAGGTCGGGCGCTTCTACGTCGCGTTGGCCGGTGAGCCCGAGCCCGAGCGTGTGTTGAAGATCATCCGTCACCACGTCAAACCGTGGCAGCGCGTCTTCGTCGGGGTGGTCTCGCCCATCGATCCCCACGTGGAGACCGCCGAGGAGGTGCGGGACCGCCTCCTCGAAGCCGCGGAGCACATTCCGGTCGAGCAGCTCGGCAGCACGGACGACTGTGGGTTCGCGCCGTTCTGCGACGACGTGTCGACCTCCCGTGACGACGCGTTCGCGAAGATCCGCGCGCGCGTGCGCGGCACCGAGCTGGCCTCGGCCATCCTGCAGGCCTCGTGAACCGGAATGGGGACGACGAGGATTCGTTGCTGCGCTCCGTGGCGCTGCAGAACGCCAAGGCCATCCTCCAGGCGAGGCAACGGACCGAACGCGAGCTCATCGACACCCGCGAGGAGCTGAGGGAGTCGGCGGAGCGCCTGCAGGTCGCCCTCGAGGCGGGCCAGTTGGGGTACTGGAGCGTGGACACGCGGACGGACGTCGTGACGCTCACCGCATACGCCGCCGAGATCTTCGGCGTGCCGCAGGACGTGCCGCTCACCGGGGCCGAGCTGACCGCGCTGCTGCACGAGGACGATCGCGAGGGCGCAAAGGCCGTGATCGACCGCGCGCTCGCCGATCGGAAGGACTACCACGTCGAGTTTCGGGTCCTCCACCGCCAGGGAGGGGTGCGTTGGGTCTCGTCCAAGGGCCGGGGTACCTTCGGCCCGGACGGGCAGGTCATCGGGATGCTCGGCATCGTGCAGGACCGGACCCAACGCCGGCGCGTCGAGGAGGCGCTGCGCGAGAGCGAGGAGCGGCTCAGGGCGACCTTCTCCCAGGCGGCCGTGGGTTTCGCGGTGGCGGGCCTCGACGGGCGCTTCCTGGAGCTGAACCGCAAGTTCTGCGACATCGTCGGGTTTTCGGACGACGAGCTGCGTACGCGGACGTTCACGGAGATCACCCATCCCGAGGACCATGGCGAGACCATGGTGCAGATCGGCCGACTCATCGCGGGCGAGGTCGACGTCATCTCGCTCGAGAAGCGGTACATCCGAAAGGACGGCGGCGTCGTCTGGAGCTTGACGTCCGTGACCCTCCTCAAGGACGCCTGCGGGCGGCCGAGGCACTTCATCGGCGTCATCGAGGAGATCACCCAACGCAAGTGGGCTGAGGAGGCGCTGCGCGAGGAGACTCGCCTGCTGGAGATCCTCAATCGTACCGGCGCCGCGATCGCGTCGGAGCTCGACCTGATGGCGCTCCTCCAAGCGGTGACAGATGCCGCCACCGAGTTGAGCGGTGCCAAATTCGGCGCGTTCTTCTACAACGTCGTGGGCAAGGACGGCGAGTCGTTCAAGCTGCTCTCCCTCTCCGGGGCGCCGCTGGCTGCGTTCGCGAGGTTCGGCTTTCCGCGCAACACCCCCATCTTCAGCCCCACGTTCCGTGGCGACAGCGTCGTGCGGTCGGCCGACATCCTGTTGGACCCGCGGTACGGAAAAATGGGCCCGCACTTCGGAATGCCCGAGGGTCACGTGCCGGTGCGGAGCTACCTCGCGGTCCCGGTGGTGTCACGCTCGAGAGAGGTGATCGGGGGCTTGTTCTTGGGGCATCCGGATCCCGACGTGTTCAGCGAGCGCGCGGAGCGGCTCGTGGTGGGCGTCGCGGCGCAGGCCGCGATCGGCATCGACAACGCCAGGCTCTACGAAGCGTCGAAGAACGCGGCCGAGGAGCGGAAGTGGCTACTGGAGAGCGAGCAGGAGGCACGCGCGCAGGCCGAGCGGATGAGCGAGCTCAAGGACCAGTTCCTTGCGACCCTCTCGCACGAGCTGCGCACGCCCATGGGGGCGATCCTGGGTTGGGTGCAGGTCATCGGCAGCCGCCGGATGAGCGAGCCCGAGCTCGCGCGGGCGCTCGAAGTGATCGAGCGCAACGCGCGCTCCCAGGCCCGGCTGATCGAGGACATGCTCGACATCGCCCGCATCACGTCGGGGCAGGTCCGCCTCGAGGTGCAAAACTTCGAGCTTGCGGGTGTCATCGACGCCGCGTTGGAGACCGTGAGGCCCGCGGCCGAGGCGAAGGCCATCCAACTCGAGCGGCAGGTCGAGGGAGATGTCGGGCTCATCGTCGGGGATCCGAGCCGGCTCCAGCAGGTCATCTGGAACCTGCTCTCCAATTCGATCAAGTTCACACCCAAGGGGGGGAGGGTCGTGCTCGCGTCGCGTCGCACCGACGCGGAGATGGAGCTGACCGTCGCGGACACCGGCATCGGCATCCGACCCGAGTTCCTCCCCTTCGTCTTCGATCGGTTCCGTCAGGCGGACGGGTCGCCCACCCGTCGTCACGGCGGGCTCGGCCTCGGTTTGGCGATCACGAAGCACCTGGTGGAGCTCCACGGTGGCTCGGTCCGCGTGGAGAGCGAGGGGGAGGGGCACGGCGCCTCCTTCACCGTCCACCTGCCCATGACCCGGAGCCTTCCGGTCGAGGAGGCGCAAGCGACGGCACGCGCCGCGTTGCCGAAGGTGACGATCCTCCCGTCCCCGACGATGGATCTGTCGGGGGCGCGGATCCTGGTGGTGGACGACGAGTCGGACGCCCGCGAGCTCATCAAGCGGGTGCTGGAGGACTGCGGCGCCGAGGTGGTCACCGCGGCCAGCGCGGCGGATGCGCTTGCGCTCGCCAGGCGCGAGCGCTTCCAGTTGATCGTGGCGGACATCGCGATGCCGGTGATGGACGGCTACGACCTCCTCAGGCGGCTCCGCGCGCTCGGCCCGGAGCACGACGGCGGGATGCCCGCCATCGCCGTCACGGCCCTGGCCCGCTCCGAGGACCGCACCCGGGCGTTGCGTGCCGGCTTCCGGATGCACCTCGCGAAGCCCCTCGAGCCCACCGAGCTGGTCGTTTCCGTGGCAAGCGCGCTCGGACGCCTGGGCGCGTAGGCGGGCGGTCGCGCTCTGGCACCTCCGCCGCCTACGGTGGGCCGCCATCGGATAGGCTGCGCCATGCCGAAGACCGACGACCGGGACGCCCGCCGCTGGACCGCCTACGAGCGGCTCGCCGCGGACGCGTCCGCGTCGCCGAGCGAGCGGTTGCAGGCGCGTGACCGGCTCGCCGACCTGCGCGCGCGGTATCCCCACGGTCGCCCCGCGCCGGCCGGCGAGCGCCGGTACGCACACGGGGGTTGGGCGCGTGCCACCGCCGGGAGGTGGTGGTCCCCGGAGCCCGAGGTCGCGCGGGAGGACCCCGCCGCGGCCCAGGCGCGGGCGGACGCCGAGCGACACGCGCAGGAGGAGTCCGTGCGCCTGCAGCGTGCCAACGTCGAGCGCGTGCCCGGGTGGGCTGGAAACGGAACCCTTCGCGAGCTGCATGCCAGCCGCGCCCCGTGGTCGCCGGAGGAGCAGCAGCGGTTCAAGGAGCAGCGCGCGCGGCTGACCGGATCGAGCCGAGCGGTGGACCTCTAGCAGGACACACCCCCCTCGAGCCCGCACGCCGCGGCGTGACAAGTCGTCGATTCCCATGCCTTGCCGCGCCGAATCCGGGGCGTATCTGGCGATGGGACGTGGCCAGGACCGTACCGACCCCGACGCAACGTGCCCGCCGAGGATCGGTCTATGGTCCCGCCGTCGTGGCGCTGATCGCGGGGGTCATCTTCTCCGTCATCGCGTTCTGGGCCATGCGGGGGTGGGAGCACGCGAGCAGCGTACGGCTCGCCGAGGAGCGCTTCGAGGAGCAGGCGATGCACGTCGGGCTCCTCCTCCAGCGGGACGTGTCCCGCCACATGGCCGCCGCGGACGCGGTGCAGGCCCTGTTCCAGGCGTCCGTCGACGTCACCCGGGACGAGTTCGACACGTTCACCGGCAGGCTGCTCGCCCAGAACCCGGGCATCCGTCGGATCGCCTGGGCCCCCCGGGTGGTCGACACGGAGCGCGCCTCGTTCGAGGCCGCGGTGCGCCGCGACGTGCCCGGGTTCGCCGTGCGGCCGGGGGACGAAGGGCCCGGTGAGGTCCTGTTCCCGGTCACGTACCTGTCGCCGGCGGCCGACCCCACCGAGCTCGGGCTCGATGTCGCGAGCGTGTCCGCGCTCGAGGAGGCGGCCTCGCGCGCCGCCGCCACGGGGAGGGCGGCGACCGTCGGGCCGGTCCCGCTCGCCACCCTCGGCGGAGGGGAGGGGATCGGGGTGGCCGTGCTGCTCCCGCACTACCGGGCGACCACGGCGGACGCCGCCCCGGTCCTCCAGGGCTTCCTCGTCGAGTTGCTCGACATCGGTTCGGTGGTCGGCGCGGCGGCCGAGGACCTCGACGTCTGGCTCGCGGACGACAGCGGCCGCACGGTCGTGGCGTGGCGTGGCGGCGTCCCCACCGAGGCGACCGCGCCCCCCACCCACGGGCTCGTCCGTCGGAGCGGGCTCACCCTGGGCGACCGGCTCTGGAGCCTCACGCTGGGGGCACCCGCGCCCACCCTTCCCACGGCGCCCGGCTACGGGGCCTGGCTCGTGCTGGTCGTCGGGCTCACCGCGTCCGCCGTGGGCGCGGCCTACCTGGCGCGGCTGCGCGTCGTCGCCGCGGACCTGTCGACGGCCAACCTCGCGTTGAGCGACGAGATGGCGCGGCGGGAGGAGGCCGAGCGCACCCGCCAGCGGCTCTCCGACGTGCTGGAGGCCACCAGCGACCTCGTCGCCATGGCCGAGCCCGGTGACCACCTGCTCTTCCTGAACCGGGCGGGTCGTGCGTTGGTCGGCGTGGGCGAGGACGAGGACATCGGGCGCACCCTGCTGACCGACCTGATGCGGCCCGCCAGCCACGCCCGCCTGCCTCGAGGCCTCGCCTCGCTCGGGGACCACTGGCAGGGAGAGCTCGATCTACGCCCTCGCGACGGGGGGGAGATCCCGGCGCTCGGGGTGATCCAGACTCACCGGGGGCGCACCGGCGCGATCGAGTACCGGTCGGCGATCGCCCACGACATCCGGGGCCGAAAGGCCGCCGAGCGCCAGTTGGAGCGGCACGCCTACTACGACGAGCTGACCGAGCTCCCGAACCGCCGGCTGCTCGAGCGCCGGCTCGCCGAGACGATCGCCGAGGCCGGGGGCAAGGAGCGCGTGGCCGTGCTCCTGGTGAACCCGGACCGCTTCCGTTTCGTCAGCTTCTCCATGGGTCCCGCGTACCGCGACCTGACGATGCGGGCGCTCGCGCGGCGGTTCGGCGCGCTGGTGCGCCCCGGGGAGACGCTCGCACACTACGTCGGTGACACCTTCGCCCTCGTCCTGCCGGGCGCGACGGGCGCCCGCGTGAACCGGGTGCGGGACGCGCTCTACGACGCGATGGCCGAGCCGCTGACGGTGGAGGGCGCCGAGATCCGGCTCGGCATCAGCATCGGCGCCTGCTACTACCCCGAGGACGGGACCGACGTCGCCAGCCTGCTGCGGCACGCGGACGCCGCGCTGAACCACGCGATCGAGCAGGGCGGTGGGGTGTGCCAGACCTTCACCCGCGAGCTGCACGCGCGCCTCCAGGATCGCCTCACGATGGAGTCGGAGCTCCGGCAGGCCGTCGAGCGCGACGAGCTCACGCTCTACTACCAGCCGCAGATGGACCTCGTGAACGGTCGCCTCACGGGGGTGGAGGCGCTCCTGCGTTGGCACCATCCGCGGCACGGGCTCCTCGGGCCGGGGGAGTTCGTGAGCGTCGCCGAGGAGACCCGCCTCATCCTCCCCATCGGGGAGTGGGCGATGCAGCGCGCCTGTCACCAGGCCCGCGAGTGGCGGGAAGCCGGGCTGCCCCCCCTCCAGATGGGGGTGAACGTGTCGTCCTACCAGCTCGGCCAGGCGGACCTGGAGGCGCGCATCCACGAGGCGATGCGCGAAGGAGGCCTGGGCACGGGCGACCTCGAGCTCGAGCTCACCGAGTCCGTCTTGATGGCCGACCCCGACGAGGTGCGGAAGCTCCTCGGGCGACTGCGCGACCACGGTTGCCGGGTCGCCATCGACGACTTCGGCACGGGCTACTCCTGCTTGAGCTACCTCAAGCAGCTCCCGGTCGACCGGCTGAAGATCGACCAGTCGTTCGTGCGCGACGTGACCAGCGATGCGAGCTCGGCCGGCATCGTCCGCACGATCATCGCGATCGCCGACCACCTCAAGCTCGGGACCATCGCCGAGGGGGTGTCGAACGTGGAGCAGGTCGACTTCCTGCGTCGCGAGGGATGCCGCGCGATCCAGGGCTACTTCGTCAGCCAGCCGATCCCCGCCGACGAGATCCCCCGCCTCGCGAGCACGCTGCGGGCCCAGCCGCTCGTGGAGTCGGGGTAGCGGAAGCGTCCGGGCGCGATCAGCGGCGCATCTACCCGAAGTGGTAGGCCGAGAGGCGGAGGCCCATGATTGTGCCGTTGTAGGGCACCGTCCCGGGGTCTTCGCCGGCCGCCCCGGCGACCACCATGAGCGGCAGGAGGTGCTCCTCCCGAGGGTGGGTGAGGCGCGCGCTCGGGGCGTGGGCCCAGTCGGTGAGGCGGCGATCACGCTCTTCGGGCGCGCTGGTCGCGGCCTCGCGGAGCCACGCGTCGAAGACCTCGGAGACCGGGCGGGCGCGCGGATCTCCGAACCCCCGCATGTTGTGGTAGGTCATGCCGGTCCCGATGATGAACACGCCCTCGTCGCGCAGCGGCGCGAGCGCGCGCCCCATCGCGAGGTGCTCCGCGGGGTCGAGGCCCTTCTTGAGCGAGAGCTGCACCACCGGTACGTCGGCGTCCGGGTAGGTGAGCTTGAGCGGGACGAACGTGCCGTGGTCGAAGCCCCGGGTGGTGTCCTCCCCGGTGGCGAAGCCCGCCTGCTCGAGGAGGGTCCGCACGCGCGCCGCGAGCCGCGGATCGCCCGGCGCGGGCCACGTGAGCTGGTAGGACGCGGGCGGGAAGCCGTAGTAGTCGAAGAGCAGCGGCGGCGCGGCGCTCGACATCACGGTGGGCACGGCCTCCTCCCAATGCGCGGAGATCACGAGGAGCGCCTTGGGCGGGGACGTCGGCAGCGCGCCGACGCCGCGCAGGTAGCCGGAGAGCTCGGCGACCTCCCCCTTGTCGAGCCCGAGGTCCACGAATGGCCAGGGACCGCCGCCGTGGGGGAGGAAGACGACGGGCATGCGAGCGTGCGTGGTGTTGTTCATGCCCTGGATCTACGCTGACGGCACAGGCTCCACCAGTGGGATTTCCGGACCCTGGGGTTCCATTTTCGGGACGATCGCCGACGGAGGAAAACGACGTTCGACGGTTGGCGCACGATCGGTCGGATGCTAGCCTGCGACACCCCCGAGGTTCCCATGTCCCAACAGCTCTACATCGCCACCCGGAAGGGCGTCTGGATCGCCACCGCCTCCACGGACCGCCGTTCGTGGTCGCTCGCCCAGCCGAGCTTCCTCGGTCAGCAGTGCCACCACGTGGTCCTCGACCCGCGGGATCGGCGCACCCTGCTGTGCGCGTCCCGCCAGTGGCACCTCGGACCGACCGTCTTCCGCAGCGACGACGGTGGCGGGACCTGGAAGGAGGCCGAGCGGCCGCCGCAGTTCGTCAAGGGCGAGCCTCGGGGGCGGGCCGTCGACCACGTGTTCTGGATCACGCCCGGCCACGCGAGCGAGCCGGGCGTCTGGTACGTCGGCACCTCGCCGAAGGGGCTCTTCCGCAGCGAGGACGGCGGGCGGACCTGGGATCCCGTCGCGGGTTTCAACGACCACCCCGAGCAGCACGAGTGGGTCGGCAGCGACAAGGACGAGACGCCCGACGGCGGCAAGCTCCACTCCATCCTGGTCGATCCGCGCGATCCCGCGCACCTCTACCTCTCCATGTCGGGCGGCGGCACGTTCGAGTCGCTCGACCGCGGCGCGAACTGGCACCCCCTCAACCTGGGCGTGGCGGCCGACTTCTTCCCGCCGACGGAGGACGGCAGCGAGCGCCGGTACGGGCACGATCCGCACTGCGTCGTGTTGCACCCGATGGCCCCCGACCGCCTGTGGCAGCAGAACCATTGCGGCATCTACCGCCTCGACCGGCCGGCCGACCGTTGGGTGCGCGTCGGCAAGGCGATGCCCAGCGAGGTGGGCGACATCGGGTTCCCCGTCGTCGTGCACCCCCGCGATCCCGAGACCGCCTGGGTGTTCCCGATGGACGGCACCGGCGACTGGTCGCGCACCCCGCCCGGCGGCAAGCCGGCGGTGTTCGCCACCCGCGACGCCGGCGAGACCTGGCAGCGGCGCGACACGGGCTTCCCCACCGAGCAGGCGTGGTGGACGGTCAAGCGCCAGTCCATGTGCGCCGACGAGGGGGAGCCCGTCGGCCTCTACCTCGGCACCACCTCGGGCGAGGTGTGGGCGAGCGGCGACGAGGGCCGGACCTTCTCCTGCCTGTTCCGCCACCTCCCGCAGATCCACGCGCTCACCACGGGCGCACCCGCGTGACGACACGGGTGATCGTGCCGAGCCAGCTCCGCGGCTACACCGCCGGCCGCGACGAGGTGAGCGCCGAGGGCGCCACCCTGGCGGACGTGCTCGCCGACCTCGATCGCCAGTTCCCCGGCTTCCGCTTCCGCGTCATCGACGAGCAGGACCGCGTGCGGCGCCACATCGTGCTGTTCGTCGGCAGCGAGCGGGAGGATGATCTCGGCGCGCCGCTGCGGCCCGGCGCGGACGTCCAGATCGTCGGGGCGCTCAGCGGGGGCTGAGAGCCTGAACGAGGGCCCGCCTCACTCGCAGACGGGCCCGCTCCACGCGTGGAGGTTGTTCGCCTCGTCACACTCGAACAAGGTGCCGGCGCCCGTGGCGTCGGCGTCCGCGAGGGCGATGGGCTCCTCGCCGCCGAGCGCGCTCGCGTCCAGCTCGAAGAACAGGGCCTCGCCGGTCCGGCCGGAGGGCACGGGCACGGTCGTGTACTGCGTGCCGAGGATGGCGCCGCGGGGGCCGGCGCGTACGCTCACCGCGATGCCCGCGGGCGCCTCGAGGTTGCCGGCGTTCGTGACCCAGGCGCCCACGTACACCACGCCCTCGGCGCACTCGGTCTCGCACACGTCGAAGATCTCGGCCTGCACGTCGATGTAGTCCCCGGGGGGCTGCCCTATGTCACCCGAGCGGAAGCTGTTGTGCGCCGGCCAGTTGGATTCGCGGGTGGCGGGGATCTCCCCGAGGTCCCCGACGTTGGTGATCGAGTAGCCGTGTTGGTTCCAGATCTTGCGCCCCGCGGGCCAGGTGTCGTCGGCATCCCCGTAGACGGTGAACGACCTGCTCCACGAGCAGTGCCCGACCACGATCTCGACGTGGCCGTCGTTGTCGACGTCGGCGACCACGGGGGTCTCCACGATGGTGCGGCTGCCGTGCTCGTCGGAGTCCATCTTCACCGCGCCGTCGAGGCCGGAGAAGAACCGGACGTTGGTCTCGTCGGCGTAGAGCACCTCGGGGTAGCCGTCCATCTCGAAGTCGAAGAGCACGGCACCCGCGGCGCCGGAGTAGTCGTCGACGCGCGCCGTCCACTTCTCGGTGCCCCCCCAGTCCATCGCCACCAGGGCGTCCTGCGCGGCGAACACGATGTCGGGAACGCCGTCCCCGTCGAGGTCGTCGATGGAGGGGGGGCCGACGTTCACCCCGTAGACGCCGTAGTTGATCGGGCCCCAGACCTCGGTGCCGTCCGACTCCATCCCGGTGACGTACCAGCCGCTCGTCTTCACGATCTCGCCGTCGCCGTCCCCGTCGAAGTCGGCCACGGCGATGAGCCCGTCGCGGCCGTCGTTCCGCCACTTCACGGTGCCGTCGGGGTTGTACGCGGCGTTGCCGGTCACCAGCTCCTCGGTGCCGTCCCGGTCGAGATCGACCGGCACGGAGAGCGCGCCGTAGGTGGTGTAGTCGGAGTTGCCTTCGAGGGCGGCCGCGCCCTCACCGAGCGCGCCGAGGCCGCGGACGCTGCCGTCGTGGTTCAGGATCACGCTGCCGACGGTCACCTCGGGGTAGCCGTCGTGATCCATGTCCGAGATGGACGGGTGGTTGTACCCGAGCGGATCGAGGTGGGAGCCGACGTTGGACGAGCTCCAGATCAGCGCGCCCGTGCGGCCGTCCAGCGCGTGCACGGTGGTGACGCCGCCCACGACGACCTCCGGCCAGCCGTCGCCGTCGAGATCCCCGATGGCGAAGCCCCCGTCCTGGCCGAGGCCCGCCGCGCTCTCCCAATAGACGCCCGAGTTGTCACCGCGCACGGCGACCACCTTCCCGTCGTCGGTGCCGCTCGCGCCGCCCTGGAAGATGACGATCGCCGGCATGTCGCCGTCGTCGATGGCGCCGGACGCGTTGCTGTCGACGATCTGGCCGACCGCGGGGGGCCCGCAGAACGAGGTGGTTCCGTAGTGATACTCGACCACCGGCGTGAAGCTGCCCGTCTGCAGCGCGACGTCGCACTCGGTGTTCAGCGCGACGTCGTGCGGCGTGCCGACGAGCCCCTCGCAGACCTCGGAGTAGTCCACGGGGGTCTCCGTGTCGGCCGAGGTGTCGTCCGCCGCGGTGCCGTCCTCCTTGCCCTCGAGGTTGTAGTCCTGGCAACCCGACGCCCAGGACGACGAGATCAGGAGCAGGACGAGGGTGGGGCGCATGCGATCTCCGGCGGGCGTGCCCGGTTGTACACCAGGCCGCGCACGGTCGCCATCGAGCGCCGGATGTATCAGTGTCTCCTGGAATGTATCAGCGAATGTATCACTGCCGTGTGACCGTGCGTTCAGTTGGGACAACGCCGTGGAGCCCCTCTCAGCGCTGATATTTTGTTTGACTACAAATGAGGCGTCCGCTACACGCACCGGATGCCGCGCACCAGCCCAACGGCCCGCTCGCTCGTCTCCGGCGTCGACGTCCCCCGCCTCGATCACGGAGCCATCGGCAACGGGCGGGCGCTCGCCCTCGTCTCCCCCACCTCCGCGGTGGAGTGGCTCTGTCTCCCGCGCTTCGACTCGCCGTCCGTGTTCGCGCGGCTGCTCGACACGCAGCGCGGCGGCGTCTTCCGCTTCCTCCACCGCGAGGAGGAGGTGCGGGGAGATCTCGCCTACATCCGCAACACCAACGTGCTCCGGACGGTGTTCACCTCGGGAGAGGCCGCGTGGGAGGTCGTCGACTTCGCGCCCCGGGTGCCGGAGGGCATCCACGTGCGTGCGCCCGCCGCCGTCGTCCGGGTGCTCCGCCCCTTGCGCGGCGCGCCGCACCTCTCGGTGGGCTTCGACCCGCGCCCCGACTACGCGCGGGCCCGGCCCGAGAAGTGGGAGCGGCCCGGCGGCGTGGAGGTGTCGTGGAGTGACGGCCGGATGTTCCTCGCCACCGACGTGCCCGCCGCCTACGTGCTCGCCGGCCGTCCGTTCCTGCTCGATCGCCCCCGCTTCTTCGCGCTCGAATGGGGCCCGCCCGACCGGCCCTGGACCCTGGAGCGCGCCGAGCGGGAGCTGAACGAGACCATCGCCGGGTGGCGCTCGTGGGCGAAGTCGTGCGCGTTGCCGAGCTTCGCGCCCGAGCTCGTGATCCGCTCGGCGCTGTGTCTGAAGCTCCACGCCTCCGAGGACACCGGCGCGATCATCGCCGCCGCCACCACGAGCATCCCCGAGGCGCTTGGCACCCCGCGCACGTGGGACTACCGGTACTGCTGGCTCCGCGATGCCGCGTTCGTCGTCGAGGCGCTCCGCCGCCTCTCCCACCTCGCCGAGGGGGAGCGCTTCCTCCGCTTCCTCCGCGAGGTCGCCGAGTCGGGCCCGCTCCAGCCGCTCTACGGCATCGACGGGCGCCGTGATCTCGAGGAGACCATCCTCCCGCACCTCGCCGGCTTCGGCGGAACCGGGCCGGTGCGGGTCGGCAACGCCGCCGCCCTGCAGCGGCAGAACGACCTCTGCGGGGAGCTCGTCCTGAGCATCAGCTCGCTCCTCGGCGATCCGCGGGTCGATCCCTCTGCCGCCGACGGGCTCTACCCGCTCGTCCACCGCCTCGTGGAGGAGGCGATCGCGGCCGCGGCGACGCCCGACACCGGGATCTGGGAGTTCCGGTCGCTCCTGCGGCACTACACCTTCTCCCGCGCGATGTGTTGGGCCGCGGCCGCCCGCGGCGCCCGGCTCGCCCGCCAGCTCGGCCACCCGGCGGATGCCGCCCGGTGGGAGGCGTTCGCGTTCGAGGAGCGCGCGACCATCCTCGAGCGCGCCTTCAACACCGAGCGGGGGCACTTCACCCAGGCGCTCGACGGCGAATTCGCGGACGCCTCGAACCTCCTCCTCCCGACCATCGGGATCCTGGACGCGACCGACCCGCGCTTCCTCGCCACCCTCGACGCCTACGCCGCGAACCTCGCGCCGGGCGGGCTGATGCTCCGGTACCGCAACGAGGACGACTTCGGGGAGACCACCAGCGCGTTCACCATCTGCTCGTTCTGGTGGGCCGAGTCCCTCGCGCTCGCCGGCCGGCTCGACGAGGCGGTGGAGGTGTTCGAGCGCGTCGCCCGGTACGCCAACCCCGTCGGCCTCTTCTCGGAGGACATCGACCCGGCCACCGGCTCCCTGCTCGGGAACTTCCCCCAGGCCTACACCCACGTCGGGGCCATCCACGCCGCCATGACCATCGGCGATCTCCTGGACGCGCGGGACGGCAAGGTCCGGGCGTGGGCATGATCGGCCGCGTCCTGCTGGTGTCGAACCGCCTCCCGGTCAAGGTGCGCATGGAGCAGGGGCGCGTCGCGCTGGAGTCGAGCGTGGGCGGGCTCGCGACGGGCCTGCTGCGCACCCATCGGGAGGCGAACGGCGTCTGGATCGGCTGGCCGGGCGATGTCTCGCGCCTCGACGCCACGCAGCGCGCCGTGCTGCAGACCCGGCTGGAGGCCGATCGCTACGCGCCGGTCCATCTCACCGCGACCGAGGTGCTCCGCTACTACGAGGGGCTCGCCAACGGCGTCATCTGGCCCCTGTTCCACAACATGCCGAGCCGGATGCCGCTGGAGTCCCGCGACTGGTCCGCCTACCACGCGGCCAACGTGCGCTTCGCCGACGAGATCGTCCGCGCCTGGCGCCCGGGGGACATCGTCTGGATCCACGACTACCACCTGCTCCTGGTGCCGGCGCTCTTGCGGGAGCGCCTCCCCACCGCGCGGATCGGGCTGTTCCTCCACATCCCGTTCCCCCCGTCGGAGACCTTCCGCATCCTCCCGTGGCGGGAGGCGATCCTCGACGGGATGCTCGGCGCCGACCTCGTCGGGTTCCACACCTTCGCGGACCAGCAGAACTTCCTGAGCGCGGTGCTGCGGGTCCTCGGGCTCGAGCCGGAGATCGATCGGCTGACCGTGCAGGGCCGGGAGGTGCGCGCGGGCGTGTTCCCGATCGGGGTGGACTTCACGGCGTTCGACGAGGGGCCGGCGGATCCCGCGGTCGCCTCCGAGCTCTCCGGCGGGCGCCGTCGACGCGAGGCCCTGCTGCTCGGGGTGGACCGCCTCGACTACACCAAGGGCATCCCACGCCGCCTGCTCGCCTTCGAGCGCCTCCTGGAGCGCCACCCGCGGTGGCGGGGGAAGGTGCGCCTGCTCCAGATCGGCGTGCCGAGCCGGGAGGGGGTGGCCGCCTACCGGGAGATGCGCCGCCAGGTGGACGAGCTGGTCGGGCGCATCAACGGGGAGTGGTCCACCGTGGGGTGGGTGCCCATCCAGATCCTGCACCGCGCGTACGGCAACGCCGAGCTGCGCGCGTTGTACCGGGCCGCGGACGTGATGGTGGTCACCCCGCTCCGAGACGGGATGAACCTCGTCGCCAAGGAGTTCGTCGCGTCACGACGGGACGAGCTCGGCGTGCTCGTGCTCTCCGAGTTCGCCGGGGCCGCCGCCGAGATGCAGGAGGCCCTGGTGGTGAACCCCTACGACATCGACGGCGTGGCCGACGCCCTCGACCGCGCCCTCTCCCTCCCGCGGGAGGAGCAGGGGGAGCGGATGCGCGCCCTCCGCGCGCGGATCCGGGCCCGGGACGGCCGGGCCTGGGCCTCGTCCTTCGGAGAGGCGCTCGCCGCCGCCTCGCCGCCCGCCGCCTGCCCGCTGCTCACCGTCGAGGGCATCGACCGGCTCGCGGAGGAGCTCGCCTCCGAGCCGTCCCTCGGCGTGCTCTGCGACTACGACGGCACGCTCGTCCCCCTCGCCGCCACGCCCGGCGCCGCGGCGCCCGACGGTCCGCTCCTGGCCCTGCTCGCGTCCCTGGCGGCGCGTCCGGGCGTCGACCTGCACATCGTGAGCGGGCGGGACCGGGAGGCCCTCGAACGCTGGGTCGGGAGCCTGCCGGTCTTCCTCCACGCCGAGCACGGGGCCTGGTATCGCGAGCCCGGCGGCGCCTGGGAGGGGGTGTCCGCCGAGCTCGGCCCCTGGCGCGCGACCGTCCTCCACACGATGAACACGTTCTGCGCCCGCATCCCCGGCACTCTCGTCGAGGAGAAGGAGGCGGGCGTCGCGTGGCACTATCGCCGGGCGGACGCGTCCTCGGGCGCGGCCGGCGCCCTGGAGCTCCGCCACCACCTGCGCGCCGTGCTCGCGAACGCCCCCGTGGAGGTGCTCGCGGGCAACAAGGTGCTCGAGGTGCGGCCCCAGGGCGTCCACAAGGGGCTCGCGGTCCAGCGCGCCCTGCGGCGCCGGCCCGACGCGCGGCTCGTGGCCCTCGGAGACGACCGGACCGACGAGGATCTCTTCCTCGCCCTGCCGCCGGACGGCCTGGCCGTGGCGGTCGGGGACCACACCGCCGACGCCGGGTGCCGGGTGAGCGACGTCGCCGCGGTCCGCCGCCTGCTCGCGGGGATCGCGGACGCGAACGCTACGTCGCCGTCGGCTTCTTCCGCGGGCTGCGCGGCACGGTCGCTCCCGGCGGGTTGACGATCCGCGAGAGCTCGTCGGTGAGCACCGCCAGCACGTCCGTGGTCGCGACGAGGAGCTCGGGATCGACCCGCGCGATCGCGCGGCGCACGGCGGACTCGACCGTGCCCGCGCGCACGGCGTTCAACGCGTGTCCGGCCGGGGTGAGCCGGAGGTGGACGCGCCGACCGTCGAGGGCGTCGCGGGTGCGCTCCAACAGCCCCTGTGCCTCGAGCCGCTGGAGGACCCCCGTGAGCGTGCTCGGATGGTCGTGCACGCGACGCGCGAGGCCCCCCGGGGTGATGCCCTCCTCCCGCCCGACGATCCGCAGGACGACCCGCTGCGGGCTGGTGATCCCCACGGTGGAGAGCATGCGCTTGGACACGGCCTGGAGGCCGTGATCGACGGCCCAGAGGCTGCTCAGGAACGCGATCACGCGCTCGTCGTCCACGGTGTCGGCATCAACGGGGGTGTCGGCGTCGGAGAGGGGACGAACAGGATCCATGCGACCTGCGATGCGGCGGAGCGCCATATCACGCGCCGACGGACGTCGGACCTCGCCCCTCTACGGCGGGAGACCTTGCCTTCAGTAGCAGCCGAGCGACTCGTCGCACGTCGCCGAGGCGGCCGACCCGAAGGTGTAGGCGGTGCCTGCGGCCCAGGCGTCGTTCGGGGCGTTGTCGGAGAAGTCCGACGCCACGATGGCGGCGCTCGACGTGCCCTCGAAGGCGAACACGCCGCCGTCCACGCCCTCGTTCAGGGTGAACGTGCAGGCGCTGAAGGTGCCGACGGTGTCGGTGTCGAGGACGATCGGCGCGTCGCTGCCGGACACGTTCGCCGTGAACGTCGTGCCCTCCACGGTGACCGTGGCGCGGTAGTAGGCGTGGATCGCGCCGCCCTGGCCCGTGGCGACGTTCCCGCTGACCACGCTGTCGACGAGGTCGACGGTCGAGACCGCCACGAGGAGCCCCGCGGCGGTCGCTGCGGTGTTGTCAGACACCGTCACGCCCTCGAGGAGGCCGGTGGAGGAGGACACCGAGATGCCGCCCGCGGCATAACCGCGGCCCGCGACGTTCTCGCTCACGACGCTGTCGGTGAGGGTGAAGTCGGCGTTCGACAGGACGAGCCCGCCGCCCACGACCGTGGCTTCGTTGCCGGTCACCGCGAGCCCGTCGAGCACGAGGCCGTCCGAGGTCGTGGCGTAGAGGCCGGCGCCGCTCGACGCCTTGTTCTCGGAGAGCTGCACGTCGGTGAGGGTGGCGTTCGCGCAGGACTGCAGGAACACGCCGCCGCCGTAGGTGGTCGCTTCGTTGACCTGGACCACAACGTCCTCGAGGACCAGGTCCGAGGCGAGGCAGTAGACGCCGCCGCCGTTGGCCGCCGCTCCGTTGCGGACGGTGAGGCCGGAGGCGGTCAACGCGCCCTCGACGCTGCTGAGGACGGTGCCGGCGTCCCCGCCGTCGAGGGTGGTGCTCGCCGACCCGTTCTGGCTCGACACGACGAGGTCCACGCCGGTGCCGTCCACCAGCGCGTAGTACGTCCCATCACAGAGCCGGAGCTCGCCGTCGCCGGGGGCCGTCCACGCCGCGGGGGCGTCGATCGTCCCGCCCGTGAGGATCGACGTGACCGAGGACCACGCGCCGGCGGCGTCGATCCACGAGCCGGTCCCGGCCTCGGCGTCGGCGGTCCACGTGTCGCGGGTGTCACAGTCGTTGGCCGTGCCGTCACAGAATTCGGGCGCCGCGGGGTACACCGCGCCCGCGCCGTCGTCGCAGTCGGTCGCGTCGGCGACGTAGGCGTCGGGCTGATCGCAGGCGCTCATGGCCACGGTGGGATCGCCGAAGCCGTCCTCGTCGGCGTCGACGTACCAGGTCGACTCGCCGGGCGCGCCCGGGTCGGCGTTGTCCGCCAGCCCGTCGCAGTCCTCGTCCGTGTCGGCCTCGTCGCAGAGCTCGGTCGCGGCGGGGCTGATCTCCGCGCGCGCGTCGTCGCAGTCGCTGGCGTCGGCCACGTACCCGGCGGGCACGTCGCAGGTCGCGGTGGAGGCGCCGGGAGCGCCGTAGCCGTCGGCGTCGCCGTCCTGGTACCAGGTGCTGCCGGTGGAGAGGTCCACGTCGGCGTCGGCGTCCTCCGCCGCGCCGTCGCAGTCGTCGTCCACGTCGGCGTCGTCGCACCGCTCCACCGCGTCGGGGCGGACCGCGGCGTCGGCGTCGTCGCAGTCACCCGGCGTCGCGACGCGCCCGTCCGCGACATCGCACGCCATGAAGGCGCTGGCGTCGTCCCCGAAGCCGTCGGCGTCGGCGTCGAGGTACCACGTCGAACCGGTGGCGGTGTCCACGGCGGTGTCGGCGTCGTCCGCGGCGCCGCTGCAGTTCTCGTCGACGTCGGCGGCGTCGCAGACCTCGGTGGCCGCCGGGCTCACGGCGAGGTCCATGTCGTCGCAGTCGTCCGCGTTCGTGACGTAGCCGGCGGGGCTGTCACAGGTGCTCAAGGCCGCGTCCGGGTTGCCGAAGCCGTCCCCGTCGGCGTCGACGTAGAGGGTGGCCAGGTCGACGGCCTCCTCGTCGACGGTCCCGTCGCAGTCGTCGTCCCGATCGTTGCAGTGCTCCTCGGCCCCGGGGAACACCGTCGCGTCGTCGTCGTCGCAGTCCGTGTCCGCGGTGATCCCGTCCGCGTCCGCGTCGAGCGGGCCATCGGCGGCGGTGTCGTCCGTGTCGGCCGGCTCCTTCCCGGTGCAGCCGACGAGCAGGATCAGGGCGAGCGAGGCGGGGACGAGCGTGCGCATGGGGCGTTTCTCCGGTGCCCGAGGATACCGACCCGTCGGAGGAGGCGGACACGCAGGCCGTGCATCGTGCCTCCGTACGTTCCGACACCGGGCCGTTTGACGTCATACGTTTTGTTGTCAAACGACCTGTGTTTGCGCGTGGAGACGGAGCCCTCCGAAGGGCGGAAGGAAACCGCTGTCACGAAATGTCACGGGGCGGGCGAGCCGGGATCCACGGTGCGCGTTCCGGGCATTCGGCGCGGGTTCGGTCCGCGGACGCCTACGGGGAGGGGTCCACCAGCAGCGACGCGAGCGGGGGGCGCGACGCGTGGGGCCGCTCTCCGTCCGCCGCGTGCAACGGGCGGCCGACGCGGCAGACGACCGTCGGGCGCTGGCGTGTGCGGAGGCGCCCCCGAAGGGCGAGGTTCGGCGCCTCGACCTCGGTGATCCCGGCGTGCATCGCGGTGCAGTAGCCGGCCTCCACGAGGCGCAGGGCGATCCGCTCGAAGGCCCGGCCCGCAGCCAGCCGGTGCGCGAAGTCGTCCTCCGCAACCGTGATCACCAGCACGGCGCTCGCGGAGCGCATGCCCACGTGGCCGGCCTTCGCGAACCCGGCCGTCTCGTCGGGAAACAGGCGCTCCTCCCCGCGCAGGCCCCGGTGCATCCGCAGGGCGGCGATGTCCGAGAGGCCGAACTCGCGCCCCCGCATGCCGACGGTCGCCTCGCTGTCGTTGGGTAGCAGCCAGTCGCCGAGCTCCCGGGCGAAGCGCTCCCGGTTGATCACGGTGTTGTCGGCGAGCTCCTGGAACTTGCCGAGGAACAGCCGCGTGGCGGCGTCCGTCAGGACGTGGAGCGTCAGGCCGGCGTGCAGCGCGCGGACGGACTCGCCGAGCTCCTCGAGGAGCGCCGGCGGGACGTGAACCCGCTCGTCGTACTCCGCGCGCACCATCTTGCGGCGCCGCATCGCGTCGAGCCACCACGCGGGCAGGGCCTCGCCCCCGGCGCGGAACCGCACCGACACGACCGGCACGCGGTCGGGCTCGCCGTCCCGCCGCGGGAGGACGCGGTCGGCGCCGGGGAGGGGATCGATCTGCGCCCGGAGCCCGTAGACCGCCCCGGCGATCACCGCGTTCTCGACGACACACCCGAGGCTCACGGTCGCCTGGCGCCCGACGGGATCGGACTCGGGGAGCACGGCCTCGCGCGCCACCCATAGGGCCAGGGCGCCGTCCGCCTCCCGCGGCTCGAACCGCTGGGGAACGGTGTTGTGGGTGGTGGGGGCGAGGAGGGCGTACCCGGCGAGCCGGAGGAGCTGATCGCGCGTGGGGCGGTCGCCGAGGGCGCCGAAGGGGGTCGCATCGAGCGGCATGGGGCTCCTCAGCCGACGGTCACGCGCCGGCGCAGCAGGTCGTAGACGGCGCGGTTGCCGGGCGGGAGCGGGTGACCGAGGACCCGGAGGGCCAGCTCCTTGCCGCCGATGGCACCGGACGCCATCGCGGTGGCGCCCGACTGGGGCAGGCTGCTCGTCGGCTGCTCGCCGCGGCCGGCGATGAAGTCGGCGAACTCGGCGTCGGCGTAGTCGTTGCCGCAGAGCGCGCCCACGAACTCGAACACCTTCGCGCGGTCGCCCGCCTTGGACGCGGCGAGCGCGGCGAGGAGCGTCTCGTCGTCGGCGCCGTAGCCGAGCGGCCCGTCGGGCACGTCGCGGTAGGGGTTCCAGAGCACGTGCGCCTGGTGCCCGAAGTCGGAGAGCATGAGGACGTCGATGCCGTGCTCGCGGGCGACCTGCCGGACCAGCACCTTCAGGTCCATGTTGTCCATCTCCTCCACGAGCACGTCCAGGCGCGGCTCGCCGTCCCCGCCGAGCAGGAAGCGCTCGATGTTCTCGCGGGTGAGGCCGTCCCCGTACACGTCCACCTCGAGGTACGGGTCGACGAGCTGGCACTCGTACGCGATGTACTCGGCCTTCGGCACCCGGGGCACGTCGTAGGGGTTCTGGGGGTCGAAGCGGCTCGCGCGGCTGCCGACCGCGTGCCGCAGCGACATGCGCTCCCCACGATTGAAGTTCGTGAGCTCGACCCAGTCCGGGTCCGCGACCTTGACCCGCCGCGGCCGGGCCTCGCGCAGCCACCCTTCGAGGATGTTGCCGCCGACGCTCACCCCGGCAAAACCCATCACCGCCGACTCGAGGCGCGCGCGCACGTCCGACCACGACAGCGCCCCCTCGGGATCCGCCATCAGCCTGGAATTGCTGGTGACCAGCGCGAGGCGGTGCCAGCGCTCCGGCGCGACGAGGAAGAGCTCGCCCCGGGCCGGATCGTAGACGTAGGTGCCGTAGTCCGGCTCGAACCGGCCCTCCGCCATCGCGGCTGCGGACAGGACCTCGTATCGCTCGAGCTCGGCGTCGTAGACCTGCCGCAGGGAGAGGCCGCCCTCCATCCGCGGCGAGTTCGCGCGCGCCGAGACCGCCTTGTTCAGGTCGTCCAGCGTGGCGCGGACCGCCGGATATTGCCGCTCGGGCGGCACGACCACCACGTCCCGGCCGGTGCGCCGGGCCACCTCGGGCGAGCGGAGGGTGACGGTGCCGTCGGGGGCGTACGTGATCAGCCCGTGGTGGTGCGCCTCGGCAGCATCGAGGAGGATCGGTCTGAGGCCGTGCGCGCGATGGTCGGTCGCGGGGCTATCGACGGGCATGGGCGCCTCGGGAGGGCCGCACAGGGGCGTGCGGCGGGGAGGCCGTCGTGGGACTCGCCACGGCACCGCCGCGCGCCACGTAGGCCAGGCACAGGATTAGCCCACCGTCGTCGGAGCCGCGACGGTTCAGCAGCCGTCGGTGCCCGTGCACGTGAACGTGTCGCTCGTACCGGAATACCCCGCGCTCGGGCCGGTCGCGAAGATGTCGTGTGGCAGGTTCTCGTCCGCGCCGCTCCCCCAGTCGGTGGTGGCGGACTCGAGCGCCGCGCGATCGAGGTAGGCCCCTCCGCCCTCGACGGCGGTGTTGCGGGCGATCGTGCTCCCGGAGACCTGCACCGTCGTCCCGTCCGACAGGTACAACCCGCCCCCGGAGGTGCCGGAGTTGCCGGTGACCACGCTGTCCACGAGCTGGAACGACCGCACCGTGGAGCTGGCGATGGCTGCGCCGTAGGGGGCCACGTTGTCCGTGAACGTGGAGCGCTCCACCGTCATCGCGGAGACCGCCGTCGTCCCGGCGAGGCCGCCGCCGTAGCCCTCGCTGACGTTGGTCGCGAACGTGCTGTCGCTCACGGTGAGCACGTTCGAGGCGTAGAGGCCGCCGCCGCTGGCGCCGAGGCCCGCCGACGCGTTGCGCTCGAAGGTGCTCCCGTTCACGGTCAGGGGGCCGCTGCTGTAGATGCCGCCGCCCATCGTCGCCCGGTTGCCGGTGAACGCGCAGCTCGTGACCGTCGCGACGCCCGTGTTGGACAGGCCGCCGCCGTTGGTGTCCGCGCCGTTCGTGACGGTGAGCCCCTCGAGCTGCACGCCCGTGCCGAGGTTGACGATGACCGCCCCCTCGCCGAGGCCGTTGAGGATGGTCGGCTCGGCCCCGTGCCGCCCGAGGAGCCAGGTGTCGGCATAGGCGATCTCGGTGCGCACGTAGAACGTGCCCCGGCAGAAGTACGTCGTCGTGGTGCCGGTCGGCGCGTAGGCGACGGTGGCCTTGGACGATCCCGCCACCGTGGAGGTGATGTCGGTCCAGAGGCTGGTCGTGCGGTCGAGGACCGACGCCTGCCCGTCCTCCGAGGCCTCGGACCACTCGCCGGACGTGGTGCAGTCGTTGAACGCGCCGTCGCAGAGCTCGGGCGCGCCCGGGTAGACGTGGGGGTTGGTGTCGTCACAGTCGGTCGGATCCGCGACCGCGCCCTCGGGCGCGTCACAGTCGATCGCGACGACGGTGTCGTTGCCCACGCCGTCCGCGTCGAGATCCTCGTACCAGGTCACCACGTCCACGGCGCCGATGTCGATCTCGCCGTCACAGTCGTTGTCGGCGTCGTCGCAGACCTCGGTCTCGCCGGGGTTGGCGGCGGCGGAGGCGTCGTCGCAGTCCGTGCCGTCGTCCACGTAGCCGGCCGGGCGCTCGCAGATGCGCGCCTGGATGGTCGAGGTGCCGTAGGTGTCTCCGTCCGCGTCCCGGTACCAGGTGGGGGCGTCGACGGGGTGCTCGTCGATCTCGTCGTCGCAGTCCTGGTCCCGGCCGTCGCAGAGCTCGTCGGCCTCGGGGTTCACGGTGAGGTCCTTGTCGTCGCAGTCCCCCTCGTCCTCGGTGAAGCCGTCGCCGTCGACGTCGAAGGGGTCGATCGGCGGCGCGTCGTCGTCGTCGTCCTTCTCCCCGGTGCAGGCGGACGAACAGGCGAGGACCCCTGCGTAGAGGAGCCCGTGGGCGAGAAGTCGACGCGACAAACGGCCTCCGGTGACGGGGCGCAGGCTACCTCGACGTGGGCCCCGCCCGCCACTTGGAACGGCGGCGCAGCGCGGCCAGCGTGCCGATGGCCACGAGGAACGCCGCGCCATTGCCCGATCCGTCCCCGGACGCGCAGCCGCAGGTCGGGTCCGCCGGCGGGTCGTCGGGGGGCGCGTCGGCGCCGACGCAGTCCTCGTCGGCGGCGCCGTCGCAGTCGTTGTCGACGCCGTCGCAATGCTCGACCATGCCGGGGTTGGCCCACCCGTCGGAGTCGTCGCAGTCCCCGGTCTCGACGGTGTAGCCGTCCCCGTCGCGGTCGGCGGCGTCGTCGTCGACGGTGCCGTCGCAGTCGTCGTCGATCGTGTTGAGGACCTCCTCCACGCCGGGGTGGATGGCCGCGTTCGCGTCGTCGCAGTCGCCGCCCTCCTCGGTGTACCCGTCGCCGTCGTCGTCGTACTGGTCGGTGCCCTCGTCGACATCGCCGTCGCAATCGTTGTCGACGCCGTCCTCGATCTCGGGCACGCCGACGCCGATGGTCGGATCGGTGTCGTCGCAGTCGCCGTCCCGGGCGCTCGCGCCGTCGCCGTCGCCGTCGGTGAGCTCGGTGCCCTCGTCGACCTCGCTGTCACAGTCGTTGTCGAGGCCGTCGGGGAGCTCCTCGGCGCCCGGGTGGACCGTGGCGGCGTCGTCGTCACAATCGCCGCCGAGGAGGGTGTAGCCGTCCGCGTCGGGGTCCTCCTCGCCCGTGTCGACCACGCCGTCGCAGTCGTCGTCGATGCCGTTGCCCGCGATCTCGGGGAGGGCAGGGGACCGGCGGGCGTCGCCGTCGTTGCAGTCCCCGTCGGTCTCGGTGACGCCGTCCCCGTCGTCGTCGTAGGCCTCGGTGCCCTCGTCCACGAGGGCGTCGCAGTCCTCGTCCACGCCGTCCGGTGTCTCCCGGGCGGCCGGGTTCGTGCCCCCGTCGGCGTCGTCACAGTCCCCGCCGTCCTCGGTGAACCCGTCCCCGTCGTCGTCGGACCACTCGGTGTCCTCGTCCACCGTGCCGTCGCAGTCGGCGTCGATGCCGTCGGCCACCTCGGCCCCGTCGGGATGGACCCCGGGATCGCCGTCGTCGCAGTCGCTGCCGCCGGCGAAGTCGGCGTCGAACCCGTCCCCGTCGGCGTCGTAGGAGTCCCCGCCGACACAGTCCTGATAGACGCCGTCGTAGGGGACCTCCGGCGCGTCGGGGTGCACCGAGGCGTCGGTGTCGTCGCAGTCGGTGTCGTCCACGAGGTAGTCGGCGGGCTGTTCGCACGCGTCGGTGAACGACTCGGGATCGCCGTAGGCGTCCCCGTCGGTGTCCGCGTACCAGAGGAGCGCGTCGAGGGCGCGGTCGTCGACGACGCCGTCGCAGTCGTCGTCGACGGCGTTGCAGTACTCGTCGGCGCCGGGGTGGACGGCGTCGCTCCCATCGTCGCAGTCGGTGGCGTCGGCGAGGTAGCCGTCGGGCGCGGCGCAGTCGTCGAGGGTCGTGTCGGGATCGCCGAAGCGGTCCCCGTCGGCGTCGGCGTGCCACGTCGGCGCGTCGACCGCGTCCTCGTCGAGCCGCCCGTCACAGTCGTCGTCGACCCCGTTGCAGGCCTCGGGTGCGTCGGGAAAGACGGTGGCGTCGGTGTCGTCGCAGTCGGTGGCATCGGCCAGCCAGCCGGAGGGGCGGTCACACTCCGCGATCGTGGCGGCGGCATCTCCGAAGCCGTCGGCGTCGGTGTCGGCGTACCAGGTGGGCGCGTCGACGGCGCGGTCGTCCACGACGCCGTCGCAGTCGTCGTCGATGTCGTTGCAGGACTCGTCGGCGCCGGGGTGCACCGAGGCGTCGGTGTCGAGGCAGTCCGTGGCGTCGGCGACGTAGCCGGACGGGGCGCTGCAGCCGAGCGCGGTGGTGGCGCCGCCGTAGCCGTCCACGTCGGCGTCGCGATGCCAGGTGAGCGCGTCGGTGGCGCTCTCGTCGATGACGGTGTCGCAATCGTCGTCGACCCCGTTGCAGTATTCGGTGGCGAAGGGATGGACGGCGCCGTCGTCGTCGTCGCAGTCGGTGCCGTTCGCCACGTACCCGACGAGCGCCGAGCACGAGACGATGACGCTCGTGGCGTCGCCGTAGGTGTCGTCGTCGGCGTCGGCGTAGTAGACCGAGCCCGCGCCCTCGTCGACGGCCCCGTCGCAGTCCTGGTCGACGCCGTCGCAGGTCTCGGCCACGCCGGGGTGGATGGCGTCGTCGTCGTCGTCGCAGTCGGTGCCGCCGCAGGTGCCGTCGGCGGAGTCGAAGCCGTCCGCGTCGAGGTCGCAGCCGCCCGAGATGACGTACTCGATCTCGTTGGCGATGAGCTCGACGACGTCCCGGACGCCGTCGCTGTCCTCGTCCCCGGTGAACTCGTCCCAGAGAAAGCCGTTGTAGAGCGTGCGCCCGGCGTTCGCCTCGACGATGGAGCCGCGGGTGCTGCTCGAGGTCGCCTGGTAGCCGGCGAGGAGGGTGCCGGAGCCGGTCGCGCGGAGCTCGTCGCCGTCGTCCGCCCACCCGTCCGACTTCACCGTCATGTTCGGCACGGTGTAGGGCGAGGTGAAGATCGCGTGCGACGTGCTCCACTTGTAGAAGTTCCCGGGCGCGCTGATGCTCAGCGCCGACTGGCACGAGAACACGGCGTTGAGCGTCGTGTCGCTCTGGAAGTACCAGAAGCTCATGATCGCCTTGCCGCCGCCGTCCACGAAGGTGCGGAGGGCCGTCTGCCAGGCGCCGGTGGGCAGGGTGCTCGGCATGTCGAGGACCACCACCTCGTAGGTGCCCGAGCTCAAGCGAGAGACGAAGTCCGACGACGTGGAGGTGGTGTACGTCCGCCCGAGCAGGGCGAGCGCCGCGCGGGCGTTCCGGTTGGACGCGCTCTGGTCGTAGAGGAGGATGTCGTCGGCGTGGGCCAGCGGAGCGAGGAGCGAGGCGACCGAGGCGAGGAGCAGCGTACGGGCGATCATGGGCGCTTCATCCTCGGTCCAGGGGAGTCGGTTCAGGGGCGCGGTCACTATAGGCCACGATTTGTCACGACCGCGCGCCTGGTTTGCCCTCATGACGTTGCGGGCGACACCCGAGTGAAGGTCGCGCTCGACGCGGTCACCGTGTAAGGTTTCGTCTCAGCCCCGGTGTCCGATGCGTCTCCTGCCGCTCCTCGCTGCCCTCGTCCCCTCGCTCGCGGCCGCCGCGACCTTCAACGCGGACGTCGACGCGGACGGCTACGGCGATCCCGACGTCTCCGTCACCGCCGCGTCGGCGCCCGAGGGCTACGTGGACAACGCCGAGGATTGCGACGACGGCGACGCCGCCGTGAACCCCGACGCCGCCGAGACCTGCAACGGCTACGACGACGATTGTGACGGCAACCTGGACGACGCCGGCGACTGCGCCTGCGACGTCGAGACCTTCGAGGGCAAGGCCTACCAGTTCTGCACCACGACACGCTCCTGGACCAGCGCGTTGAGCGCCTGCGAGTCGGAGGGCTACTCGCTGGCGACGATCAGCTCCGCCGAGGAGGACGCCTGGATCGACGCCGAGGCGGACAGCCGTTCCACCGCCAAGTGGTGGTTTGGTTACAGCGACCGCGCAACGGAGGGGAGCTTCGTTTGGGCGGACGGCAGCGCCACCCTCTACACCGCGTGGAACGCCGCCGAGCCCAACGACTCGGGGGGCAACGAGGATTGCAGCCAGCACAACCGGTACACGGACGGGTCGTGGAACGACGAGCCGTGCGCGTCGTCGTTCTACTACGTGTGCGAGTACGGGGAGCTCCTCACCATCTACACCGACGCCGACGGCGACGGCTTCGGGGATCCCTCGACGCCCGTGACCTCGAGCGACGTCCCGAGCGGCTACGCGGACAACGACGGGGACTGTGACGACGCCTCGGCGGTCGTGAACCCCGACGCGGTCGAGATCTGGTACGACGGCATCGACCAGGACTGTGACGGCAACGACGGCGATCGCGACGGGGACGGCTACACCGACGCCTCCGTGGGCGGCACCGACTGCGACGACACCGACGCGGCGATCCACCCCGGCGCCACCGACATCCCGTACGACGGCATCGACCAGGACTGCGACGGCACGGACGCCACCGTCGACGCCGACGGGGACGGCTCGCTCTCCACCGTCGACTGCGACGACGCGGACGCCTCGGCCTACCCCGGCGCGACGGAGATCTGGTACGACGGCGTCGACCAGGACTGCCTGGGCGGGTCCGACTACGACCAGGACGGGGACGGCTACGACAGTGACGGCTACGGGGGCGACGACTGCGACGACGCCGACGCCGCCATCCACCCCGGCGCCTTCGAGCTCCCTGACGGCATCGACAACGACTGCAACGGCGTGTCCGAGGTCGACGACACCGACGGTGACGGGCTGACCGACGAGGAGGAGCTGATCATCGGGAGCGACCCGAGCGACCCCGACAGCGACGACGACGGGCTGTACGACGGAGAGGAGGTCGGGGACGACCTGTCCGATCCCGTCGACACCGACGAGGACGGCCTGCCCGACTGGGACGACGACGACGACGACGGGGACGGGATCCCGACCATCGTCGAAAACGCGGAGGACGCCGACGGCGACGGCGCGCCCGACGTGGACGCCGACGGCGACGACACACCCAACTACCGGGACACCGACTCGGACGACGACGGCCTGCTCGACCGCGACGAGGGCACGGTCGACGAAGACGGGGACGGCATCGCCGACTACGTCGATCCCGAGACGGTGGACACCGGCGGTCCCGACACCGGCATCACCGATACGGGCACCACCGACACCGGTACCCCCGACACCGGTACCACTGATACCGGAATCCCTGACACCGGTACCACCGACACCGGCACGACCGACACCGGCACCACCGACACCGGTATCTCCGACACGGCCGACACCGGTGTCTCCGACACGTCCGACACCGCCGTCTCCGACTCGGGTGACACCGGCTTCCCCGACACCGGCCTCCCCGACACCGGGGTCCCCGACACCAGCCTCCCCGTCGACGACGAGGAGCCGCCGGCCTGGAACTTCGAGGGCGGCGGGGGCTGCGGGTGCGCCCCGGTGCCCATGGGGGTGCCCGGCTCGACCGGCTTCGCGCTCGTCGGGCTCCTGCCCGCGATCGTCGCGCTGTTCCGCCGGCGGCGCTGACGGGGCCGGGCTCCGGGGGCTACAGTCCCGTCGACATGCGCGTGGAGCTCCGCAAGGCCGGCGAGGCCCACCTCGCCGACGTGGACCTGGAAGAGGAGGTGCGCCGCGCGCGCCTGTTCGCGGACGACGAGGTGCGCTACCCACCGTGGACGGGCGGGTCCTTCCGCAAGCTTGGGAGCCTCCCGGCCCTCGCCGAGGCGTTCGACGCGCCCGAGGCGCGCTTCGCAGCGTTCGTGCGCGCCGGCGGCGTGCCGTGGGGCACCCTGGCCACGGTCGCCGTCATCGCTTTCGTCGGCGTGCTCCAGCTCGTCACCGGCGTGATCGGCTCGTTCACGCCGGCCCTGGCGGACCCCCTCGGATCCGCCGTCATGCTCGGGGCCACCGGCTACGAGCCGCTCCTGCTCGACGGCGCGTGGTGGACCCCCTGGACCTCCCAGCTCCTCCACACCGGGGTCTTCCACCTCGTCGCGAACCTGCCGGTGCTCGCCTACTGTGGCTTCCGCGTGGAGCGCGCCCTCGGCATCGGAGGGCTCGCGGCCGTCGGCGCCGCCGCCGTGCTCGGCGGCACCGCGCTCGTGACCGCCTTCGGCCTGCTGCCCGTCGTGGGCGCCTCGATCCTCGCCTACGGGTTCTGGGGCGCCCAGATCGCCATCGGCTTCCGCGTGGGGGACGCCATGCCGCCCGGCTGGCGAGGCTTCTACGGGTGGGGCAACCTCGTCCTCTTCGTCCCGCTGTTCGTGGCGGGGCTGGACGTCGAGGGGGTCTCCCACCTCGGCCACGTGGGCGGGCTCGTCGGCGGCGTCCTCGTGGCGTGCCTGATCCCGGCCGAGTCCTTCGCGTCGCGGGCGGGCGCCGCCGCGCGTCGCGCGCGCAACCTCCGGCTCGCCGCCGTCCTGGGCGCCTTGCCGATGGTGGCCGGACCGGCGCTCGCGCGGGTGACCCCCGCGTTGTCGTTGCCCGGCGTGCAGGTCGCCGTGCCGGACACCGGGGCCACCCTCGAGCTCCCGTGGCGCATGGCGAACAACCCCGTGCGCATCGGGGGGATCTCCGGGTGGCTCGTGTCCCACAACCACGACGAGCCGGTGTTCTGCGGGCTCGTCCGGCTCGCGGAGCCGCGCGACCCCGGTGACGACGTGTACGCCGACGCCTGGAGCGACGCCCTCGACGGCACCGTCGAGCCCATCGACCCGCCCCCGCCGTTGCGGGCCGGCTTCACGAGCCGCGCCTTCCGCGTCCGGGAGGCCGCCACCGGCGCCGTCGTCGGGCGGATCGTCGAGCACGACCTCCGCCGGGGCACGTGGCTGCTGCGGGTGGGCTACCACCTCGTCGAGCCGGACGACGCCGACATCGGCCGCGAGGCGCTCTACCGGCACGTCCTCGACACCCTCGTCGTCCACGAGCCGCCCGCCCTCGCCGTGGCGCGCCGCGAGCGGGACCTCTACCCCCACGATCCCGAGCGCGCCTGGACGTTCGGTCGCGAGCTCGCCCGCGCGGGCGCCTACGTCGAGTCCGACGGCGTGTGGGTCGCGCTTGCGGCGCGTACGGACGGGTGGGAGTGGGAGGCCGCGGAGGCGCGCGCGCGGATGTGGGCGGACCTCGCGGTCGCCGGGGAGGACGCCGTGCTCGACCCCGCGGTGGCGCCCGACGCGCGCGTCGCCTGGGTCTCGTCCTGGCTGGCGCGCGCCCCGGCGGGGAACGGGGTGATCCACACGCAGGGCCTGCGGTTCCTCGTCGCGAGGGACCAATGCGCGGCCGCGCGGGCGCACGAGGGGGTGCTCCTCGCCCTCGGGCCCGACGATCCGCTCCGGGAGGCCGTCTCCGAGACCGTCGCCCCGTGCGCCGACCGCGACGCCATCGGACGCGCTCCATCCCCGTGAAATCGCCCCGGACTCCGGTCCCGGGCTGCGCCACGGTCGCGATTGTTGTCTAATCGTCGGTCCGTGCCCTCCCCACCCCTCCCGCCCGCGCCCCGCCTCCCGCTCCGTCGTCGGCTCGCGTTCGCGCTCGTCGTGGTGCTCGTCGTCCTCGGATGCGTCGAGGGCGGGCTCCGCCTCGCCATGCCCGCGTTGCGGCGGGTCTCCCTCCCCAACGACATGATCGCCGCGCACCTCGCCGGCACGACGTTCCGCCACGATCCGGATGTCTACTGGTACTGGCCCGATCCGCTGGGCGGGCCGTCCTCGCCGGTCAACGAGTTCGGCTTCGTGCGCGCGGAGCCGATGACGATGGAGAAGCCGCCCGGCGTCACGCGGGTCGTCACGTTCGGCGACAGCCAGACCTTCGGCGCGGGCATGCTCCCGACAAAGACCTACTCCGCGTTCGCCGAGGCGGCGCTCGGCGAGGGGTGGGAGGTGCTCAACGCCGGGGTCAGCGGCTACCGCTCGCTCAACGTCTACCGGCTCCTCCAGCTCCGCATCGCGGCCTTCGATCCCGACGTCGTCGTCATCGACTGCATGCCCTACGACAGCCCCCGCGACCACGGGCCGACCGTCGGCTCGCCGCTCGGCTCGCGCGGGCTCGACCTGCCGCGCGCGCTCTTCTGGCACAGCCGCCTCTACTACGTGCTCCGGCTCGGGCTGGAGGTGTTCGATCCCGACCGGCCCCGGTGGCTCGACGAGTCGACGCCCGGCGCGCCGGTCCCGCGCGAGGACCTCGGCAACCACGGGCTCATCGCGAAGTGGGGGCGCGCGCACGGCGTCGAGGTGCTCTTCATGGAGTACCCGGTGATGACCGAGGCGGGGGAGCACGACTGCATGACCGGCGAGGGGGAGCTCCCCGAGGGGAGCCGCGTCGTGCGGACCTGTGGCCGACTGAAGGCGCTGAACCCCTCCGCGCCCGCGCTGTTCCAGGATCGCAACCACCTCACGGAGGAGGGGAACCAGCTGGTCGGCGGCATCGTGGCGGACGCGATCCGGGAGTGGGCGGCCACCCGGTAGGCGCGGTCAGCCCGCCCGATCGACCACGAGGCGGGCGGCCCGGACCGGGTGGTCGAGGCCCTTGAGCACCGCGTCGAAGTGCTCGGACACCCGCGCGGCGCCGAGCCAGCCGGCCTCGGTGGCCTCGACGGCGAGCGCGTCGGTCACGACGATCTCACGCTCGCGGGCGGCGCCCTGGAGGCGCGCGGCGACGTTGACCGTCTGGCCGAAGTAGTCGAGCACGCCGTTGGCGGTCACGACGTAGGCGGGGCCGGCGTGCACGCCGATCTTGAGCATGGTGTCGACCCCGTCGGGGCGGGGCGCGCGGAAGGCGTCCCACGCGGCCTGCATGGCGATGGCCGCGCGCAGGGCGGCGGCCTCGTCGGGGAACGCGGCCATCACGGCATCCCCGATGGTCTTCACCACGACGCCGCCCTCGCTCCCGATCTTGTCGCGGAGGAGCTCGAAGTGGTCCTGGACGAGGCGGAACGCGGGGGCGTCTCCCACCCGGGTGTAGAGGGCGGTGGACGCCGAGAGGTCGCTGAACAGGATCGCCACGCGGGCGACCCGGAGCTGCCGGCCGGGGCCGAGCACCTCGCCCGAGAACAGCCGCCGGAACCGCGGCTCGAGGCTCAGCGCGTGCGCGGTGGCCGCGCGTTCGGCCCACTCCACGTGCTCGAGCTTCACGTGCCGCGCCGTGCCGCCGGCTTGCCGCACCACGAGCGGGCTCCCGGGCGCGACCCGCGCGGTCGCCGGGGAGAGGACGGCGCCGAGCTCCAACACCAGGTCGTGCACGCCGTCGGCCGCCACGGTGAGGTCGGCGGTCACGCCGCCGCGCACGAACACCCGGTAGCGACCGGGCTCCGACGGCGCGCGGAACCGCGCCTCGCCGTCCTTCGGGAGGTGGGCCTGGGCGAGCACGTGGGGGGTCGCGGCCGGCCCGCCGGTGCAGAACGACCGCGGCTCCACCGCTCGGAGCGACGCGGCCGGGTGGAACACGGCCTCGACCGATCGGTCGAGCGGCAGGTCGAAGCGGATGTCGCAGAAGGCGCAGTGACCGCGGTGGTCGATCTCGTAGAGGTGGTCCACGCGGCTCGCGCCGGTCCGGCACGACGGGCAGATCAGATCCCACTGCATCTGGAGCAGGCCGGACGTGACCGCCTCCAGGCACACCGCGAGCACGCGCTCCCGGGGCTCGCCCCACCCGTCGGCGAGCTCGTAGGGGCGGATGTGCATCACGTCGGCGTCGGGGGCGCGCGCCACCCACTCGCCGAGGCGGCGGGCGACCGGCGCCTCCTCGGCGGTCAGGACGGACTCCAGCGCGGCGATCGCGCGCGTGAAGCCCTCCGACAGCGGTGCCGGCGCCACGGGGGCCGCGGGGGCGACGAGCGTGGCGTCGAACGCCTGCGTGGCCGCGACGATGGTCCCCATGCGCCACCCGCCGACGAGGCGCGTGAGCGGGGCCAGGAACGCGTACTTGACGGTGAAGACGAGGCGCCACCGGACGCGGGAGCCGCCGGCCGCGCCGGGGGTCACCTCGAGCCCCATCTCCAGGCGGTGGAGCGCCCCGCTCGTCATGTTCCGGCGCACCAGGAACGTGTCCGGGGAGTGCCACTCGAAGGGCTCCTCGTCGTACTCCGCCGGAAATCCGTCCAGCTTCGTCCGGACGTGGTAGCGCTCGCCCCCCGCGCCGTCGATCGGGGTGATCTCGAGGGGGGCCATTCCGACGATCCGGTTGAGCCTGGCGGTGTCCGCCAGGAGCGGCCACAACCGCTCCGGAGGAGCCGAACACGCCACTTCCCGCTCGATCTCGACCGTCTTCATGCGCGACACGGTACCGCATTCGCCACCGTGCGTTCGCGTGACTACAAGACGGGCCGTGACCCGCTCGCGACGCCCGCCCCCGCCCATCGAACCCGCCGCCATCGACGCGGCGGCCCGCGACTACCTGACGAAGTACTTCACCAGCCGGGCCCACCTGCGGCGGCTCCTGATGCGGCGCGTCGACAAGTCCCTCCGCGCCAACGAAGGGGGGGATCGCGTGGCGCTCGCCGCCGCGGTCGACGCCACCCTGGAGCGCCTCGTGTCCGAGGGTGCCCTCGATGACGCCGTGTACGCCCGCGACAAGGTGCGCTCGCTCGTCCGCCGGGGGGTGTCCGAGGCCGCCGTGCACCAACGCCTCGCGGCCAGGGGCGTGGCCGGCGAGCGCGTGCGCGCCGGGCTCGATGCCGTGCGGGCCACGGGGGCCGACCCCGCCCTGAGCGCGGCCTGCGCGCTCGTCCGCCGCCGCCGGATGGGGCCCTACCGCCTGGACGACGAGCAGCGCGTCGCCCACCGGGACCGTGACCTCGCCGCCCTCGGCCGCGCCGGCTTCGCCTACGGGGTGGCCCGCCGCGTGCTCGGTTTCGAGACCATCGACGAGATCGAGGCGCTCCTCCTGGAGTGAGCGCCGGCGCCGCTACCCCTCGATCTTCGCGGCGTCCTCGCACGCGGCGGGCGCGGTGGGGTCGAGATCGTGGGCCTTGAGGTAGGCGCCGTCGGCGTAGGTGGCGGGCGTGTCGAGGAACAGCTTCTCGCAGCTGTCGCAGCAGAAGTAGTACCGGACGCCCGCGTGGTCGGTGTACGACACGGCGTCCTCCGCCGACTTGATCGCCATGCCCATCACGGGGCAGGCGACATCCCCCGCGCCGTTGCGGAAGGCGGGCGGCACGTCGGCGCTGGCCGTGGCCGAGGCGATGGCGCCGTCGGCGAGCGGTACGCGGGCCCAGGTGGCGTCGAGCGGCACGGCGGGCGCGGCCGGCGCGGCGGCGGGGGCCCCGTCCAGCGTCGGCGGCGTG
>JAKFCH010000262.1:0-20980 GCA_036676765.1 Deltaproteobacteria bacterium
TGAGCCAGGATCAAACTCTCCAGTTTGTAATCCATCTTGGTCCGCACGCTGCTGGCTAAAGCAACGTTCGAGCCGAAACTCTATTGAACGTACAGAAACTGCTACCAATTTTTCAAAGACCGGCACGACCGCCTTGGCGTATCTGCCGTTGACGTTCAGGAAGTTTCCTTCGCGACCGCCGTTCGTTCAGCCCCTTTACCGCCTCACCGTCTTGCCGTCAACATCTTTTCGAGGATGCCGGCGACAGCGATGCAGCGGCTTGGAGCCGCCAGAGGTTCCGAGTTTCACCTCGGTTCCCGTTCGTGCAGCCCTTTTACTTCCACCCCGCCTTCCCGTCAAACATCTTTTTTCGAGATGGTCGACGATGACGACATGGCGGCGCAGAGCCGCGTGGGTTCTCCGAGTTTCATCTCGGTTCCCGTTCGAGCGGCCATTTACCCTTCGGCGTTCCTGGTGTCGAGCGCTTTCTCAAGCACCCGATCGGAGTCGCCAGACGGCATGTTCGTTCGACGCCGGCCTAATACGCGAGCCCTACAGTCCTGTCAAGACAGGAACGCGAGCAGCTCCGGATGCATGCGCACGCACTTGTAGAGCCATCCGCCGATCATGCCGAACAGAAGCCCCATTGCGAGCAGCTGCTCCCGCCGGCCGACCCATCGGAGGGCCGCGCGGAGCACGCCCCGCCCGGTCACCAGGTCGACGAGGCCGAGGATGGCGGTCACCAGGGTCAGCAGGAACAGGACCACGCCGAACGGCTGGTTCACCAGCGCGTCGAGCGGGCGCAGATGGGCCAGCAGCGTGAAGGTGGTGGTCATGCCGCACATGGGGCACGGCCAGCCGGTGAGGGTCAACATGGCGCAGCCGCCGAGGCCGAGCTGCATGTGGGTGCCGAAGCCCTGTTCCGACGGTGTCAGCCACATGGCGGTCGCGAGCACGGCCGCAGTGGGGACGCCGAGCACGAAGCCGAGCAAGCGGTGCGACGTGCGGTCGGCGAGCCCCGCGATCCAATCGAACACGCTCGTCAGTCGGTTCATCACCGCGTTCATTCCTGGGGATCTTCGGAAGCGGCCTCGACCGAGTCGTCCGCCACCGCCGCTTCGAGAACGGCCTCGACGGCCGCCGCGGCGTGGTCGAGCTCCTCGAGACGCGTCCGGTACCTGACCTTGAGGGCCCGGAGCTCGGACGCCAGGTTGAGCGCGGTCAACAACGCGGAGGTGTAGCTGTCGAAGCTCGGCGCCTTGGCGATCAGCGCCCGGAGGCGGCGGTCGACGTCTGCGGCGGCATGCTCGAGGTCGTCGTCCTCATCCGCGCGGAGCGTGTACGAGCGGCCCAGGATCGTGATCTGCTTCTGCACGGCCGTCCGGTAAGCGGACGCCGCGTGGCCGTCAATCCGCGTCGGGGAACAAGGCGCTCGTGAACGCGGCCGGGTCGAAGGGCCGGAGGTCGTCGATCTTCTCGCCGACGCCCACCAGCTTCACGGGCAGGCCGAACTCCTCGGAGATGCCGATGACCACCCCGCCCTTCGCGGTGCCGTCGAGCTTCGTGAGCGCCACGGAGGTGACGCCCGCGACCTCCTTGAACACCCGTGCCTGGGAGAACGCGTTCTGTCCCATCGTGCCGTCGAGGACGAGGATCGTCTCGTGCGGCGCACCCGGCACGATGCGGCCGATCACCTTCCGGACCTTGCCGAGCTCGTCCATCAGGGCCTTCTGGGCCTGCAGGCGCCCCGCGGTGTCGCAGATGACGACGTCGATGCCACGCGCGACCGCCGCCTGGAGCGTGTCGTGGCACACCGCCGCGGGGTCGGCGCCCTCCTGGTGCGCAATCACCGGCGCGTCCGCCCGCTCCCCCCAGATCTTGAGCTGCTCGATGGCGCCCGCCCGGAAGGTGTCCCCCGCGCCGAGGAGCACGGTGCGCCCCTCCTTGCGGTACCGCGCGGCCAGCTTCCCGATGGTCGTGGTCTTGCCGCTGCCGTTGACCCCCACGACGAGGATGACGAGCGGCCCCTGCTCGACGGTCGCGAGCTGGGTGGGGTGGCGCTCGAGGCGCTCCCGGACGAGCGTGCGCAGGGCCGTCCGGAGCGCGGCGGCCGGCGCGGCGGCCGGAACCCGCTTCCGCAGCTCGGTGAGGAGCGCGGTCGTCGCGCGCGAGCCCACGTCCGCGCGGAGAAGCGCCTCCTCGAGCCCCTCGTAGGCCTCCTCGTCCGCGTGCTCGCGACCGAACACCGCGCGCAGGGATCCACCGACCGCATCCCGCGTGCGTTGGAGCGCAGCGGCGAACCGATCGGCCGCCGACGGCCCCGCGGGGATCCGGGCGGGCTCCGCGGGCGGCGGGAACGCCTGGCGGCGGGAGTACGCCACCGCTCCCCCCACGAGGACGAAGAGGAGCACCACCCCGGTCAGCGCGAGCCAGATCCAGTCCTGCATGGTCCTCCTAGTCGATCTTCACGGTGACCAGTCGGGATGTTCCCGGCTCCGGCATCGTGACACCGTAGAGCACGTCCGCGCACTCCATGGTCTTCTTGTTGTGCGTGATGACGATGAATTGCGAGGCCTGGCTCATGTCGCGCAACATGTCGTTGAAGCGCGCGCCGTTGCCTTCGTCGAGCGGCGCGTCGACCTCGTCGAGCAGGCAGAACGGGGAGGGCTTCACGCGGAACAGCGAGAAGATGAGCGCGATGGCGGCCATCGCCTTCTCGCCGCCCGAGAGCAACGAGAGGTTCTGCACGCGCTTGCCGGGAGGCTGTACCTGCAGCTCGACGCCGCACGTGAGGAGATCCTCCTCGTCGGTGAGCATGAGCCGGCCCGAGCCGCCGCCCACCAGCCGCGGGTAGTTGATCGCGAAGTGGTCGGCGACGAGGTCGAATGTCTCGCGGAAGCGCTCGCGGCACGTGCGGTTGATCTTGGCGATCGCCTTCTCGATGATGTCCATCGCCTCCGCGAGGTCCGCCCGTTGGGTCTCCAGCTCGGCGTGCCGCGCCGACGCCTCGCGCCACTCGTCCTCCGCCTCCGGGTTGATCTCGCCGACCTTGGCGAAGGCCTCCCGGAGCGCCTCGAGCGCGGTGACCCGGGCCGGGAGGTCCCCCTCGAGCTCGGCGTCGGTCACGCGCAGGACGGGCACGGGCTCGGCGGCGAGGCCGGGGGGCATCCCCTCGGGGCTCCACCCTTCCAGGAGCACCTGCCCGTCGCGATCGAGGCGGTCGAGCAGGCCGAAGAGGGAGAGGCCGTGGCGCTTCTCGGCGTCCTCCTTGAGGCGGTCGAGCTCGCCGCGAACCCCCGCGAGCTCCGCTTCGGCGCGCACGTGCTTGTCGCGCGCGATGTCGCGACGATCCCGCGCCGAACGTGTGGCGGCCTCGCTCGCGCGCACCTTCTCGCGCTCGACCTTCACCCGCTCTCGGAGCTCTTCGAGCGCATCCCGGACACGCCCCTGCTCCTCCCCGAGGGTCTGGAGCTTCGCGGTGGTGGCCTCGGCGTCGAACCCGAGCTGCAACAAGCGCGCGTCCAGGTCGGTACGCTCCCGATCGACCTGCGTGGCTCGGCTCCCGGCCCGCTCGGCACGCTCGCGCGCGATGCGCTCGGCGGTCTGCGCGGCGAGGAGATCCTTCTGCCACCCGGCGTTCTCCAGGCGGAGCCGCTGGGCCTGCTCCTGGGCCTGGGCGAGCGCCGGCTCGAGCCCTTCGAGGGCCCCCTGTCGCGCGCGCTGGGCCTCCTCGGCGGCGCCCTGGCGCCCCTCGGCCGCGCCGAGCGCCTCGTTCGCGCGCTGCTCCTCGCGGTCCAACGCCTCGCGATCGCGCACGATCGCGGCGGCCTCGTTCGCCAGGGCCTCGGCCGCGCGGGTCGCACGGAGCCGCTCGGCCTCCTGCTCCCGCAGGCGGTGCCGCACCTCCGCGACCGCGTTCTCCCGCGCCCGCAAATCCCCCCGCGCCGCCTCGATGGCCGCGGATCGGGCCGCGACGGCGGCCTCGGCGGCCCGCACCGCACCGCGCGCCGCCTCCAGCTCCTCCCGACGCCGCGAGACGGCGGCGTCCGCCTCCGCCATCGTGCCCTGCAGCGCGGCGATCTCGCGGCGGCGCTTGAGCGCGGCGGTGCCCGCGCCCGAGTCCGCGCCGAGCATCACCAAGCCGTCCTCCCGCACGAGCGCCCCCTCGCGGGTGACCATGCGGAGCCCGGGGCGCCAGGCCGCGAGGGCATCTCCGAGGGTGGCGACCACCTGACAACGCGGGAGGAGCGCGGCGAGCGCGGCGCGACCGGCCAGCGTGCCCCCGATCTCGGCGGCCAGCCCTTCCGGCGCCGGCGGGGCGGTCGGGACGACGAGGAGGCGGGCGCGGGCGCCCTTCGCGGCGAGCGCGGCGCGGCCCGCCACGTCGAGGTCGGGGACGAGCGCGGCCTCCAACGCGCCGTCGAGGGCGCGGGCGAGGAGGGTCTCCAGGGCCTCGGGCACGTCGAGCTGCGCGGCGAGGAGGCCGATGACGCCGGGGACGGCGAGCACCGCCTTGAGCCCGTCGGGCACGTCGGTGTTCTTGCGCTGGAGGTCCTCCAGCGTGTCGAGGCGCACCTTCACGCGCTCGCGCTCGCGGGTCGCGTCGGTGAGCAGGCCGTCCACCCGCCGTTGCTCGCGGTTCGCGGCCTCCCGCTCGGCCTCCGCCCCCGCGGTCGCCGCCCGCCCCGCCTCGACCTGCTGACGGGCCGCGGCGACGAGCGCCTCCGCCTCGTGCATCTGCGCGGAGATGCGCCCGATCTCCTCCTCGACGTGGCTGTTCGACGCCCCCGCGGCGCTGATCTGCCCGCGATTGCGCTCCTCACGGGTCGCGAGATCCCGCCGCCGCCCCTGTACGGCCCCCACCGCGGCGCGGGCGCGGACGGCGGCCTCGAAGGCCTCCATCGCGCCGCGCCGGGCGCGTTCGAGCTCCTCGCGGGTGACCCGGAGCGTCTCTCCCGCGAGACGCGCGCGCTCGGTCGCCCCTTCGAGGGCGTCGCGGCTGCGCTTGAGCTCCCGCTCCCCGTGTTCACGCGCGGCTCCTTGCGCCAGCGCCTCGGCGCCCGCGGTGTCACGTTCCATGCGGAGCTCGTCGAGGTCCTTCGCCAGCCGGCCGAGCCGCTCCTTGCCCGACGCGGACTCCCTCGCCTGGTAGACGGCCGCGCTCTCCTCCACCCGCCGCTGGGCCTCGACCTCGGCCAGTCGGTCGCGCACGCGGCCCGACTCCTCGTCGAGCGCCTCCTGCCCCTTGCGACGCTCGGCGAGCTCGTGCTCGTGCCGCTCGACGGCGCGGTTCCCCTCCCCCACCTCCTTCTCGAGCGTCCGCACCTGCTCCGAGAGCGCCTTCCTGTCCCCCACGAGGCCGGAGCAGCGCGCCATGGAGACGACGATCTCCTGCTGGCGGAGGCGGGCCTGCAACATGCGCCACCGGCCGATGCGCTGGACCTGCCGCTCGGCCGTCCGGAGCTGCCGCCCCATCTCCTCGGCCAGATCGGCCACCCGCTCGAGCGCGGTGCGCGTCGTGGCGAGCTTCTCCATCGTCTCTTCGCGGCGCGCCTTGTAGCGCGAGATGCCCGCCGCCTCCTCGATGAGCAGGCGGCGCTGCTCGGGCTTCGCGTGCACGATCTGCCCGATGCGGCCCTGTTCGATCACCGAGTAGAGCTGGTTGCCCACCCCGGTGTCCATGAACAGCTCCTGGATGTCGCGCAGGCGCACGCGCTCCTGGTTGACCAGGTACTCGGAGTGGCCGGTGCGGTAGAGGCGGCGGGAGACGCCGAGCTCGGCGAAGCGGGCCCAGATGCCGGGGAACGGCTCGGCGCCGGCCTCGAAGGTCAGCGTGACCTCGGCGAACCCGACCGGCTGCCGCGTGGATGAGCCCGCGAAGATGACGTCGGCCATCGAATCGCCGCGGAGGCTCTTGGCCGACTGCTCGCCGATGCACCACTTCACGGCGTCGATGACGTTCGACTTGCCGCAGCCGTTCGGGCCTACGACGCCGGAAATGCCCGGGCCGAAGCGGAAGACCGCCCGGTCGGCAAAGGACTTGAAGCCCTGCAGTTCGAGCGAGCGGATACGCATCGGGGCAAAGGCCTAGGCCAGCTCGGCCGGGTCGGCAAGGGGGAACCGCATCTTCCTACCCGGCTGCGTCAGCCGGACGCTCGCGCCGCGCCCGGCTCGCCCGCCGCGTCGGGCCACCCGCCGTCGCGCACGATCCACGTCGGCTCCACGTCACCGGTGAGCTGTCCGAGCGTGTCGGCGAGGGTGAGGCGATCGGTGTCGTCGAGGTCGATCGGCTCGCGGAGCCACTGGTGGAGCCCGGCGAGCAACACACCCGCGCGATCGCCCTCGGGGACGAACCGGGGCGGCTCCGCCACCTGGACGACCTGCCCGTCGCAGCGGACCAGCTTCACGCGGTCCTGGAGCATGAGGCTCCACGAGAGGCGGCGCTGCCGGTAGACCGCGACGTAGGCGAGGTGGTTGGCGTCGGAGTGGACGATCACGAGTCCGTCGCCCGCGTGCATCGCGAGCATCTCCACGGGATGGATGGGCGCGTGCCGACGCGCGAGGCCGGACCGCCCGAGCGCGGCCTCCCCCGCCTCGGAGAGGATCGGCCCGCCGCGCGACTCGAGGCCCACCGACCATACGAGCCGCTCGATCCCGCCGGCCCACCGGTCGGCGGGGCGCCAGGGGCCCACCACCACGACGCCGAGATCGGCGCGGCGATGCAGGTGCCCGGGGACGAGCGTCCGCCGGAGCTCCGTGGTGACGGACTCGGTCGTGCGGGGCTCGAAGCTGTGGAACTGGGCGAACTCCATCTCTCCTCAGAGCCCCTCTTGGAGGAGGGCGCCCGCGATGCAGGCGGTCATGAACGTTGCGAGGGACCCTCCGATCATCGCCCGGAAGCCGAGCTCGGCGAGATCCCCCATGCGGCCGGGCGCGATCCCTCCGATGCCGCCGAGCTGGATGCCGACGGAAGCGAAGTTTGCGAACCCACAGAGCGCATAGCTCGCGATGACCGCGGCGCGAGGCGAGAGCGGGGTCGGGCTCGACATGATCTCCCCGAGGTGGATGTACGCGACGAACTCGGTCAGCACGAGTTTTTCTCCCAGGAGCATGCCCACCGTCGAGGCCTCGGAAAGGTCGACCCCCAGCAGCAACGCCACGGGCGTGAAGATCCATCCCAGGACCCGCGACAACGACAGAGCACCGCAACCGTCACGCCAGCCGTACACGACGCCGTCGTCACAGAACGCCACCGGCGCGAGCGAGAACACCCAGTCCACCGCGGCCATGATCCCGACGAACGCGATGAGCATGGCCAACACGTTGATCGCGAGCGTCATCCCCTCGCTGGCCCCTCGCGCCGCCGCCTCCATCACGTTCCGATCGGGCCGCTCGTCCTGCCAGAGGAGGGAGCCCGCGGTGGCGGGCACACCGGACTCCGGCATCATCACCTTCGCAATGACGAGCGTGGCCGGCGCCGACAGGATCGAGCTCGTGACGAGATGACCGGCGATGCCGGGGATGTGCGAGAGGAAGCCGACATAGGCGGCGAGCACGCCCCCCGCCGTGTTGGCGAAGCCGCCCAGCATCACGCAGAACAGCTCGCTGCGCGTCATCCGGGCGATGAACGGCCGCACGAGCAGCGGCGCCTCGGTCTGGCCGAGGAACACGTTCGCGGCCGTCGAAAGGGTCTCCGCCCCGCTGGTCCCCATCGTGCGCTGCATCAACCACGCCATCGCGCGCACCAGCACCTGCATGATGCCGAGGTGGTAGCTGATCGCCATCAGCGTGGAGAAGAAGATGATGCTCGGCAGGATCCAGAACGCGAAGGACTTCAACGGCGGCGAGATGCTGCCCGCGTAGACGGTGGCGACGCCCTCCCCGTCCACGATCTGGTGCGGGACGAACGACGCGAAGACGAAGGTGGCGCCCTGCTCCGAGAACGAGAGCAGCTTGCGCACGCCGGAGTCGACCCCCGCGAAGAAGTAGTCCTGCGCGGCCGGGGAGAGCACCACGAGCCCGAAGAGGAGCTGGAGGACGAGGCCCCAGACGACCACCCGCACGGGGAACTTCCGACGGTCGCTGCTCAAGGCCCAGGCGATCGCGACGAGCCCGAACAATCCGAGCAGCGACACGAACCTCACCCCATCACCTGCTCCGCGGCCACGAAGCCGTCGCGCTCGGCGTCGTAGACGACCATCGAGCCGTCCCCGATCTCGTAGACCCAGGCGTGGAGCCGGACCTTCCCCTCGCGGACCCGCCGCTCCACGCCCGGGTAGGTCAGCAGGTTCGCGAGCTGTTCGAGCACGTTCGCCTCGACCGCGCGCCGCCAGCGCACGTCGAGGTCGTCGTCGGTCTCGGCGCCGACGACCCGCGCGCGGCCGATCTCCGCGAGCCACTTCTGGAGCGTCGGGAGCTCCGGCATGGGGATGGCGGGCGGGATCACCGCGCGCACGCCGCCGCACCCGTAGTGCCCGCACACGATGATCTCGGGCACCTGGAGCACCTCGACCGCGTACTCGAGCGCCGCGCCCGTGCTCACGTAGGCGTGATCGAGCGGCGGCACCAGGTTGGCGACGTTGCGGACGACGAACAGCTCGCCCGGGCGGCTGTTCATGAGGAGCTCGGGGATCACGCGCGAATCGGAGCAGCCGACGAACATCGCGTCCGGCGCCTGGTTGCCGCTCGCGATCTGCGTGAGGAACGCCCGCTCGCCTTCGGCGTAGGTCTTCCGGAACGTGGCGTGCCGCTCGAGAAGTCGATCCATTCGGGCTCCCTCGTCGCCGTTCAATCGCACATCGAAAGGCGTACACGTACCGGGGTGAGCTCCCCGTCCACGGGGACCGGGAAGAATTCCCACTGTGCGAGCGCCTCCATCACCCGGGGCATGACCTCGATGTCGCCGATGACCCACTTCGACGCGAGCAGGTTGCCCGTGGCATCGAGGTCGACATCGACGAAGCAGGCGCGCGTGGGGCGCTCCATGGTCCATTCGGGGGGCACGAGGCGCTTGACGTAGACGGTGGGGTTGCCGGAGAACGGGGGCAGCGGCGCCGACTTCCCGCCGACGAGGAGGAGCACCGACTGGGTGCGCACGGCCTCGGCGTCGTCCCGGCGGACGAAGATGGGCGCGGGGAACACGGCCTGGACCTCGCCGTCCGGATGGTCGTCCCACACCCAGTTGCGTACGGTGGCCTCGGCGTCCGCGCGGCCTGCGGTAGGGCACTTCTCGACCCGGATCTTCGAGGCGAGACCGTCGGGTCCGACGGCCACGCGCACGTTGCAGGCGTAGGTGCCCGGCGGGTAGAGGTCGAAGCCCGGGCCGGTCGGCGTGGTGTCGCCAATCGACGGCTCGATCTCCGACCAGTGGACCGCGCGCACGCCGGCGAAGGCGGATCCATCGACATCCTCGATGGGGATGTCCACGGGCGGCACGGGGACGAAGACCGTGGGGTCCTGCTCGCGCGGGATGACGACGAAGCGGTCGCGGGGGAGCGGCGCGTACCAGATCAGGGAGGCGCGGAGCCACGGGAAGACGGGGCTGGTGCCGTACCGGGGCCAGTAGCCCACGTCGTCGTAGGTGGGGGGGCTGTTGAACAGCACGGAGACGCCGGCGTCACCGCCGATCGAGAGCCCCGGGATGCCCGTCATCAGCTCGCCGCGGAAGGCGCCGTAGCCACCGACGGCCCCGAAGCTGTCCCCGAAGCCGCCGATGGTGAAGCCGTAGATGCCGCGGTGCTCGTGGTGCCGCCGCGGCGAGGAGAGGGTCACGTCGCCGCGGAACGTCGGGACCCAGGCGCGCTCGAGGGTCCCCTCGAGGGTGTCGCGATCCAGGTCCACGCCGAGCGTGAAGGAGAGCTGCTCGCCGAGGTGGATGCGCCCCTCGGCGCCCCCCCAGCCCGCCCCGCCCGCGGAGACCGCGAGGCCGACGAAGCCCACGATGTGTTTGCGCGGGAGGAGCGTGCGGACCTCGAACTCCGAGGTGTACGGCAGCTCGCCGGCCACCGGCACGCCGTCCGTCGTGGCGGGGTCGAACTCCCACGACGTGACGATGGCGGTGGCGAGGGCCCAGAACGCCTCCTCGTCACATTCGACGGGGCGGACGTCGGTCGCCTTCCCCTCCGCGCTGATGTCGATCACGACGCTGCAGGGGTAGGTGCCGGGCGGCACGGTCCGGTACTTCTGCGGGAGCAGCGGATCGGAGAGGACGTGGGCCACCGGCGGCGTGGACGCGGCGGAGGCGAGGCCTGCGAAGAGGAGAATCAAGCGACCACCCCGTGGATCATCGGACGCGGGGTGGCGGAGTCCGCCACGACGAAGGCGGAGGCGAGCTGGGCGCGGGCGTGTTCGAGGCCCCGGCCGACGTGGTGGAGGCGCGCGAGGGGCTGCCCCTCCTCCACGGGTTCGCCCACCTTGCGGAGGACGGTGATCCCCACGCCGGGATGCACGGCATCCTCCGCGCGGAGGCGCCCGGCCCCGAGCACGAAGGCGGCGCGACCGATGTCCCAGGCGTCGCATCGCGCGAGCACGCCCGGACGCGACGCCCGCACCTCCTCGACCTCGACGCCCGCGTCGGCCCGGTCGAGCGTGCCGAGATCACCGCCGTGCGCCGCCACCATGCGCTCGAAGCGCGCGTAGGCACGCCCGCTGGCGAGGACGGCCGCGGCGTCGGGATGGCCGGCGAGGGTCACGGTGAGGGCGCGCAGATCCTCGGGCCCTCCGCCCTGGAGGCACGCGATGGCCTCGCGAACCTCGAGCGCGTTGCCACACGCCTGGCCGAGCGGCTGCTGCATGTCGGTGAGGTAGGCGGTGGTGGCCACGCCCGCGCCGTTCCCGACGCGCACGAGCGCCTCCGCTAGCCGACGGGCGTCCGCCTCGGTCTTCATGAACGCGCCGGTCCCGACCTTCACGTCCAACACGAGGCGATCCAGGCCCTCGGCGAGCTTCTTGGACAGGATCGAGGCGACGATAAGTGGGATGCACTCGACGGTCTGGGTCTCGTTCCGGAGCGCGTAGAGGATGCGGTCGGCGGGCGCGAGCGCGGCGGTCTGCCCGTTGATGAAGCAGCCGACGTCGACGAGGGCGCGGCGCAGCGCGGCGTCGTCCAGGTCGGTACGGTAGCCGGGGATGGCCTCGAGCTTGTCGAGCGTGCCGCCGGTGTGGCCGAGGCCGCGGCCCGAGATCATCGGCACCTTCCAGCCGAGCTCGGCCCAGAGCGGCGCGAGCACGAGCGACACCTTGTCGCCCACGCCGCCGGTGGAGTGCTTGTCGACGAAGGGGCCGTCGAGGCCGGTCCACTCGAGCTTGTCGCCCGTGTCGGTCATCGCGCGGGTGAGCGCGATCGCCTCGCCGTCGTCGAGGCCGCGCACGAACGCGAACGCGAGCCACGCGGCCGCCTGGGGACGGGACACGCTCCCGTCGAGCACGCCGGTGACGAAGGAGAGGATCGCGGCGTCGTCCAGGCGCTCGCCCGCCCGCTTGGCACGAAGGATGTCGTCGATCACTGCGGCTCCGGGAGGGACAGCGCCTTCGGGGGGGAGAGGGCCTTCGGGCGGGAGAGGGCCTCCACGAAGGACTCGCCCTCGGGGCAGGCGACGCCGAGCCACGCGCCCGCGGTGGCGCCACAGTCGGCGAGGGTGGCGCGGGTACCGAGGTCGATCGCGCCCACGCCGGGACGCCAGGCGAGCACGGGGACGTACTCGCGGGTGTGATCGGAGCCGGGGAACGTGGGATCGTTGCCGTGGTCGGCGGTGATCAGCAGCAGGTCCTCGGGGCCGAGGCGCGCGAGCAGCTCGGGGATCCGCGCGTCGAGCGCCTCGAGCGCGCGGGCGTACCCGGCGGGATCGCGACGGTGCCCGTACAACATGTCGAAGTCGACGAGGTTCGCGAAGATGAGCCCGTCGCGCTGGGTGTCGAGGGTGTCGAGCACCGCTTGCGTGATCGTGGCGTTGTTGCCGGCCTTCACCGCGCGGGTGAAGCCCCGATCCCCGTAGATGCTGGCGATCTTTCCGATGGAGGTCGTCGGCACGCCGGCCGCGACCAATCGATCCATCAGGGTGTCCCGCGGGGGCTGGAGCGCGAAGTCCCGCCGGTTCTCGGTGCGGACGTAGTTGCCGGGCTCCCCGACGAACGGCCGCGCGATGACCCGGGCGATCCCCCACTCGCGGACGACCTCGAAGGCCTCCTGGCAGAGCTTCCAGAGGTCGGGGACGGAGAGCACGTCCTCGTGGGCGGCGACCTGGAACACGCTGTCGGCGCTCGTGTAGACGATCACCTTGCCGGTCGCGACGTGCTCGGCGCCGAGGCGCTGGATGATCTCGGTGCCCGAGGCGGCGACGTTTCCGAGCCAGCCGCTGCCCGTGCGCGCCTCGAACGCGGCCATCAGCTCCGGCGGAAAGCCGTCGTAGTAGGTGAGGAACCGCTCCTTCACCCGGCAGCCCGCGAGCTCCCAGTGGCCGGCGATGGTGTCCTTGCCATCCCCCGCGGTGGCCATGCGGCCGTACGCGCCCTCGATCCCGGTCGGCGCGGGCACGCCCGGGACCGGGCGGATCGACGCGAGCCCGAGCCGCGCGAGGTGGGGGATGACGAGCGGCGCCCCCGTCCGGACACGGGTGTCGGCGATGTGGCCGAGGGTGTCGGCGCCGGTGTCACCCCAGGCGGCGGCGTCCGGCATCTCGCCGACACCGAGCGAATCCGCGACGATCAGGGTGACGCGCGCCATCAGTACGCGCCCTTCCCCACGCCGCCGGTGACGATCGCCACGCTCGCACTCGCGCCGAGGCGGTTGGCGCCGGCCTGGACCATGTTCCGTGCGTCCTCGGCGGTGCGGACGCCGCCGGAGGCCTTCACGCCCATGTCCGGGCCCACGACCGCGCGCATCAGGCGGATGTCCTCGACCGTGGCGCCGCCGCCGGAGAAGCCGGTGGAGGTCTTCACGAACGCGGCGCCTGCGGCGCGGCTGATGGCGCACGCGGAGATCTTCTGCTCGCGGGTGAGGAGGTGGGTCTCGAGGATGACCTTCACCGGGCGGCCCGACGCGGCCTCGACCACCGCGCGGATGTCGTCGAACACCTTGTCGTGCTCCCCGCTCTTCAAGAAGCCGAGGTTCACGACCATGTCGATCTCGGCGGCGCCGTTGGCGATGGCCTCGCGGGTCTCGGCGGCCTTCGCGCGCGAGGTGGCCGCGCCGAGCGGGAAGCCGACGACGCAGATGGTCATCACGCCGCTGCCCTTGAGCAACTCGACGGCGAGCGTGACCCACGTGGTGTTGATGCACACCGACGCGAAGCGGTGCGTGCGCGCCTCTTCGCAGAGCTTGACCAGCTCGGCGCGCGTGGCGTCGGGCTTGAGCAGGGTGTGGTCGATGAGCTTCGCCACGGCGCCCGGACCGCCGACGGGCACGGTGCCGTCGGTGCCGACGCGGTCGACCTCGCCGACCTGGGCGCGGAGCGCGGACTCGTCCTGCCACGTGCCGCGGAGCTCGGGAAGTGGCGGAACCAGCCGCTTCTGTTCGGCGGAGAGCATCTCCTGGCGGACACGGGCGGCGATACGCTCAACCAACGCGTCCATCTCGCTGGACATTGGGGGCTCCCGGAAGGGGCCGAGTGTAACGCGCTTCCGCGTCCTGATCGCAGGCACGTGTTGGCTCCGGTGGGCTGGCAGCGAGAACCGCATCCGGGGCCCCCGGCGGTTCCCCCCAAGGGGCCCCACCGCCGGACCCGGCTGCACGCTGCCATCCCCCCGGGCTGCGGCGTGCCTGGGAACGGACGCGGGACGCCTTTTGCAGGGCCCCATGCCGGGGAGGAGCCCCCCGCTGTCCACCGCTCCGTGTTCGGAGCGTGGTTTTTGGAGCCCCCCGTTGTCCACCGCTCCGGCGATCAGGAGGGGGTTGGGCAGCACCCCCCTTGGACCGCCGTGCCGGTGACCTCGATCAGAGCGGGGCCCCGGGCGGGCCCCGACTCCGGAAGGTGGACTAGACCGCCGGGCGCTCGCCGCGGTAGACGATGACCTCGTTCAGCTTGATCGGCGTGAGCGGGCGGTCGTTCTGGTTGCGGGGGACGCTGGTGATCTTGCTGACCAGGTCGAGCCCGTTGATGACGCGGCCGAAGACGGCGTGCTTGCCGTTGAGGTGCGGGGTGGGGACCTCGGTGATGAAGAACTGGCTGCCGTTCGTGTCGGGGCCCGCGTTCGCCATGGAGAGGATGCCGGGGCGGTCGTGCTTGAGCTTGAGCGCGCTCGCCTCGTCCTTCCACTTGAAGCCGGGGCCGCCGCGGCCGTCACCCTGGGGATCGCCGCACTGCACCATGAACTGGGGGATGACGCGGTGGAAGATCACGCCCTTGTAAAGGGGCTCGGTGGTCTTCTCGCCGGTGGGGGTCTTCCACTCGAGGCCGCCCTGGGAGAGCGCGACGAAGTTGGCCACGGTGCGCGGCGCCTCCTTCTCGAAGAACTCGACCTCGATGTCGCCCATGGTGGTGCGGAAGAGGCCGCGGAGCGGGCCGTCACCGGGGACGTTGACGGGGGGCGCGGGCGTGTCGGAGGCTTGACCGAGACCGAACATTGAAAGCTCCTGAAGGGCTGTCCGAATAGCGGAGCCAGGGCTTCGGTGCAAGCCTTCGGCGGGGCGCCGAGGCGCCTTCAGCGGGGCCGGGGCGGGAGGCGGTCCATGAACGCCTCGACGCAGGTGCGGATCTCGTCCCGTCGGCGGCGGAACGTGAAGATCCAGCTCCCGTACGGATCCGCGATCTCCACGAGGCCGCCGAACGTGCCGAGGAGCTGCACCTTCTCGTCGGCCGCGGGGAAGCGCTCGCGCACGTCCTTCGCGTGGCGCATCTCCATGACCAGGATGCGATCGGCCCACGCGACGAGCTCGTCCGTCATCGGCTGGCTACGGTGCCCGGAGAGCAGGTCGGCGCCGAGCTCGCGCACGGCCTTCACCGAGTTCGGCGCGGCGGGCTCGCCCGGGATGGCATGGGTGCCGGCGGACTGGACCTCGATCCGCCAGCGACGCTCGTCGGCGTACCGGCGCGCGAGCGCGTCGGCCATCGGAGAGCGGGCGATGTTCGCCGTACAGACGAACAAGAGGCGGTGCGGAGCGGACACCCCCGCATCTTTCCCCGTCGTGAGGGCGGATGCAACCGGGGGGAGACGAGTTCCGCCCATCAGCCCACCACGATCAAGCGGATGTGGGCCGGAAGCAGGCGCAGCAGCTCCTGGATGAACCGCCCGCGGAGGGCATGCCAGATGATCGTGCGCTGGGTGGCGCCGATGACGACCGTGTCGCACCCGATGGCCTCGGCGGCGTCGACGACCGTGCCCGGCGCCGAGTGGGAGAGGCCCCACACCGGCACTGCCTCGAGCCCGAGCTCGCGGATGACCTCGCAGCCGGCGTCGAGGACCGTGAGCCCCTCGGGCGTCGGCGCGGCGAGCTGGGGGTAGAAGAGCCCCGGGATCTCGTCGACGTAGAGGAGGTACACGCGGCCCTGCCCGCGGCTCTTCGCGCGGTCGCAGGCCTCCCGGAAGATCTTTCGGGTGGCGCCGCGGCTCGCGACGAGGATGCCCGGGGCCGACTCCCTCGGCAAGAGCCGGGCCTGCGCGACGGTGAAGAACGGGATGTCCGCCGGCTCCGCCTCGCTCGGCGGGGCCAGGCGCGGGATGCGGGCGAGCATGCGCCGGAACCACCCCGTGCGGGTGCCGAGGGCCGTCACCATCCCGACCACGATGAGGCCGCCGCCGTAGAGCGTGGCCGTCGGCTTGGAGACGAGGTTCACGCCGAAGGCGAGGGCCACCGCCGCGCTCGTCAGGACGCCCACGGCGAACAGCCAGCCCCGATCGCCGTCCCGGAACCGCAACACGTCGATGCCGACGCTCATGATCAGGAGCGAGCCGAGGAGGCCGAAGGCGTAGAGCTCTCCGAGGCGGGTCATGTCGCCGCCCACGGCGAGCAGCACCACCGCGGGGACCACGGTGGCGAGCGCGATCGCGCGGGAGGGGGTCTGGAACCGGTGGGAGAGGGCCCCGAGGCTCGCGGGCAGGAAGTCCCGCCGCGTGAGCGCGAGCTGGACGTGGTAGCTGCCGATGATCGCGGTGTTCGCGGCCAGCAGCAAGAGCGCGCACGCCGTGAGCACCACCGCGAGCTGGAGCCCCATCCCCCCCCACACCGCCGCGAGGGCCGAGATGAACCGCGGGCTCTCCGCGGCCTTCACCGGGTCGGACAGGGACGCCGTGGAGAGGAACGTGAGCGCCGGCGCGGTGAGCACGACGCTGACGGCCACGGCGATCATGCCGCGGCGGGGGGTCGCCTGCAGATCGCGCATGGCGGGGGCGAGCTGGGAGAGCGACTCGAGGCCGGAGAAGGCGAGCCACGCGCCGGCGTAGCCGACGAGCGCGTGTCCGGGGCCGATCTCCGCGAGGGAGAGGAATTCCCGGGGGATCCGCGCGAGCACCTCGACGGGCGCACGCACGAGCGCGGTGCCGATGACGAGGAGGTTGACGACGAAGGCGCTCCCCGCGAGCACCACGCTGACCAGGGCGCTCTCCTTGATGCCGATGATGTTGAGCCCGGCGAGCACGACGAGGGAGGCGATCGCGATCGGGAGCAGGAGCGTACCGAGCGGGACGACGCTGTCGACGTAGTAGACGGCGCACACCACGCTGATCGCGACGGTGAGGAAGTAGTCGACCAGGATGAGCTGCCCGCCGGCGCACCCCCACCACGGACCGAATGCCTTGTCGGCCACGCTGACGACGCCGCCGCCACCGGAGAAGCGCCGCGTCACCTCCACCACCTTGATGCAGAGGAGGAGGAACGCGAGCATCGTGAAGAGGACGTACAAGCCGGCCTGATCGCCGGATGCGCCGTGGAGGATGCCCGGTACGTAGTACACGGAGCTCCCGATGTCGCAGAAGACCACCGCCCAGACGAGCAGCCAGCCTATTCGACCCGCGCTACGGGACATGCTATCTCCGATGGCCCGCGGCAGGCCGGTCCTGGGCCGGGCCTAATACACCTTCGACGTGCGGCGATCAAACCTGCGGTGACGCGTGCCCTACACCCCACGTAGATCGGACCTCCTCGCCGCGATCGACCGCAGACTCTGGCGGGATCTCGGCTTTGCGGACCCCGAACCCGAGATCCTCCCCTTCCTGCCGATGCTCGTCGTCGCCTGGGCGGACGGCGCCGTGGGTGACGACGAGGCCGACACCATTCGGGAGCGAGCAGCACCACTCTCGCCCACCGTTCGCGCCTGGCTCGACGATCGTCTGAGATTTCCGCCGGGGCCCTACTTCCGGTACCAGGTCGCCCACCTGATGAGCTTCATGGTCTGCGTCTGGCACCGCGAGGAGCGCGGCAAGGCGAAGAACTGGGCCGAGGCCGGCCAGGAGTGGGCGGACGATCTGATCCAGGAGGCCGGGTGGCTCCGCCGCTTCTTCGGCGGCCTCACCGCGGAGATCCGGGATCTCGAGGCGCTGCGCCGCGTGATGGACGAGGGCCACATCCCCACGAGTGACCGCCTCTGGGCGCTCGCGCGCGGGGCGCACGCCGAGGCCGAGCCGCACCGGGCGGTGGCGGTGCTCGTCGAGAACGACCAGGTCGCGCAGGCCGTCGGCATCCTCCTCCAGAAGCCCGACGAACGGCACGCGCTCGGATCGTTCGTCACCATCGTGCGGGACGACGATCTCGACGAAGAGCGCGTGCGCACCCTCCTCGCGCGCTCCCAGCACCTCCGCGAGAACGAGCGCTGGATCCTGCTCGCCCAGGAGGTCAACGCGCGCGGTCGCGCCCTCACCCGCCGCCAGATCGAGGAGCTCCGCGCCTCGTTCACCGCCGCGATCGGCGGGCGGTTCGAAGAGTGCGAGTTCGCCGAGCTCGCCTACCTCGAGGATGCCCTCGCGGTCGACGCCCGGTGGATGAGCTGGGTCCCGGGCCGCATCGAGGAGCTGCGCATCGACCGCGAGAGCGTGGTCCGCACCCAGGCGCCCGGCACGTTCAACGTCGCCCGCGGAAAGGTGCACGCGAACGTCGCCCAGCAGCTCGTCGCCGGGCCGCCGGGGCTCGGCTTCCGCGTGCTCAACATCGAGGGAGAAGGCCAGAGCCTCCGCCTCGCGAGCCCGGTCATCCTCCAGGAGCCCGCCACCAAGGAGACGGTCGCGTGGATCGCCCGCTTCCTGCCCGAGATGTGCGATCCGCACACCCAGCTCGTGCTCGACGAGGAGGGCCCGCGCTGGGTCGCCGAGGTGCACCCGCAGCTCCCGAGCCGCCCCGCCTCGACACCCGAGCCGCTCCTCCCGGGCCGCTCGTTGCTGGTCCCCCCGTGGGTCTGGTTCCGCGCCGCGGGCGCCCTCGGCGTCCGGTTCTTCGCGGGCAAACGAAAGGTCGCCGAGACCACGGTCCCCGCCCGCGCCTGAAGGCACCTTGCCCCGGTGACGCCCGCCCGACCCCGGCTACCGGCCCCGGAGCGCGCGGAGGACGGCGTCGAGCAGCACCTCGGTGGGCGCCGGCTTCGGGACCCTCTCGACGACGCGCTCGCCGAGCAGCTCGATGAGCACCCGGTCGGTGCAGGCGGTGTGCGCGAGGAGGAGCGGCACCGGGTCCACCCGGTCGAGCTCGTCGAGGAGCACCAGCCCGCCGAGGTGCTCGAGCTGCTCCGAGTAGCGGCGCGCGCGCGGTCCGAGGGCCCCGCCGTGCTCGTGGCCCAGGGGGATGAACAGGTCGGTGACGACGAGGTCGAAGGGCGCCTCCCCGTGCAGGGCCGCGACCGCCTCCTCGACGGTGGTGACGACGAGCACGTAGGCGTCCAATGCCTCTCGGAGCGTGCGGGCGACGATCTCGACGTTCTCGGAGTCGTCGTCAACGAAGAGGAGCCTCACGTGTACCCGCGGCGAATGCGACGCAGTAGCACGAACCCGAACGCCAGCACGAGCGCCGGGCCGGCCGGACCGGGGCCCGTCAGCCCGCAGATCCAGGCGAGCCCGCCCGGATCGGTAGGGCCTGCCGACGTGATCGCGCAGCCCGCGTCGGTGGTGCCCTCGCAATCGTCGTCGCGGAGGTTTCCGCACACCTCGGCGGCGTCGGGCGACACGTCGGCGTCGGCGTCGTCACAGTCCGCGCCGCCGGCGCGCGCGCCGGCCCACCCGTCGCCGTCCACGTCCACGAGGTCGACGCCGTCGCAGTCCTCGTCCTTGCCGTTGTAGGGGACCTCGGCCACGGGCACGCAGTCGCCCCCCGTCGCCGTGTCGATCGTGGCGGTGTCGCTCACAGCCGCCCCTCCAGCCCGACGGTCGCGCCGCCCGCGACGTAGCCGAGCCCGGCGCCGAACCACCCCTGCACCCGCATCCCCATCCGCGGCCCCAAAGCACCCGAGAGCCCGACCGCGCCCCCCGCGAGAAAGCTCATGCGGGGCGTCTTCTCGCCCGCCTCGTCGGCGAAGGCGCCGAACCAGTGCAGGCCGGCCTCCACGCCCCCTTCGACCGCGAGCTTGGGGGTGCGCTGCCCGAAGCGCACGCCGAGGCGCGCGGGGACGGTCGCCCGCATCATCGTGCCGCCCCCCTGCTCGACCGGGATGGGCGCGCCGACGGCCCACGGATCGACCGTGGCGGCCAGCGCGATCCACTCGTGCACCGCGACGCGCGCGTGCACGGAGACGCCCGCGTTGGGCCCTCCCAGGCCGTCGAGCGCCCCGCCCGCGACCGTGCTCCACCCCGCCGACGGCCCGACGCCGAGCACGAAGCGCCATGCGTCGGTCGGGGCCGGCGCGCGCGACACCGCCTCGACCCGCGCGAGCCCGCCCGGGACGGCCTCCCAGAGGATCGGACCGGCGGCGCGATCGACGACGTAGAGGACCGTGGCGCCGTCCCCGACGAGGCGCGCGGCGGCGCCCAGGAAGGTCCGATCCTCATCAGAGGGGGGGCCCTCCTCCAGTGCGTCGAGCACCTCGGCTACCGACGGGGCCTCGGCGCCCTCTGAGGCGAGCCACACCAGCGTGCGCCCACCGGTGAGGCGGAGGCGGGCGGCGGCGGTGACCGTGGCGCCGTCGGCGGCCTGGACGAGGTTGGCGCCCGGCACGGCGTCGAAGGCGGTGTCCGGCAGCGGGCGCCCGTTGAAGCGGGCCCCCACGCGCGCCCCCGGCCCGGTGACGAGGACCCGCGGGGCGTCGGCCTCGGCGCTCCGTCGGCGCGTGGCGTCGTAGGCGGCGAGGACCTCGGGCGGCAGATCGGCGGGCGCGGAGAGCGACGCGCCGAAGCTCGCCGCGCGGGTCAAGGCCCGACCCGCCTCGTCATCGTGGAAGCTCCGCCCGCCGGCGTCCGAGCCCGCCGCCTGGGCGAGGAACGTGTGCGCCTCGGCGAGCCCGAGCTCGAGACGGAAGAGATCGGAGGTGGCGGGCGGCGACGAGAGGCAGACCAGCTCGACGTCGAGCGACACGAGCTCGGCGAGAGCATCCCCGAAGTCGAGGAGCTGGAAGCGCGCGCGCGCGACCTCGAAGCGCCCGCGCCAGTCGTCGATGTCCACGGGCTCCTCGCACTCGTCGGCGCCGGGGAGGCCCTCCACCCGCACGAGCTGGGCCGCGGAGGTGAAGTCCGCGGCGGCGACGAACACGGCGTCGGGGTAGCCGGCGTCGGCGAGCGCCTCGCGCAGGACCGCGACGCGCGCGTCGGAGACCGGCCGGGGCAACACCGCCATCGTGGCGCCGTGCCCCCGCGGGGCGGCGGGCGTGGCTGCCCACCCGAGGGACGCGCCGAGCAGGAGGCCGGCGCTAAGGCTCACTCCACTTCTCCTCGTCGAAGAGCCAGATGCGGCGGGTCTCCGCGTCGGGGGCGACCTCCACCTTGAAGGACTTGCGACGGCCGTCCTCCGCGACGAGCAGCACGGTGTGGGTGCCCGAGGCGACGGCGTGCTGGAAGATCGGGGTGTAGCGGACGTACTTGCCGTCCACCATCACCTGGGCCCGCGGCATCGAGCTCACCGTGAGCAGGCCGTCGGCGCGGCGCCACGGTCCTCTAC
>JAKFCH010000263.1:0-2128 GCA_036676765.1 Deltaproteobacteria bacterium
CCTGTGGAAGCACCACAAGGGCAGGGGAATGGCGCCTGAATCCGCTAAGTACCGATGGCCCAATGCCTACTTCGACAGGCTCGCGCTCTACTCGCTGGCGAGGGCGCGCGCTGAAATCATCCGAGTCCGCTTGTCGGGAAAACCACCAACCGGAGAGCCGTGTGCGTGAGATGCGCCCGCACGGTTCGGAGGGAGGGGAGGCCGGGTAACCGGCCTTCCCTACCCCTATTCTTGGCCGCCGGTGCCCGGCGTCTGCGACGGGCAGCGCATGTCCCGGGCGCACTCGACGAGGTCCAGACATATCCGGATGCTTCGTGCGCCCGGGCCAGGGCCGGCGTCTTCGCCGGCCTTGAGCGGAATGCCGGCCAGTTCTGTGCCGTGTGGGATGTCCATCGACCGACGGGTCTTGCGTCGCGACCACGAGTGACTCGGGTCGGCCGTACTCGGCCAGTCCGAGAATGGGCAACGGGTCTTGCCGCGCACCTGCTCATCGCCGCGTGTAAGCGCGTCTTGCCGCGCCCCTGCTCCTCGCCGCGCGTGAGCGCGTCTTGCCGCGCCCCTGCTCCTCGCCGTGTGTAATTGCGACCTACCGCGCCCCGCGATGGCAAATCCAACCGGCACCGAGCGCGGCATTGACGGAGTTTGCGTACGTAGCGACGTGGCCGACTGGTTCGATGCCAAGTCGATCTACGCACACGCAGGGGGAGGCTGGGTTCCGCAAGCGGCCCGATGCGAGCTACTCGGGCGCCGAACCGCGGGCGCGTCGGCGCCTCTTCGTGTCCCTGCGTGGGCGCGCTACAGCGGCCCTACTCCAGCCCGTAAAGCGCGAGCCCGTCCACGACGCCGTCGGGCACCTCGAAGGGGTTCCGGTCGTCGACGATGAAGTGGGGGGTGTCGTACCCGTACTGGATGGGCAGCCCCGCGCCCGTCTCGTCCAGGTACTCGAGCCTGTCCGGCTCACCGTGCACCTCGGGGTAGCAGGCCATGCTCATCCCGACGACGCCGAGCCCGTCGGCGTCGGCGCCGTCCCAGTCTTCGCCCACGAACACGACGCCCGCCACCTCGTCCTCGTCGTCGGGCAACAGATCGTCGTCCGCGTCCTCGAAGTAGACGTGCACGGTGTCGTCGCTCCAGTAGCAGCGCACGGTCCGGTCGTTGTACCCGTCGCGACAGGTGGCCGGCTCGCCGACCGCCTCGACGAGCTCGGCGTACGTCAGGTCCACGCAGACGCCGTCCGCGCATCCTCGGGTCAGGTCGAGGCGGTCCCCCGGCGTGGCGTAGACGCACGGCGGCGCCTCGTCCGGGCTCTCCACCGGGGGTGTGGTCGGCAGGTCGGCGCACGTGTTCTTCGCCGTGACGTACTGGCCCTCGGCACACTCCGGTAGCGGCGAGCATGCGAGCGAGAGGAGGAGGAGCATCCCGGCCGGCTAACACGTCCCCGTGCCCCTGGGTCACGACGCCGCGCTCCGCAGCGGACCGAGGTATGTCCATCGACCGACACGTCTTGGTTGGTTCACGATAACGAGCGGCTCGGGTCGACCGTACTCGGCCAGCTTGAGGACGGGCAACGGGTCTCGCCGCGCCCCTGCTCATCGCCGAGGGCGAGCACCTCTTGCCGCGACTCTGCTCATCGTCGCGGGCGAGCACCTCTTGCCGCGCCCCTGCAAATGGCGGTGGGTGAGCACCTCCTGCCACGCCCCGGCTCGTGGCCGCCCCACGTGTTGGATCTCTGGAGTGTCGATGAGCCCGCCCCTCTCGAAGGTGTAGGGGCCGGGTTCTACCCTCCGGAGGAGCGCTCGGGCGACGATTGGGGGTGGGAGCCGGCCCCGCGTTGAGGCAATGTGGCGGGCCAAGGGGAGGGGACGCCCGCCGAGCTCGACATTGAGTTGGTCCGGACCGGCAGCGTCGGCGTCCCCGCCGATGCTGCCGACGCGTTCTGTGCCGTGTGGTGCTGGCCGCTGGAAAGCTGGCGACGTACCCAGGCCGAGCGGGATACCACGGGTCTGCCTCTTTGCCATAAAGCCAAGATCATCGTGCATCACATGGCACAGAACGCGAAGACGACTGCTGACGTGCGCAGGCGGCCGCCGCGCGTCTTCGCGCGGGCCATCTTGGCCGCCGGTCCCGG
>JAKFCH010000264.1:0-20975 GCA_036676765.1 Deltaproteobacteria bacterium
GCGCGAGCCAAGCGCGGAGCGCGCGCCCGGAGGGGGCCGAAGGCGGCTCCGCCGCCGGGCCGCCCAGACCGAGCTGCCACCGACCCCGAAGCCCACGCCACCGCAATCCTCAAACCAGACTCCACCCCAACCCCCCGAGCCGCCCCCGCGCGTCCTCCGCGATCCCCGGCGATCCCCACGCCGCCAGCCCGTACGGCGGCGCGTCCAGCCGCCCGAGCGGCACGAGATCGGCCGGGGGGCGCGGCCAGGCGATGGAGCCGGCCTTGTCGTACGCGAAGGCGAGCACGACCGCGTCCTGGTCACGGCGGCGCCACGTGGTGAGCAGCCGCTCCACGACGGGCCAGTAGCCGCGCGGGTGATCGAAGGGGTCGACGTGGACGAGCAGCGGCGCGGGCTCTGCCGGGGTCGGGAGCGAGGCGAGGGCGGCGGCGTCGTCCACGAGGGCGTCGACGGAGAGGCCTTCCTCGGCGAGGGCCGCGGCGAGGGCCTCGCGGGTGGGGGCGTGCGCCTCGGCGAGCAGCAGCCGCACGGGTTCACCCAGGGTGTCGGCCGCGAGTCCGGCCGAGCACCGGTAGAGGCCGCGGGCGATCCACGGGGCCTCGCGCGCGACGTAGGCGTCGAGCGGTCCGCGGTCGGCGAGCGCGGCCAGGGCGGCGACGTTGTCGGTCCACCGCTGCGCGTCGGGAAGGGGCGCGTAGAGGCGGAAGGTGTGGGTCTCCGCGTGGCGGACGAGGCCCGTCGTCCTCGCCCGAAGGCCCTCCGCCAGCGTCACGAGCGCCGCGTGCTTCACGATGTCGCCGCGGTTTCCCACGTTGCGGTCCTGGACGTTCGGGTCGCTCATTCGGTGCCTCGGGCGCGCACGTAGCCGGTCGGGGCCGAGCCGGGCGTGGCCGCGCGTCGACGACCTCGCGACGGGCAGGCCGGCGGCCGCGTCGGTGGAGGTTGCGGGTTGCCCCGCCTGTCGCAGATTGTCGCGGTCGGGGGCCCCATGGGCGCTCGCCTGTGGCGGAACGCCGCGGTTCGGGCGATAGATCGCCCCCCGCCGAGGCTCCGATGCGCGCGCTCCTCCTCCTGTTCTTCCTCGGTGCCTGCGCGGGTGGGCCCGAAGGCGGGCCCGACAGCGAGGACGAGGCGGAAGCCCAGCCCGATCCGCGCACCCTGGTCGAGGTGGCCGCGGTCGGTCGCGCGAGCGTGGGCGATCACATCGGCGCCTCCGCGGTGATCGAGTCCGAAGCCCAGGCTTCGCTCGTGCCGGAGACCCAGGGCATCGTCACCGGCATCTACGCCGAAGAGGGCGACACCGTCACGAAGGGGCAGCTCCTCGCCGTCGTGGCCAGCCCCACGCTCGACGCCGCCTACCAGCGCGCCGGCGCCGAGCTCGAGCGCGCCACGGCCGATGCCGAGGCCGTCGAGCGCCTCTTCGAGCAGGGCGCCGTCAGCAAGACCGAGGTGGACACCGCGCGCCGGGCCCTCGCCGCCGCGCGCACGGCGAACGAGGAGGCGAGCCGCACCAAGGGGTTCACCCGCCTCGAGAGCCCCATCGACGGCACGGTGGCGGCGCGCACGCTCCGCTACGGCGAGCTCGCGGCGGGCCAGCCGGCGTTCACCATCGTCGACCTCACGCGGCTGCGCGTCATCGTGAACCTCCCCGAGCGCGACCTCGCCAAGGTCCGCGTGGGCCTCCCCGCCCAGCTGACGAGCGCCTACGACGCCACCGTGACCGGCGCCGGCGTGGTCGAGCGCGTGGCCCCGGTGGTCGATCCCGCGAGCGGCACGTTCCGTGTGACCGTGCGCCTCGACGCGTCCGCCGATCCGGCCGCGCCCGCGACCCTCCGCCCCGGCCAGTTCGCCAGCGTGAAGATCGAGGTCGATCGCCATGAGGGCGTGCTCACCGCACCCCGCCGCGCGCTCGTGTGGGAGGAGGGCAAGGCCTACGTCTTCCAGGTGGTCGAGACCACGAAGGAGGCCGAGGAGGCGCTCGCGAAGGGGGAGACGAAGGGCGAGAACGCAAAGGAAGAGGAGGAGAAGGGCGGCTTCTCCTTCGGCGCCCTGTTCGGGGGCGAGCCCGAGGAGGAGAAGGAGAAGGAGCTCCCCGGCCCCTGGCGCAAGGCGAAGCGGGTCGAGGTGGAGGTCGGCTACGAGGACGGCGAGCAGGCCGAGATCCTCTCCGGGGTGGCCGAGGGGGACTCGGTGGTCGTCGTCGGCAACCAGGCCCTGCGGGACGGCGCCCGGGTGCGCCTCCCCGGCGATCCGACCACGGCCACCGCCGAGGAGGAGAAGCCCGAGGCCCCCGCGGAGACCAAGGCGGCGGAGCCCGCCGCCGCGGAGCCGGCCCCCGCCGAGCCCCAGGCCGAGGCCGGATGAGCGAGCCCAACGGCCCCGCCGGGCCGAGCGGTCCCGTCGGGCCGGGCGGGAGCGGCGGCTTCTACGCGTGGATCGTCGAGCACCCGGTCGCGGTGTGGATGATCACCATCGCGGCGTGCGTGTTCGGGCTCGTCAGCTACGCGCAGCTCCCGCTCAACCTCATGCCGGACATCTCGTACCCGACGCTGACCGTGCGCACGGAGTACGCCGGTGCGGCGCCCGAGGAGGTCGAGGCGCAGATCAGCCGCCCGCTCGAGGAGGCGCTCTCGACCGTCGAGGGGCTCGTCGAGATCGAGAGCCGCAGCCGCGCGGGCATCTCAGACGTCGTGCTCGAGTTCGACTGGGACACCGCGATGAACGGCGCCTCCCAGGACGTGCGCGAGCGCCTCCAGACGACCTTCCTCCCCGACGGCGCCGGCCGCCCGCTCATCCTCCGCTACGACCCCTCGCTCGACCCGATCCTGCGCGTCGCGATCTCGGGAAGCACGGACCTGCTCACCCTCCGCGACTACGCCGAGCGCGAGTTGAAGCGCAACCTCGAGGCGATCGACGGCGTGGCCGCGGTCACCGTGCGCGGCGGCCTCGAGCGCCTCGTCCTCGTCGAGCCGAAGGAGGACTGGCTCGCGGCCCGCGGGGTCACGCTCACCCAGCTCACGACGCTGCTCGCGTCGGAGAACGTGAACGTCGCCGGCGGCATCGTGCGCGAGGGCGAGAACGAGTACCTCATCCGCACGCTCAACGAGTTCTCCACCCTCGACGAGGTGCGGGCGCTCGCGGTGGTCCGGGCCGACGGCGTGCGCGTGCCGGTGGGCGAGGTCGCGGTCGTGAGCGAGGGCTCCGCCGACCCCGAGGTGGTCGCGCGGCTCGACGGCGCCGTGGCCGTCGAGGTCGAGGTCTTCAAGGAGGCCGACGCCAACATCGTGACCGTGGCGCGTACGGTCAAGGCCGCCATCGAGGGCGCGGACCTCCCCACGGGGTTCACCTCGCGCGTGCTCGACGACCAGGCGCGGTTCATCGAGGCGTCGCTGTCCAACCTGTTCGAGGACGGCGTGCTGGGCGGGCTGCTCGCCGTGCTCATCACGTTCGTGTTCCTGCGCGACTGGGTCACGACGGGCATCATCTCGACCGCCATCCCCATCTCGCTGATGTGCACGTTCGCGGTCATGTACCTCGGCGGCACGTCGCTCAACCTGATGTCGCTCGGCGGGCTCGCGCTGGGCGTGAGCATGGTCATCGACTCGGGCACGGTCGTGCTCGAGAGCATCCAGAACCACCTCGACGCGGGCAAGTCGCGCCGGCAGGCGGCGATCGACGGCACCTCCGAGGTCGCCACCGCGGTGTTCGCCTCGGTCCTCACCGGCATGGCGGTGTTCTTCCCCATCGTGTTCGTCGAGGGCATCGCCGGCCAGATCTTCGGCGATCTCGCCCTCACCGTCGTGTTCTCGCTCGCCGCGAGCCTCGTGGTGGCGCTCGTCTTCATCCCGATGCTCGCCTCGCGCGAGCTCGTCATCAGCGCGCCGCCGGCCCGCGCCCGCGACATCCCGTCCGCCGGGCCGCGCGCCGCGCTCACCACCCTGCGGGAGAAGCGCCGGTGGTGGGCCTGGCCCTGGGCGCTCGGGCGATTCCTCGTCCACGCCGGGCTCTCGTTCTTCGGGCTCGTGTTCGCCGTGCTGTCCGCGTGGTCCGCGCGCATCGGGCTCGCGACGCTCGCTGCGGTCTTCGGCGTCTTCAACCGCGTCTCCCTCTGGTTCGCGGACGCGTTCCTCTCCGTCTACGGGCGGGTGGAGACCTGGTTCGGGCGGTGGCTCGAGGCCGCGCTCCGGCGGCCGGCGCTCGTGTTGTTCTTCGGGGCGGCGTCGTTCGTGCTCGGCCTCGTCGTCTTCGGGCAGGTCGGCGCCGAGCTCGTCCCGACCGTGCACCAGGGGCGCTTCACCATCGAGGCCGCGCTGCCCGTCGGCACGCCGCTCTCGAAGACCCTCGCCACCATCGAGCAGGTCGAGCGCGAGATCCGCGATCTGGACGGCATCGACAGCCTCTACACCGTCGTCGGCACCGAGCGGCGCGCGGACAGCAAGCCCGACGAGGGGGAGAACACCGCGCGGCTGCTCGTGGAGATGACTCCCGGCGGGGATCTCGAGACCCGCGAGGCCGAGCTCATGGCCGCGCTCCGCGAGCGCCTCGACACCTTCCCCCGCCTGGAAACCCGCTTCCGCCGCCCCGCCCTGTTCAGCTTCCGCACGCCGGTCGAGGTGGTCCTGCACGGCCACGACCTCGACACCCTGCGCGCCGCCTCCGCCGCCGGGCTCGGCGCGCTGGAGGGCGTGGAAGGCCTCACCGATCTGCGCAGCTCGCTCTCGCGCGGCTATCCCGAGGTGCGCGTGCGCTACGACCGCGCCCGCCTCGACTCGCTCGGGCTCGGCGTCGGCTCGGTGGCCCAGGCGGTGCGCGCCAAGGTGCAGGGAGAGAAGGCCACGCGGCTCTCCCGCGGCGAGCGGCGCGTCGACCTGCTCGTCCGCATCGACGAGGCCGATCGCGGCTCGATCGCGGCCCTGGGCGCCATCAACGTCAACCCCAGGCTCGTGCCCCCGATCCGGCTCGACGCCGTGGCGGCGGTCGAGGAGGGCGAGGGCCCGTCCGAGATCCGCCGCATCGATCAGCAGCGCGCGGTCGTGCTCTCCGCGAACCTGGCAGGCTTCGACCTCGGCGGCGCGGGCGCGGCGGTCGAGGCCGCCCTCTACGACACCGCGCTCCCCCACGGCGTCGAGTTCGAGATCGGCGGCCAGAACCGCGAGCTCGAGCGCTCCATGGGCTCGCTGCAGCTCGCCCTCGGCCTCGCCGTGTTCCTCGTCTACGTCATCATGGCGAGCACGTTCGAGAGCATCCGCGACCCGTTCGTGATCCTGTTCTCCGTGCCCCTGGCCCTCGTCGGCGTCTCGGCCGGGCTCTGGGTCACGGGCACCCCCGTGAGCGTCGTCGTGTTCATCGGGCTCATCGTGCTCGCCGGCGTGGTCGTCGCCAACGCGATCGTGCTCGTCGACGCCGCGAACGGCCTGCGGGAGAAGGGGCGCACCGTCGAGGAGGCCATCCAGGAGGCCGCGGCGCTGCGGCTCCGGCCCATCCTCATCACGGCGCTCAACTCGGTGATCGGGCTGTTGCCCCTCGCGATCGGCTTCGGCGAGGGCGCCGAGATCCAGCGACCGCTCGCCATCACCGTGATCTTCGGGCTCGCGAGCTCGACGTTCCTCACGCTCGTGGTCGTTCCCGTGCTCTACCGCATGGTGACGGGGCGGCGGGGGAGCGAGCGGGGGGCCGAGGGGTTGCGGGCGGCGGCGGAGTAGGGCGGGTCCAGCGGGCGAGGCGGGGCGCGGTCCCCGGCGCCCTCGGCCGCGGCGGGATGGTCCACATCGGGGCCGGCGCCGACCGCGCCCGGTGGGCTACCTCTTCCGATCGTCGTCCCGCATGGCGCCGAGCATTCGGAACGCCACCATCGCGAAGAACGCCGCGGCACCGATGCAGGGGACGTACCAGGCGGCGACGAGGAGCCAATCCATCCGGGCCCCTCTACCCGACCCGTGCGGGAGGCGCAGCCGACCGATAGTCCGGCAGGGCCGGAGCTTCCCCATGTCGCGCGCCGCCTCGCTCTCGCTGCTGATCCTCGCCGGGATCGGATGCACCCCGGCCCCCCCGCCGGCGCCCGACGTGACCGACGCCACCGAGCCGACGCACACCCGGGGCGTCCTGCAGGCGCGGGCGCTCGCGGGGCTGGACGGGACGGCGTCGGCGGCTCGCTTCGGTCTCGCCGACCGCGGCTGGACGCCGCCCGCCGGCGCGGCGCTCCCCGAGGTGGCGCGCGCCTGGGTCGCGCACTTCGCGCCCACGCGGGGCGTCTCCCCCTCGGCCATCCGCGCCCTCACCGAGCGCCGCCGGGTGCCGCTCCGCGACGGGGGCGCCGTCCTCACCTTCGGCGCCACGGTGGACGGCCGCGTGGTGCTCGAGAGCGAGGTCACCGTGCTGCTCGACGCGGCGGCGCGTCCGGTGGCGTGGTCGGTGGCCGACGGCTTCGGGCCCGGGCTGGCCGATACCGGTCGGGAGGTCGGGGGGCTCGACGCCGCCGGGGCCGTCGCCGCCGCGATCGCCGACCGCTTCGACGCGGTGCTCCCCGCGGACGCGCTCCGGCAGGGCCCGGCGCGGCACGACGGCTGGGAGGCGCTCACGCTGGCCGGGAGCGCCCCCGGTGTGTGGCTCGCCGCGCCCGCCCGCCTCCGCGCGGTGTGGTGGCCCGAAGCCGGGCGGCTCGTGCCGGCGTGGCAGGTGGAGGTGGACGGCGCGCGGGACGACGAGCCGGTGGCCTCGATGTGGGAGCTCGTCGTCGACGCGCGCACCGGGGCCGTGCTCCGCCGCCGCAGCCTGACCGCGGACGCCTTCACCTGGCGCGTGTGGGCCGAGTCCGCCGATTGGTACACGCCCGCGGACGGCCCGTTCGAGGACCTCTCGCCGCACCCCACCGGCACCCCCGACGGCACCGCGCTCGTCGGGTCCCCGCCGGTCCTCGTGACCCTGAACGGCTTCAACACCACCGACGCCGGCGTGCCCGACGCCTGGCTCGACGACGCCGCCACCGAGACCTCCGGCAACAACGTCGACGCCTACGTCGATTACGACGGCGCCGAAGGCTGGTCGTCGGGCGACTTCCGCGCCGACACCACCGCCGCCGGCACGTTCGACCGCGTCTACGACGCGACGCTCGAGCCGACCGACAGCGAGGACCAGAGCAAGGCGTCGGTCACGCAGGCCTTCTACACGACCAACTGGCTGCACGACTGGTATTACGACTCGGGCTTCACCGAGACCGCGGGCAACGCCCAGCTCTCCAACTACGATCGCGGCGGCGAGGACGGCGACGTGCTCCTCGTGGAGTCGCAGGACAGCGCCTTCGCCGGCTCGCGGAACAACGCGAACATGAGCACCCCGGCCGACGGGGAGTCGCCGCGGATGCAGGTGTACCTCTGGTCCGGACCCACGGCGGCGTCGCTCGCCATCGACGCGCTCGACGCCGACACGGACTTCCTGAATTCGAACTTCGGGCCGCAGGAGTTCGACGTGACGGCGCAGGTCGCGCTCGCCACGACCGACGCCGGGGACACCCTCGCCTGCGCGGCCGTCACCAGCGACGTCGCGGGCCGGATCGCGCTGGCCGACCGGGGGACCTGCACCTTCGACACCAAGGCCCGGATGCTCCAGGACGCGGGCGCCGTCGGCCTGCTCATCGCCAACGACGTCGACAGCAGCGCCGTGTTCGCGCCGAGCGGGAGCGCCGAGGGGATCCCCTTCCCCGTCGTGGGGATCAGCTACGCCGACGGGCAGGCGATCCAGGATGCGCTGGACGGTGGCGCGGTCACCGCGGACCTGTACGCCGCGGCGTTCCCCGAGCTCGACGGCGCCCTCGACAACACCGTCGTCGCGCACGAATGGGGCCACTACCTGCACAACCGGCTCGCGACGTGCGGCCAGACCCAGTGCTACGCGATGGGCGAAGGCTGGGGCGACTTCCTCGCGCTGCACCTCGTGCTGCGCGACGGCGACGACACCACCGGTGCTTTCCCGGTGGCCGCCTACGCCACCGCCGCCTCCGAGGACGACCCCGCCTACTACGGCATCCGGCGCGCCCCGTACTCGGTCGACCCGGGCATCAACGCCTTCTCCTTCCGGCACATCGGGCGCGGCGCCGGGCTCCCTTCCGGCCACCCCGTGCTCGACAACGGCGACAACGCCGAGGTGCACAACGCCGGCGAGATCTGGGCGGTCGCGCTGTTCGAGGCCTACGTCGCGCTCCAGGACGCGCGGGACGGAACGGAGAGCTTCGACGACATCCGGCGCCGGATGTCGGACATCGTCGTCGCGGGGCTCGCGCTCACCCCCACCGACGCGACGTTCACCGAGGCGCGGGACGCGCTGCTCGCCGCCGCCGCCGCCGTCGATCCGTCCGATGCCGCCGTGATGGCCGAGGCGTTCGCCACGCGCGGCATGGGCTCCTGCGCCGTGGCGCCGGGCGCGACCAGCGCCGATCTGGTCGGCGTGGTCGAGGACTTCGCGCTCTCCGCCGTGCTCGACGTCGCGCCGCTCGCCTTCGCCGACGGCGACCGCTCCTGCGACGACGACGGGATGCTCGACGGAGGCGAGCGCGGGCGCCTCCGCGTCGTGGTGACGAACGACGGCGGCGGCGACCTCGTGGGCGCGGTCCTGGTCGTGTCGGCGGACCTCGCGGGGGTCGGCTTCCCCGACGGAGACACCGTCGCCCTCCCCGACGTGGCGCCGTTCGAGCGGGTCGAGGTGGACGTGCGCGTCGACCTCGATCGCTCCGTGGCGGCGGTGTCCGACCTCGTGCTCACCGCGACGGTCAGCGCCGCCGACGCGTGCGTGGGCGAGGGGAGCGAGGTGCTCGGGCTGTTCGCCGAGGCCGACGTCGTGGCCGGCGCGGCCACCACGGACACCTTCGACGCGGACGACGGGAGCTGGGTTGCCGAGGGCGTCGACGCCGACGCGATCTGGGCACGCACCACCTCCACGCCCACGGAATTCTCGTGGCTCGGGGTGGATGTCTCCGGGGTCACCGACACCCGGCTCGTCACGCCCGAGCTGGACGCGAGCGCCACGGACGCGCTCGTGGTGTCCTTCGACAGCCGATGGAGCTTCGAGACGAGCGACGGCGTCTACTGGGACGGCGGCGTGCTCGAGGTGCGCGCGGCCGGCGGCGAGTGGGAGGATGTCTCGCGCTACGTCGATCCCGGCTACGGCGGCACGATCTCCAACCTGGCCGACAACCCCCTGTCCGACCAGCTCGCGTGGGTCTCGACCAACGCCTCCTGGCCCGCGTTCGACGCCACCAGGCTCGACTTCGGCACGGCCTTCGCGGGCCGCGCCGTGCAGTTCGCCTTCCGCATCGGAACGGACCAGGCCGCGAGCGACTTCGGCTGGGAGATCGACACCTTCGCCGTGGTCGGCATCGACGACCTCCCGTTCCCCGCGGTCGTGCCGCAGGTCGACGCGTGTGACCCTCCGCCGGTGGCGGATGCCGGGCCGGACCAGGTCGTGGCCTCGGGAGAGCGGGTGGCGCTCGACGGCGGCGCATCCGCCGACCCGTGGGAGGATTCGCTCATCTACGCGTGGGCCGAGGGGACCACCACCGGCGTCGTGCTCGATGATCCGGGCGTGGCCGGGCCGACGTTCACGGCGCCCGTCGTGGACGTGGACACGCTCGTCACCCTGCGGCTCGACGTGACCGACGGGACGAGCACCGCCACGGACACCGTGGCCGTGCGGGTGATCGCGCCGCCGTCGGACACCGGGGGGGACTCCGGGGACGCGGACACCGACACGGACACGGACACGGACACGGACACGGACACCGATACCGATACGGACACCGACACGGACACCGACACCGACACCGACACGGACACCGACACGGACGCCGACACCGACACCGACACGGACACCGATCCCGATACGGACGCCGACGCCGACGCGGCCGGTGGGTGTGGGTGCGACACGCCGGGCACCTCCGTGCCGGTCGGCCTGCTCGGCGGCCTGCTCCTCGTGGTGACCCGGCGCCGGCGGGGCGCCCGGGTCAGGTAGCGCTCGGAGCGCGTGTGGGCGCCCCGCCGGGCGGCCCGGCGATCAGGGAGCGGTCACTCGCGCCGCTTGCCGGCCGGGCCCGGGTTCCCGCCCCGGCTGCCGCCGTTGTCGGCATCCCCGTCACTCACGCGGTGCTGACCCGTACGCAGGTTCTCGTTCGGGTTGCCACCCATCCCGCTCCCATCGCGGGCGGTGGTGCCCTTGGGCGGGCGGCCGGTGGTCTTCGAGTCCTGGTCAGGGGGCTTGATCGGATTGGACATCCCGACTCCTGGGTACTCGATCCCTAAGCGTCGCCACGCGTCGCCCGTGCGCGGGGTGGGGTCGAACATACAGGTGGTGACCGCTCCCAACGCTTGGCTACGGGACCGCGGCCTCCACAGACGCGGTCGAACCGACCGATCGCTTGCGTTGTTCGTAGCAGAAACGGTACGATGGCCGGGTGAGCGGATCCCGCGCGGGCGGCCCGATGTCCCTGGCCTCCCCCGCACCTACGCGCTCCTCGACCCGCGGCCCCCCTTGAACGAAGTCTCCTGTCGCGCGATCACCCCCTACCTCGACGCCCTGGATGCGCGCGGGATCCCTCGGGATCGCCTCGTCACGGGCCTCGACGTGACCCTCTCGCACGTCGCGCGGCCCGCCAACCGCATCGACTGGGATGTCTTCGTGGCCATCTGCGCGCGGCTGGAAGCACTGGTGGGCTCGGAGCACGACCTCGTCGAGGTCACCTCCAAGCTGTACCAGGTGCCGGGCTACGAGGCCGTCGCCGCGGCCGTATCGCTGGTGGCGAGCCCCCTGGCCGTGTATCGGAACATGTACTCCTTCGTCGGACCCTCGTTGTTCCACAACGTGGAGTCCGAGATCGTGTTCACCGAGCCGGACCGGGTGCGGATCACGCTCACGATCCCCCCGGCGTTCGCCGACTGTCCCCCGTTCTTCTGGCTCTGCGTCGGCGGCTTCGAGGCGGGGCCGATCACCTGCGGCTACGCGCCCGCCGAGGTCCGACTCGAGCTCGCTCCCCGAAGGGGCGTCTTCAACATCCGGGTGGACGACCGGCGCGTGGGCTTCGGCCTGCTCAAGGCACGCATCCGCCGGTTCTTCCTGCCGGCGTTCGCGATGCGGGAGCTCGACCACCAGCGGGACGAGCTCCGCAGCAGCTTCGACGCGCTCCGGGTCGCCAACGAGGAGATCGGGAAGCAGCGCCGGCGCCTCGCGGAGGCGGACGAGGCGCGCCGCGTCGGAGAGCAGGAGCGCGCGCGCCTCGAGGAGCAGTTCCATCGGGCCCAGAAGCTCGAGGGGCTCGGGCTGCTCGCGGGGGGCGTCGCCCACGACTTCAACAACCTGCTGACCGGGATCATCGGGAACGCCGAGCTGGCGATGGTCGACCTGCCGCGGGGCGGCCCGACCTGGAGCCGGGTGGATCACATCGAGCGGCTCGCGGCGCGCGCCGCGGACCTGACCGCCCAGCTCCTGGCCTACGCGGGCCGGCGTCCCCCTGCGAGCGATCCGCTCGACGTGAGCGCGCTCGTGGGCGAGATGAGCGAGCTGTTGCGGACGGTGATCCCGCGGGCGGTCGATCTCCGGCTCGATCTCGCCCCGCGCCTGCCCGCCGTCGCGGGGGACGCCGGGCAGCTCCAGCAGGTGGTGATGAACCTCCTCACCAACGCCGCGGACGCCGCGAAGTCGGGCGGCGGCGTGGTGTGCATCCGGACCGCCCCCGTCCGGGTCACCCGCGAGCGCCTCGCCCGGAGCTGGCTCAAGACCGACGCCCCCGAGGGCGACTACGTGCAGATCGAGGTCCGGGACGACGGCATCGGCATGGACGAGGACACGCTCGCCCGCATCTTCGATCCGTTCTTCACCACCAAGGGGTCGGGTCGGGGGCTCGGTCTGTCGGCCGTGCTCGGCATCGTCACCGGTCACGGCGCGGTCCTCGAGGTCGACACGCGGCGCGGCGAGGGCACCGCCATCTCCATCCTCCTGCCGAGCCTGGGCAGGCCCGCGCCCGCGCCGGATCGCGCCCGCGCTCCCGATCCCGCCTTCCGGGGGGCGGGCACGGTGCTCGTCGCCGACGACGAGGACGCCGTCCTCCAGCTGTTGTCCGAGCACCTCCGGGGCCTCGGCTTCGACGTGATCCTCGCGGCCGACGGGCAGGAGGCGGTCGACGCCATGCGGCTCCACCACGCGCGGATCGTGCTGGTGGTGCTCGACCGCACGATGCCGCGCATGTCGGGCGAGGCCGCCTTCCGGGAGATCCGCCGCATCGACCCGGGCGCCCGCGTGATCCTGTCGAGCGGCTACGACGACGAGGCGGCCACCAACGCGCTCCGCGCCGAGGGCCTCGCGGGCACGCTCCGCAAGCCCTACCGCGTGCGTGACCTGATCACGACGGTGCGGGCCGTGGCCCGGGCGCCGGGCCACGAGGTGGGCGTCGAGCCGTTCGCGTAGGCCCGATCCCCCGGGCCCTCCTCACTCGCCCGCGGCGACCGGCGGGATCCGCGGCGGGCGCGGGCGGCGGAGCCCCGGAGGCCGCGGCGGCCCGCTCGGCGCCCCCGTCCAGTTCGCCGTCAGCGCGCCGGTCGGACGGGCGAACGTCGGCAGGCACATCGTGTAGTAGACCTGCACGTACGTCGGGTCGTCCGGGTAGAGGTAGAGGATGCCGAAGCAGGCGTCGTCGTCGCCTTCGAAGAGGCTGTGCACCTCGAGCCAGGGGCCGCCCGGGCAGTCGGTGCAGTCGACGGTGTTGAACGGGTGGAGCGCGCGGTCGACGCCGTCGAGGCGGACGTGGCCGGTGGTCCCGTCGTAGGCGACCTCCTCGCCGTCGATGCGGACGCCGGGATCGAACGCGGCCGGGCGCGCGCGGAGCGCCGGGAACGAGACCGCGGCGGAGGAGGAGGCGGCGGCGCCGTCGCACGTGCCGGTCGTGGCCTCCCAGTCCATCGGGTGCAGGAAGCTCTCGGTGTACGCGTAGGGGAGCGCGTCGTCCTGGCAGTAGAGGTAGGTGACGGCGAGGTTCGAGCCGTCCTCGGGGATGGAGAGCACGTCGTAGAGGTGGTAGCCGGCCTCGACCCAGTCGTGGTCCTGGTAGGCGACCGCGAGGTGGGTCACGCCGTCGAGCTCGAGGGTGCCCGATGCGTCGAGGAGGGTGACACCGTCGAGGCGATCGGCCCCCGCGCCTTCGGCGTCGAGCGCGAAGGGGAGGTCGAGGGTCCCGTCGGTGGCGGGCGCGACCACGTCGGCGTCGGTGTCCGCGTCGACATCGGTGTCGGTGTCGGCGTCGGCCTCCGCGGTGTCGTCCGGGCCCTTCGCGCCGGGGTCCGCGCACGCGGCGAGCGAGAGGGCGGTGACGAGGACGGCGCGGAGGTGGCACATGCCGCGAAACCTACCGGGGAGGCGGACGGCCGGCACGTCGGCCACCTCGGAAGCCGCCAATGTGGAGACCACATCGGGCAGTCCTGACAATGGGCCGCGTTCGCGCTACCGTGGCGCGATGATGACCACCCTCCTCCTCGCCCTCTTCGCATGCACCCTCCCCGCGGACGACGTGGCCGACAAGGAGGCCGACGCCGACACGGACACCGATGCGGACACCGACGCCGACACCGATGCCGACACGGACTCGGACACCGACGCGGATACCGACGCCGACACCGACGCGGACACCGACGCGGACACCGACGCGGACACCGACGCGGATGTCGATTGCGAGGCGTCGTTCGTGTTGACGCTCCCCGACGCGTCGACCACCACGCTCGGGTGCACGAGCGTCGCGGCGGAGGCGACCTTCGAGTTCGACCCCGACGAGCCGCCGGCCGTGCGCAGCGTGGGCCTCCGGTTCGCGGCGGGCGAGTCGGCCACCTCCGACTGCTACCTCGACTTCGACCTCCAGGGCATCTGCGGCGTCGGCTGGTACACGTTCGACGGCGCGGCGTCGGGCTCCGTCGCGACCCTTGATTGTTCGGGCGTGGGGGACGAGGTGGAGCGCATCTACCCGCTCACCGGGGGCTCGGTCTACCTGTCCGAGATCTCCGGCGGGGACGAGCCGGGCGAGCCGGGCGGCCCGGTGGACCTCGTGGTGGTGGGGAGCATCACCGCGCGGTCCGCGGACGGCCTGTCGATCACCGGCACGTTCGAGGTGAACCAGGCGGTCGCCGCGAGCGACGTCGAGGGCGGCGAGTGCCTCGTCGAGGAGACCGACCCCGCGCTCGTCGACCGCGACCTGGACGGCTTCGAGGGCTCGACCGGCACCGGCGAGGACTGTGACGACACCGACGCCGACGTGTACCCGGGCGCGTACGATCGCCCCGACGACGGCGTGGACGCCGACTGCGACGGCGAGGACCGCACCTTCGACGGCGTGTTGGTCGACTCGGACGGGGTGACGACCACGGCGATCGACTACGTCGCCGGCGGGGCGATCGGGCTGGACGTGGGGCTCCTGCTCGACACCACCTGCTCGATGGGCAGCTACCTCGGCACGCTCGACGTCTCCTCCATCGTGGACGGGACCACGGGTTTGGGCGACACGCGGTGGTCGTTCTCCACCTACGACGACTACGCCTACGGCAGCTTCGGAACGCCCGGCTCCGACCTCCCGTTCGACCTCCGGGCGCAGATGACGGACGACGTCGGAGTCGTCCAGGACGCCATCGACCTCACCAGCACCCACTCGGGTGCCGACGGTCCGGAGTCCGGGATGGAGGCCCTCTACCAGGCCCTCACCGGGGCGGGCTACGACCAGGATTGTGACGGCACCTACGACACCACGACCGACGTGCCCACGTTCATCGCCTCGAGTGCCGACCCCTTCAGTGGCCTCGCGGCGGACAGCTACGACCCTGCCGTCAGCGGCACCGGGGAGCGCGGTGGCCTGGGCTTCCGCGAGTACGGGCAGGCGGTGGTGGTGCTCGTCACCGACAACTACCTGCGGGATCCCGACACGAGTGGGTACTACAGCTCCACGCCGGGCGGCTGCCCCGAGGACGCGGGCTCGGTCGCGGTCGCGGAGGCCGCGGTCGACCAGAACGCCTGGATCGTCGGCATCCTGGTGGGCAGCACCTACGCCACCGCGCAGCTCACCTCGCTCGCGACCACCACCGGGCTCTACGTCGACTCCGACGGGGACGGCGTCGCGGACGACGCCCCGGTCTACACCGCCACCAGCTCCACGCTCAACGCGAAGATCGCCGAGGCCCTCGACGATGTCGCCGCCGCCTCCCTCGCCACCGTCTACTACGAGGAGGTCGAGATCATCGTCGGGAACGACGTGTACGGCCTCGTCGAGGACATCGTGCCCTCCTCGTTCACCGGCGTGACCCCGGGCGATCTGCTCCCCTTCGAGCTCGAGCTCCTCGGGATCTCGTCCGAGGTGGCGCTCACCACGACGATCGCGCTCCTGGTGTTCGGCGACGGCGAGCTCATCGACACGATCGAGGTCGAGGTCGAGATCGCGCCGAGCTGACCGCGCCGGGGCCGCCACGGCGTCCGGTCACGGGCTCCGGGGCAGGTCCAGGGCGACGTTCAGCCGCGTGGCGAGCGCGAACACCGCGTCCGGCCCCGCGCAGCCGAGGTGGTCCGGCTTCAGCCGGCCCGCGTGCCGCGCGACGATCGTGGAGCGGGCGGGGTGGAGCTCGGCGGCCGCCGCGAAGCCGTCCGCGCCGTGGACGGCGGTCAGCCGTTCGATCTCGGCGTCGACCGCGGCGGTGACCGTCGGGATCGCGCCCCGCACGGCCGCGCCCCACGCCCGCGCCGCGTCGAGCCAGGCGCGGGCGACCGGATCCCGACCCGCGGCGAGCTCGCGGGCCTTCCGGTCGAGCTGAGCGAAGGTCATCTGGCCCCATGGGCGCTCGCGGAGCACGGGCATCTGCCACGTCCGCTTCACGGCCTCCCAATGGTTGGCCCGCGCGGGCACGGACACGACCTCGAAGGTCGGGAGCACGAGCGCCGTGAGCCGCAACCCCTGGCAGGCCCCGGTGTCGAGGCCGAAGACGCGCCCGTCCCGCACGAGCGGCGCCTCGCCCATGAGGGAGTGGCCGAACACGACCGGCTTGGCGTCGTCGTAGACCTCGTGCCACGGGCGGCCGTCGTGCGTGACGGCGAGGCGCTTCTCGAGCCGGCTGGTACCGGAGGTCGTGCCGCACAGGATGGCGGGCGAGGTGTCGGCGAGCGGCACGCCGGGGATGAGCGCGGCGTGGACGACGCGCACGGCGTCGGTCTCCCAGTAGGACGGGAGCGTACGCATCCACGCCGCGGCGTCCTCGTACCGGTCACCGAGCTGGGCCCGGGTGACCTGCTGGCTGAACGAGAGCGAGCCGCGTGCGTGTTTCCGCTCGTGGTTGCCACACACCGCGATTGTGTTGGGACGGGTCCGCAACCAATCGATCACGGCCCCGGGCTCCGGGCCGTAGTCGATGACATCCCCCACGCTGACGACCACGTCGTCATCGGTGAGGGCGACGCGCTCGCAAAGGGCGCGAAGCTCGTCCCAGCAGGCATGGATATCGCCGATGAGGATGGTGCGCGCCATGGGAGGACATCCGAGGGTGGGGGCCCGGAAGGAGGGAGACAGGTCGGTGTGCGCGGCCGTCAAGGCAACGGAGGCGCCAAGACGGGCGAGCCGGGTGGCGGTGGGACGGGCTCCCGCGCGTCGGGTGTCGAGTCCGGCTGCATGGTCTCCCAGTAGCCGTGCTCCTGAAAGAAGCGCTTCGCGTCGGCACCCACCGCGCCGCCGATCCACCCGTCGGCGCCCTGCAGCTGCGCCTCCTGCCAGGCGGCGAGGCGCTCCTTCGGCGCCGCCACGAGATCGGGGCGCGCGTGGAAGAGGTTCCGGGTCTCCCCCGGGTCCGTCGTCAGGTCGAAGTACGCATCGCACCGCTGGTCTTCGTGCGGGCTCGGGCCGCAATGCTTCAGGATGAGCTTGTACCCGGGGGTCCGTAGCGAAGCCGTGCGTGCGTTGATGAGGCTGTAGATCTCGCGTTCGGGCCACGCCGCGTCGGGGTCGGCGAGCAGCGGCGCGAGCGAGAGCCCGTCCATGACTCCGTCGACGGGGATGCCGGCGCGCTCGAGCAGGGTCGGGGCGATGTCGATGGTGGAGACCATCCGCGTGACCACGCGGCCCTTCGTGCCCTTCGGATCGACCACCACCAGCGGCACCCGTAGATTGGAGTCGTAGAGGTTGCTCACGGTGAGCCCCTCGCCGTGCTCCCCGAAGTCCATGCCGTGATCGGAGGTCAGCACGATCACGGTCGACTCGGTGAGCCCCGCGCGCGCCACCTCGGCGAGGATGTCGGCCACGGCGCCGTCGTAGTGGGTGAGGAGCTCGTCGTAGCGGAGGATCCCGTCCGCGGTGCCGCCCGGGCGCCCGTTCAGCTCCTCCTGGTGGGCAAGGTTGTATTGGTGGATCCAGAGGAAGAAGGGCGCGCGCGGCGCCTCCCGGAGCCACGCCGTCGCGTCACCCACCAACGCATCGCGCGTACCCTCGCCTCCGAAGCGGCTCGATTGGAACAGGGGCACGGAGCGGAACACGTCCGTCTCGCCGCCGCGCCACACCGCGTGGGTCTGGTAGTCGTACGCCGCGAAGATCTCGGGCAGGGTCCGGCTGCCCTTCCGGAAGACGGGCACGATCTCGTGCCCGCCGAGGGTGGGGGGGAGAGGATGCCGCCCGGAGAGGATCGCGGTGATGCCGGGGATGGTCCAACCCGACGCCGACCAGGCTTGCGTGAACGACACGCCCGAGGCCGCGAGGGCGTGCAGCGTCGGGGCGACCAGCGCGCCGTCTCGCGTGGCGTCGAGGCGGTCGGCTCGGAGCGAGTCGATGTCGATCACGATGAAGTTGGGGCGGGCGTCGAGCGCCGGGCGGGGTGGTTCGGGGGCACACCCGATGACGACGAAGAGCAGGAACGTGCGGTGCATTGGGGGCCCTTCGAAGCATGTGACGAGGCGGGATTGCACGACGTCCTGCGCACGCCGAGGCCGGGCCCCGGGTGCCCCTAACGGAGGCATTCTTTCACGGCGATTTCTTTGTGTTGCGCCCGGATGACAGCGAGTCAACCCCCGGCCTAGCTTTCGCTTGGAGGCCGTCGGCTACGCAGTTCGGCGCCGCCGCGCGGCCAGGAGCCCGATCAGGGCCACCCAGCCGGGCGGCACGAGGCTGGTCGTGGAGCACGCCGCGCCGCCGCAGCCACCACCGCCGCCTCCACCGCCTCCGCCGCAGCTCGAGCTCCCCCCGCCGCCGCTCGACCCCCCGCCGCAGCTCGAACCCTCCCCGCCGCCGGTCGACCCTCCGCCGGACCCCGCGCAACCCCCGTCGCCGCCGGCCCCGTCGCATCCGCCGCCCGCGCCGCTCTGGCAACCGCCGCCCCCACCGCCGCCCGAACCCCCGCCCCCGGCATCCCCATCGGCGTCGCTGTCCCCGTCGGCGTCCGCGTCGGCGTCTCCGTCGGCGTCGGCATCGGCGTCGCTGTCCGCGTCGGCATCGGCATCGGCATCGGCGTCGGCATCGGCGTCGGCATCGGCGTCTCCCTCCTCCCCGCCCGGCGAGGGGAGGCCGTTGCATCCGCCGCGATCGCCCCCGCCGCCCCCGTCATCGGCGGTCGTGCCGCCGCCGCCCGGCAGCTCGGCATGCACCTCGAAGTCGATCTCCTCGAAGGGCCAGAGGTCGATCCAGAATTCACTCGCTTCGTCCGGCGTGCCGAACCAGAGCGCCGCGGGGAGGGTGTCCGCGAGGGCCTCTCCGAGCGCATCGTCGGGGCGGACCTGCACCGATGGGCCCGCCGCGTCGAGCCCGTCCTCGTCGAGCAGGAGCCCCACGTCGAGCACCAGCACGCCCTCGTCGCCATCGTAGGTGAGCCCCTGGTCGAGCACGGCCAGCCCGGGGTCGAGCGCGATGTCGAAGGTGGTGCCCGCGGTGGTCGTCCCGACGAGGCGCAGGGAGCCTTCGAACGGGTCCTCGGTGAAGACGACGCCGATGTCGCAATAGTCGCCGTCCTCGACCGCGAACGGCAGGGGGGCGAGCAGGTCCAGCTCGTCGCCGACCTCCACCGTGAGGGTCCCCCCGTCGCAATCGGAGAACAGGAAGCTCTCCACCTCGGCGGTGGCCGTGCCGACCTGGAGCCGCTCGGAGCCGACGGCCACGAAGTCGAGGTCGCTGGCGGAGTAGCTCCCGATGGAGCAGCCGAAGAGGGCCACGCACGCGCAGGCGGCGAGGCGGGAGGAGACGCGCGGCGGCAGTGGCATGAGGCAGACGGTACCCCAGGGGGATGTCGGTCGCTTTCACGGGACTGGCAGGCGCGGTGGTAGGGTGTGGCGTGCGCTCCTTCCTCCCGATCCTCTGCGTCCTGGGCGCCTGCGCCGGCAAGGTCGACGATCCCGCGGCCGACGACACCGCGATGGCCGAGGACACTGCGGCGGACGACACCGACACGGGCGACACCGACACGGGCGACACCGCCGGGGTCGAGGTCGATGACGACGGCGACGGGTTCCCGGCGTGGCGCACGTCCGACGACCCCCTGCGCGCGGATTGTGACGACGCGGACGCGGCGGTCACCCCCGACACCGAGCGCCTCGTTCCCGCCGGGTCGTTCACCCGCGGCCAGGCGGATCTGCCGTGGGCGAGCCCGGTCCGCACCATCACCCTCTCCGCCTACTGCATCGACCGCACCGAGGTCACCAACGTGGCGTTCGTGGCGCTCCTCCAGGCGGAGGAGGCGGCCGGCCGCTCCAACGTGGACGAGGAGGGGCGGCCGCTCTACAACCTCGAAGATCTCGAGAACGGCGACACGTTCCCGGCCCGCATCGAGTACGCGGAGGGCGTCTGGGGCGTGGCGGACGGCTACGCCGATCACGCGGTGGTCGAGGTGTACCACTGGTCGGCGCTGCGCTACTGCGCGAGCGTCGGGAAGGCGCTCCCGACCGAGGCCCAGTGGGAGAAGGCGGCGCGGGGCGCGGAGGATGCGCGCATGTGGCCCTGGGGTGACGAGCCGCCCGGCTGCGAGCACGCCAACTTCGTGCTCACCGAGGCGGGCGAGCCCCCCCAGGACGGCGAGCCCTGCGTGCAGGACACCACCCCGGTCGGCGCCTACCCGCGGGGGGCGTCGGCGGGGGGCGCGCTCGACCTCGCGGGCAACGTGTCGGAGTGGGTGGCCGACTGGTTCGACCCCGAGGCGTACGCCGACGATCCGGACGTGGATCCCACCGGGCCGGAGGAGGGGGCGCTCTTCGACGACGGCGTGGGCGAGTTCGTGGCCCGCATCGCGCGCGGCGGCGGGTTCCTGCACGACGCCACGGGCATCCAGGTCGCGTTCCGCACGCCCGAGCCCGAGGGAGGATCGAGCAACGGCGTGGGCTTCCGCTGCGCGCGGCCGCTGGAATGAGCGCGGCGCCTCCGCCGATCGAGCGCCTGCTCCTCCACGTGACCGGCCGGGTCCAGGGCGTGGCGTTCCGCGCCCACACCCAGGCCGAGGCGCGCGCGCTCGGGCTCGTCGGGTGGGTGCGCAACCTGCCGGACGGGCGGGTGGAGGTGCTCGCCGAGGGGCCCCGCCCGGCGCTGGAGGCGCTGGCGGCGTGGTGCCGCGTCGGGCCGCCGGCGGCGCGCGTCACCGACATGACGGCGTCCTGGGGCGAGCCCGCGGGCGGGCACGCGCGGTTCGACATCCGACGCTAAGCGCGATGGCGTCGATGCCGTTGTATGGTTGACGCCAACCACGAGGCCCTCTTGACCCTGCTCCTGCTCGCCCTGCTCGCCTGCTCCGACACGACCGACAAGGACTCCGTGGAGGCGGCCGACACGGACACCGACACCGACACCGACACCGACACCGACACCGACACGGACACCGACACGGACACGGACACGGACACGGACACCGACACCGACACGGACACGGACACGGACACCGAAACCGACACCGACACCGACCCTGGTGAGGTGAAGGTGGAGTGCGGATGCGCGACCGGCGGCCAGACTCAGGCGGGGTGGA
>JAKFCH010000265.1:0-3304 GCA_036676765.1 Deltaproteobacteria bacterium
GACCGAGGCCGGAGGCCGAGCCCGGAAGACGCCGACGGCGACGCGTCCGCGCGGCGCCGGGGCGCCCGGTTTCTGGTACCCTCCCGCCGCGGTCGGGGAACATCGGCCACCAACCTGCCGAGGAGCCTCCCGTTGGGCCTACATCTCCACCGAGCGCCCCGCATCGAGGACCTCGCGGCCGCCCTCGCCCGGAACCTGAGCAAGACCTGGCCGGACGATCCCTTCGAGGCGGTGGCCGTGGGGGTCGGCAACCGCGGGATGAGGCGCTGGTTGCAGCACGATCTCGCCACCCGCCTCGGGGTCGCGACGCGCATCGACTACCCGTCGCTCCGCCAGGTGCTGGACGGCGCGGCGGCGCGGCTCCTCGGGGCCCCCCGCGAGCCCGGGGGCGCGTTCTGGAGCGCCGAGGTCGGCGCGTCGATGTCGGAGGGCCTCGCGTTCCGCGTGGTGCAGCTCCTCCGCGCGCTCGTCGACGACCGGGCATTCGCGCCGGTGAAGGCCTACCTGTACCCGGAGGACGTGCCCCACGCCGTCGACCGGCGGGAGTTGGCCTTCGCGACCGAGGTCGCCGCGGTGCTCGACGCGCTGGTGCGCGACCGTCCCGAGGCTGCGCTCCGGTGGGCGGAGGATCCCGCCTCGGCCCCGTTCGAGCACGCATGGTTGGCGCACCTCCTCCACCGGCTCGACGCGGCGGCGGAGGACGCGCCCGCGCGGCTCCACGCCCGGTTGGTTGGGGGCGAGGCCCTCGTGGCACCCCTGGATTGGCAGCCCCTCCACCTCTTCGGCACGAGCAGCCTCGGCCCCGGCGACCGCGCGCGCCTCGCCGCGATCGGGCGGGTCGCACCCGTGCACCTCTACCTCTGCCTGCCCGAGGACGGCGCCCCGGCGCTGCTCGGCGGCTCGACGGGGGCGCAGGCCGCGCTCCTGACGGCGTGGGCGTCGGAGGCCGGGGCCACGATCCACGTGGAGGGCCCCGCCGCGCCGGGCCTCGATCCGGCCAACCTCGAGATCTACGCGACCTACGGCCCGCTCCGGCAGGTCGAGATCCTCCGCGATCGGCTCCTCACGCTGTTCGCCGAGGATCCGAACCTCGAGCCGCGCGACGTGCTGGTGATGACGCCCGACGTGGAGACCTTCGCGCCGCTCATCGCCGCGGTGTTCGCGCAGCGGCCGATCCGCCCCCCGGCGCGGGTCGCGACCGATCGCGACGACGATTCCCCGCGCTGGGCCCGCCCGCCGGCCGTCCCGGTGGCGATCTCCGACCTGGGCCTCGCCCGGACGAACCCCGTCGCCGAGGCGCTGTTGGCCGTCCTCGCGCTCGTGGGCGAGCGTGTCGCGGCGCCGGCCCTGTTCGACCTGTTCTCGCTCGAGCCGGTCCGCGCCCGCTTCGGCATCGACGGGGACTCGCTCGACGACATCCGCACCCTCCTCGACACGTCGGGGATGCGGTGGGGGGTGGACGCCGCGGACCGGGCGTCGTTCGGCCAGCCCGCGCTGGACCAGAACACGCTGCGGTTCGGCCTGGAGCGGCTGGCGCTCGGCGCGTTGATGCCGGACACCGACGCCCTGGGCGTCGTGACCGGGGTCGATCCGAGCCTGCCGCCGGTCGCGCCCGTCGACATCCAGAGCCGCGAGCGCGTGGCGCGCATCGGGCAGATCGCGAGCGTCGTCCGCGCCCTCGGTCACTGGCGGCGCACGCTCGGCGGGGCGGGGCCGTCGATCGACGCGTGGCGAGGCGAGCTCGGCCACCTGCTCGACGCCTTCACGGAGACGAGCAGCGCCGCGCGCTGGCTGCGCATGGAGGTGGACGGCGCGCTCGACAACGTGTTCGCCGGCGCCGACGTGCTCGGTGGGCTCCCGGTCGAGGCGCGTAGCGTGGCGGCGCTGCTCCGCGGGCACTTCGAGATCGACCAGGCCGGGGATCGGGTCGTCGGCAGCGCGGTGGTCGTCACGGGGCTCCAGCCCATGCGCGCGGCGCCGTTCCGCGTGGTCGCGCTCGTGGGGATGGACGACGCGTCGTTTCCGCGGGGCGGCACGCGGCCGCGCTGGGATCCGTTCGCGACGCCCGCGCCCGGCGAGCTCGACCCGCGCGTGGTCGACCGGCACCTCTTGACCGAGACGCTGCTCTCGACCCGCGAGCGCCTGCTCGTGTTCTTCACCGGTCGCGACGTGAAGACGGGCGGCAAGGTCCCGGCCGCGGTGCCGGTGGAGGAGCTCGTCGACGCCGTGCGCGCGGCGACCGGGCGGGCGCGCGAGGACGTGGTGCGCACCCCGCCGCTGCAGCCCTGGAGTCCGCGCGCGTTCGGGGCGTCAGGGTGCCCGACGAGCTTCGATCCGCTGATGGCCGAAGGCGCGCGCCTCGTCACCGAGGTCGTGGAGCGGGGCCCGGCGGGCCTCGCGGCGAGCCGCGACCAGGAGCTGCCCGAGGAGGACCAGCCGCCCACGACGCTCACCCTGACCGCGCTGGCGGACGGGCTCACGCGGCCCCAGAAGATGCTCCTCTCCGATCGCCTCGGGCTGTACGCCGAGCGCGACGCCGCGGTGCTCGAGGACCGCGAGCCGCTGGAGCTCGACTCGCTCGACGATTGGGCGCTGCGAAACCGCGTGCTCGGCGTGTTCCTGCGCGACCCGTCGGCGAAGGACGACGCGGAGGACGACGCGGACGGCGAGGGAACCACCCTGGCGCGGCTCCACGCGCGGCTGGCCGCCGAGGGCCGGCTCCCCCTGAAGGCCGGCGGCGAGCGGATCCTCGCGGGTGCGGTCGCGGAGGCCCGGTCGATCCTCGACGTGTGGGGCGCGCCCCCGGCCGGGACGACGACCCTCTCCGTGGAGGTAGGCGGGCTGCTCTTGAGCGGCCGGCCGCCGACGGACGTGGACGCGCTCGGCGCGCCGTCCTTCGGCTGGGTCACCGCGAGCCGCCCGGACAAGGGGCCCCCGTTGCTCGGCGCCTACGTGCACCTGCTCGCGGCCGTGGCGCAGGGCGGGATCGCGGTCCGGGAGGCGCGGGTCGTGGGGTGCCTGAAGGGGAAGGGAGAGCCGGTCCACCTGAAGGTCGCGCTCACGCAGGACGAGGCGCGCGCCCGGCTCGGGGAGCTGGTCGCCGTGTGGAGGCGCGCCCGGCGGCGGCCGGTCCCGTTGTTCGAGAAGACGTCGTGGACGATCGCGACGAGCCTCGACGCGGACGGCAAAATCGGGGACATCTTCAAGCTCCGCGATGGGGTGGCGAAGGCGTGGCTCGGGGACGATTTCGCGCCCGGTGGCGACGTGTCGGACCGCTGGGTCCGGCCGCTGTTCGCCGACTTCC
>JAKFCH010000266.1:0-5580 GCA_036676765.1 Deltaproteobacteria bacterium
CGATGCCGGTCGGCGGCATCGGCTCCAGGAGCTCGGCGAACCGACCGAGCTTCTGCATGTTCATCGAGGGGTTGATCAGGAGGACGCGCACGGCGGTTCTCGGGGTTGACGACGAGGGTAGCCATACCGAGGGCGCGTTCACAAGCCTGGATTCAACGTCCGGTGACCGAGATCTCCTTCTGGTTCGAAGTGTTGTGCGTGTAATCGACCACATACGCGACCAGTTGGTGGGTCGCCTCGTCGTCCACCGGGCCCACGCTGAAGCTGATCTGACCGTTCTCGATCAGCGCCTCGGTGAGCGCGTTGGCATCCTCGCCGACGCAGTTGCGCGAGCCCTGGGCCTCGGACACGCCGTCCGCGAGGACGGTGAAGTAGAGGGCCCCCCCGATCACGTCGTCCGGCGCGTCCTCGTAGGCGATGCCGGCCTGGATGTAGAGCTCGCCGGCCTCGTTCTCGTCGTACTGCGCCGAGCCGGTGAGGAGGACGGGCGCGCCCTCGCTACCGGTGGTCGCGGTGTCGCCGCCGGCGGTGTCGTCGACGTCCTGGCTCGTATAGCCGGAGGCGTAGCGTGCGCCGCCCCCCGACCACTCGGGCAGGGAGACGTTGGAACAACCGATCGACAAGAGCAGCAACATCGACATGCAGGAGGCCCCGAAGCTCACCCGCATCATAGCGCAGCGCGAGCGGGATCAGGCCTCCGCATGCCGCACGACTACCGCCGCAACGCGCCGCGCCCCGCGTACCGGGCGGCGCCGCCGAGCTCGCCGCCGATGCGCAGGAGCTGGTTGTACTTCGCGGTGCGATCGGTGCGGCAGAGCGAGCCCGTCTTGATCTGGCCGGCGTTGGTGGCGACGGCGAGGTCGGCGATCGTGGTGTCCTCCGTCTCGCCGCTGCGGTGCGAGAGGATGGCGCGGAAGCCGGCCTGCTGGGCCATCTCGATGGCGTCGAGGGTCTCGGTGAGGGTGCCGATCTGGTTGACCTTGACAAGGATCGAGTTGGCGACGCCGCTCGCGATGCCGCGCGCGAGCCGGGTGGTGTTGGTGCAGAACAGATCGTCCCCCACCAGCTGCACCTGGCCGCCGAGCTTGTCGGTGAGGAGCTTCCAGCCGTCCCAGTCGTTCTCGGCGAGGCCGTCCTCGATGGAGACCATCGGGTAGCGGCCGCAGAGGCCCGCGTACCAGTCGACCACCTCGGCGGAGGTCATCTGCTTGCCGCCGAAGGTGTAGACGCCGTCCTTGTAGATCTCGCTCGCCGCCACGTCGAGGGCGAAGAACACCTGCTCGCCGAGCTTGTAGCCCGCCTTCTCGACCGCCTGGGAGAGCAGCGCGAGGGCCTCCTCGTTGCTGCCGAGGTTCGGGGCGAACCCGCCTTCGTCCCCCACCGAGGTGTTCAGGCCCTTGTCCTTCAGCACGCTCTTGAGCGTGTGGAAGATCTCGGTGCCGCACCGCAGCGCCTCGGAGAACGACTCGACCCCGGCGGGTACGATCATGAACTCCTGCACGTCGAGGTTGTTGTCGGCGTGGGCGCCCCCGTTGATCACGTTCATCAGCGGCACGGGCAGGGTGCGCGCGTTGGTGCCCCCGACGTAGCGGTAGAGCGGGAGGCCCACGGAGAGCGACGCGGCGCGCGCCACCGCGAGGGATGCGCCGAGGATGGCGTTGGCGCCGAGGCGCGCCTTGTTCGGCGTGCCGTCCAGCTCGATGAGGAGGAGATCGATCGCGCGCTGATCGCGGGAGTCCAGCCCGATGAGGTGGGGCGCGATGGCGTCGTTCACGTTGGCGATGGCACGATCCACGCCCTTGCCCTTCCAGCGCGCCTTGTCCCCGTCGCGGAGCTCGACGGCCTCGGCCTCCCCGGTGGAGGCGCCGGACGGCACCGCGGCGCGACCGACCACGCCCTCGTCGGTGACGACCTCCACCTCGACCGTGGGGTTTCCGCGCGAATCGAGGATCATGCGGCCTTGGACTTCCTGAATCAACGACATCGAACGCTCCGGGGTCGCGCGAACTATCGCGCGCCCGAGCCCTGGGCAATGAACCGAACGGACGCGTCGCGCGTGTAGGCCGAACGGGTACACCCCACCCACACCGGCGTGGTCCGGTGGATCGGGGCCGTGCTCCGCGATACTTTGCGCCGTTCCGAGGACCCCTGATGTTGCCGAAGATGCACCCGCTCCTCCTGCTCGCTGCTCTCGGGGCCTCCACCGCCCACGCCGCCGCCGTGAAGCCCACCGGCGAGGCCGTTCTTTCCGGCGTCGTCGAGGTGCCCCTGTACGCGGGTCTCGCGGGCGCCGACCCCTTCTCCTACGTCGAGGTCACCTCCGGCGAGGCGAAGCTGCTCCTCCGCATCGCCACCGGCCACCGGGAGGTCAAGCTCACGGCGGGCGCCGCCACGAAGCTCGGGTTGACCCCGAAAGGCCAGGAAGGCGCGCAGACCGTGAAGGTCGCGTCGCTCTCCATCGGAGGCGCCACCCTCGAAGGCATCAAGGCCTCGATCGCGCCGGTGCCGGGCAGCGGCGCGTTCGCCGTCGACGGCGAGCTCGGCCTCCCCGGCTTCCAGGACCTCGCGTTCGCGATCGTCCCGTCGGCCGGCGTCCTCCGCCTCGCGAAGGGCCCGGACGGGGCCTCGCTCATCGCGGGTATCGGCGGCGCGCCGGGGCCCGTCGGTCGCACGCTGGTGGACGAGAAGGTGAAGGTCGGCTCCACCAAGGAGACCGTGAAGGGCGGGACCTACACCATCGGCGTCAAGTGGTCGGGCGTGGACGTGAAGGCCGCGCTCGCCGTCGAGCAGGAGGAGACCTGGCTCGCACGCGAGGTCGACGGGGTCGACTGGTACACCGTCGCCAACGGCAAGACCGCGCCGGGGCCCCTGCCCGCGGCGGCCGGCCTCCAGGTGGCCGACGTGCGCTACGAGTGGCGCGACATCGAGCTCGGCGGCATCTCGCGCCCCGCGCTCGTATCGCGGCGCGGGCAGGGCCCCGTCTGGCACTTCGACGACAACGCGAGCGTCGGCCAGGACGTGCTCGGCGGCGTCGACCTCGCCGTCGACCCGGTGAGCGGCACCGTCGCCCTCAAGCCAGCCGCCACGGTGAAGAAGCAGGACTACGCGCCGACCTACGAGGCCGCCCTCCGCGCGGCGCTCGAGGCCAAGCCCGGGAAGGACGGCGTCGCCCCCACCGCCGAGGTGGTGTCCGACACCCGCATCGCCGGTCTCGGACCCCTCGCCGACTTCCTCGAGGCGCGCGGGCGCTTCGACGACGCGATCCCCCTCCGTCAGGAGGTCACCGTCGCCGAGCCGGCCGACTGCACCGCGTGGACCGCGCTCGGCGGCGCGCTCGTCGCGGCGGCCCGCCCGGCCGAGGCCATCGCCCCGCTCACGCAGGCGGGCGCGCTCTACCAGCCCTGGGCCCAGCTCCCGCTCACCGAGCGCGAGGCGATCGCCGAGGACCACGCGGCCGCCGAGAAGGCCGAGACCGAGTGGACCGGCCAGGTGCCCCAGAGCCACGCGTGCCACGCCGCGCCCGGTCTGCTCGCGCTCGCGCAGCTCCAGGCGAAGAACGGCGGCGCCGTCGCCGCCCTCTACCCGTCGCAGCTCGATCTGGACGCCACCCTGCCGCTCGCGGCGGGCAACGCCGCCCTGCTCCAGGGCAACTTCGACGGCGCGCACGCGGCCTACCTCCAGGCCCTGAAGCTCGGCGGCGAGGACGACGCCCGCGTGGGCCTCTACCTCGCGTTGGCCCCGAGCGACTTCGCCGCCGCGCGTCAGCAGCTCGAGCGGCTCCGTCTCCGCTACGACGGCCACACCGACCCGCTCCTGGTCCGCCTCTACGTCGAGGGCGTGCGGCAGTCGCAGGGCGCCGACGGCGTGAAGAGCGCGCTCGACGCGATGCTCGCCGCCGACCCGCGGGACGCCGTGCTCCTCGCCCAGCGCGGCGTCGAGCGCACCGCCGCGGGGGACACCGCGGGGGGCGCCGCCGATCACGCCGCCGCGAAGGAGCGCTTCCTGGCCCTCCTCGCCGTGAACCCGAACGATGCCGGCACCTGGGCGAGCTGGGCGAGCGTGCTCGCCGCCGCCGGGGAGGCCGCCGAGGCCCAGAAGGCCGCCGACACCGCCGTGAAGCTCGAGCCGGGCAACGGCATGGCCTGGCTCGCCTCGGCCGACGCCGCGACCGCCGCGGGAGACACCGCGAAGGCCGGCGAGAGCCGCGCGCGCGCCGGCATGGTGTGGGCGAAGCACCCCGGGTATGCGCTGCTGTTGGGGAATTAGGGGAGGTTCGAAGTCGGAATCGATATCGAAGTCGGAATCGAAGTCGATATCGAAATCGAAATCGAAATCGAGGTCGATATCGAGGTCGAGATCGGCAGGGCCTCGTCGGTAGCCCGATCCTCGTGACCCGCCCCACGGCCCCCCGACCCTCACATCCCCGTGCCACCGCCACCGACCGTGGCTACAGTGGTCCCCGATGCTCGCCACCCTCCTCGTCGGCGCCGCGCTCGCGCGGCCTCCCCAACTGAGCCTGATGGCCGGCCCCGTCGTGGGGAGCGGCACGTCGTCGCTCGGGACCTACTTCTCCGCGGCGCCAGCCACCGCGATCACCCTGACGTGGAACCTCGGCCCGCTGGAGTCGTGGCTCGGCGCCTCGGGGTCGCTGCTGATGGCGGGCTCGGGGGAGGATGTCGTGCCCGCCTCCCTCCTCCAGGGTGAGGTGGGCGTGGGGCTCGGCGGCGCGGGGTTCGCGGGCGGCGTCTACGGCGGCAACGGGCTGCCGGGGCCGGTGATGGGGCTGTACGCGCGCGGCAGCGTGAAGCGACACGGCTGGTTGAAGCGGATCGGGCTCGAGTCGCGGCTCTTCTACACCGAGGCCACCGGGAGCACGGGCCTCGCGCTCCTGCTCCGCTTGGAGCCCGCGTGGCCCGGCTCCCGACGGCCGGAGCCGGACACCCGCGGCGCCGACAATCAGCCGGCGGTTCCCGTCTCCGCGGAGTCGCCCGCGGCCGGCGGGGAGGGGCTCGCCTACCCGTACGACACGCCGCCAGTCGACGCGAGCGGGGATGACGCGAAGGGCGATGACGCGAGCGGCGGCGAGGGCCTGGCGTACCCGGTCGACGCGCCCCCCGCGCCGGCGTCGGAGGAGGCGGCTCCGGATGCGCCCCCCGCACCGACCCATCACCCCGACCCCTACTGACGGGCGGAATCTCGGGACTTCGGGGTCGCGTCCTCCATCTCGGGCGGGTCATGCCGGTCCGAATACGCGTCCTCCCGTGTCATGCCGGCTCGAATACGCGCCGAGCCTCCAGCGTCGCCGGTGCCCCCCGGGAAAAATGCCGGAAGGTCCGTCGACCCGGCCCGTCCCACGCGCCCAGACGAGCCGCTCCGCGCATTCGCCAGGGCATGACTCCACAAGGCGCGTATTCGCGGGGGCATGACTCTCACATCGAGCTCTCCGCGCCGCCCCGCCATCCGGATCCCACCCGTGCGCGCCCCCGCCCGAGCGCGGGGCCGGGCCGCTTCCAGGGTTCGGCCTTCGGCCTCCGTTGGGGCGGCCCGGCGCCCGCGCCGGGGGCCCCGAACCGCGCGGGC
>JAKFCH010000267.1:0-4258 GCA_036676765.1 Deltaproteobacteria bacterium
GCCGCCGACGCCGTCGCCGCCGAGCGGGCCGCCCCCCATCCCGCCCGGCACGCGCCTGCTCGTGTCCTCGCCCACCATCGCGCCCGGCAGTGGGGACGACTCCTACCCGCCGCAGCCGCCGCCTCGGAAGGTCTGAACCATGGGTCTCTCGAAGTCTCCGCTCTTCGCGGCGCACGGCCTCGCCGGCGCCACCTTCGTGGAATCCGAGGGGTGGCTCGTGCCCGCCTCGTTCGGGTCGGTGGTCGACGAGTGCGCCGCCGTTCGGACCGCCGCGGGGCTGTACGACCTCGCCGATCACGGCGTCGTCTCGCTCGTGGGCCCGGACGCCCGCCGCTTCTGCAACGGCATGTTCACCAACAACGTGCGTGACCTCGCGGTCGGCCGCGGCAACGCCAGCGCGATGGTGGACGAGCGCGCCCGCGTCCAGGGGCTCCTGCGCCTCTACCACACCGACGCCGACACGTTCCTCGCGGTGCTCGAGGGCGTGACCCCCGAGGCGTTCGAGGCCCGCTACGGCAAGTACATCATCTTCGACGACGTGGAGCTGACCGACCTGTCCGACAAGCTCGGGGTCCTGTCGGTGCAGGGGCCGGAGGCGGCGGCGGTGCTCGGGCGCGCGGGGCTCCCGGTGCCGGAAGGCGAAGGCGCGGTCGTGTCGGTGGAGCCCCAGAACGTCGAGAGCCTGCACGTCGCGACGAACGCGCGCTCGGTCGCGGGCGGCTTCGACATCGTGGCGCCGCGCGAGGCGCTGCCGTCGCTCTGGGCGGCGCTGCTCGCCGCGGGGGCCCCGTCGGGCTGCAGGGCGGTGGGCCTCGACGCCCGCGAGGTGCTCCGCATCGAGGCGGGGCTGCCCCGGTGGCCGGCGGACATGTCGGACAAGTCGCTGATCCACGAGCTGCGCCTCGTCCCGACGCACGCGAGCTTCGAGAAGGGCTGCTACATCGGGCAGGAGGTCATCAACCGCATCGACGTGATGGGGCAGGTGGTCAAGAAGATCTGGGGGCTCGAGATGGGCGAGGACGCCGTGCCGCCCACCGGCGCCGAGGTGAAGGTCGACGACGCGGTGGTCGGCACCGTCCTCTCCGGGGCCCGTGAAGGCACCCGGGTGCGGGTGCTGGCGCTCCTGCGCAAGTCCGCCTGGGAGCCCGGCAAGGTGGTTAGCGTGCACGCGGGCGATCGCGTCGTGCCCGCCACGGTGTACGACCTTCCTTTTCCCACGTAGGCGGGGGTGAGCCTCTTCGCCGATCCCTCCGAGCGGTTCGCCGGTGAGCTGCGCGCCGCCGAGGAGCGCCTCCGCGCCGCCGGCCTGGGCGGGCGCCGCGCGTTCGTGGCCCTCGCCCGCCACCTCGCCGGCCGCCTCGGGCTGGCGCCCGAGCTCTGGCCCGACGGCCCCGACGCGCCCGAGAGCGCCCACCTGGAGCGGCTCCCGCTCTCGCCGGAGCTCGACCTGTTCGGCCTCGCGTACGAGCGCTTCTTCTCCGACCTCTGGAAGGGCGAGCGGGGGCAATACTTCACGCCCCGCCCGCTCGTCGAGCTCGTGGCCGACCTCGCGCAGCTCCGCCCCGGCGACCGCGTGCTCGACCCCACCTGCGGCAGCGGCGGGTTCCTCGTCGCGGCGCTGGCGCGCGGCGCCGACCCCGACGGCATCGAGGTCGATCCCGACCTCGTGGCCCTCGCGCGCCTGAACGTGGCGCTCCACGGCGGCAACCCGCGCGCGGTGACGGCGGCCGACTTCTTCGCCGCGCCCGACGACGGCGAACGGTGGGATGCCATCCTCGCCAACCCGCCGTTCTCGGTCGAGGTGGCCGACCCTGCCGTGCTCCGGCGCTACACATTGGCCGACGGGCGCGCCCGCGTCGGGAGCGACATCCTGTTCGTGGAGGCCGCGCTCGCCCGGCTGAAGCCCGGCGGGCGGCTCGTGACCGTGCTCCCGTACACGGTGCTCTCGGGCGCGCCCTTCGTGGCGGCCCGGGCGTGGATGGACACCGTGGCCGTCCGCGAGGCGGTCGTGTCCTTGCCCGAGGGGATGTTCCGCCCGTTTGGTGGCACGCCCACGCGGGCGTGTGTCATCGCGCTGCGGAAGCGCCCGGCCGAGGTGCGCCCGATGCTCGCCGCGGTGATCGAGCACCCCGGCTACGATCCGCGCCGGCAGACGTTCCGGCGCACCGAGCCCGACGAGCTCGTGGGGCTGCGGATGCACCTGCGCGGCGCCCCGTTCGCGCGCGCCCGCCGGGTGCCACCCACCGACGACGCCGGTGGCGGCTGGATCCCCGAGGAGGCCCTCCGCGCGTCGGCGATCGCGCCGGGCGTACCCGTGTTCGCGTTGTCCGACCGCGCCGACCTCGTGAAGGGGCGGGTGCCGCTCGATCCCGACGAGGCGGTGACCGTGGTGGATTTCGCGGACGTGGACAAGGGCACCGGCGAGGTCGTCGACGCCCGCGTCGAGGCCGGCGCGACGTGCGAGGGCGTGCCCTTCGAGGAGGGCGATCTCCTGTTCGGCCGCATGCGCCCCGAGCTCAACAACGTGGTGCTCGCGCGCCGGCCGCGCGCGGGCCTCCCGTCGCGCATGGCGGGCTCGGGCGAGTGGGTGCGCCTGCGCCCGCGCGGCGAGGCGGCGTTCACGCTGCTCGCGCTCCGCTCCCGCTTCGCGCGGGACCAGCTCGTCGTCACCGGGGGGCAGACCCGCCCGCGTGCGCGCGTCGAGGACATCGCGGGGCTCGAGCTCCCCGACCCGGGGCCCTCCGCCCGGGCCGCGCTCGACACGCTCCTCACCGACACCTGGGCGGAGCGGCAGCGGCTGCGTCGCCGGCTCGACGCCCTCGAGGGCCTCTACGAGCGGTTCGGGCGCGGCGAGATCGACGCGCCGGCGCTCGAGGCCGAGGTGGAGCGGCTGCGCGGGGTCTGAGGCGGCGCGAGTCGCTGCGTTGGTTGGGGGCCCCTACGCCTTCACCAGCGATTCGGCGCGCGTCACCGCGTCGGCCACGATCTCCCACGCCTGGACGACCTGGTTCTGGGTCGCCTGCGGGAGGGTCTGGAGGACGCGGGCGGCTCCCTGGGCACGGACCTCCACGAGGCGATCGAGGAAGATCCGCCCGGCGCCCGTGAGGCCGATGCCCTTCGGGCCCTCGGACACGAGCCCTTCGCCCTGGAGCACGCCGATGACGGTGTCCGCGGCGTCGGCGCCCACGAGGGCCTCGACGGCGGGGCGCCCGACGTGTTCACCGGGGGCGAGGAGCATGAGCGTGGCGAGGTCGCGCACGGTCAGCGAGGCGGCGTTGGGAAGGCGCGCGAGATCCATGGCGAAGTCCGGCCACGAGGCCATCATCCGGGTGCCAATGTCGCGCAGGGTGGTGGGAAGGTCGTTCGGCATGCGCAGAAGGTGCGCCCGCGCGCGGCTCCCGGCCTGGGTGGGCGACATCTCGGGACCAACGCCGTGAAGTGGGTGGGGGCCCGCGGTCAGGCGGGCTCGACCACCCGCGTCGCGTGCCGCTCCAGGTCCGCCAGGAAGTCGGCCGCCCGCCACCAATCCCCGTCGTAGCGTTGGCCGTCGACGTAGAAGGTGGGTGTCCCGTTGACACCGCTCTGCTCGCCCGTCTGGATGTCCTCGCGCACGCGGGCGCGGGCCGCGGAGAGATCCTCGCGCAGCTGCGCGGCGTCGAGGTCGAGCGTGGCGGCGTAGCGGAGGAGGTCGCGGTCGTCGAGGGCCTCCTGGTGGGCGTAGAGCAGGTCGTGCATCTCCCAGAACCGGTCCTGGAACCCGGCGCACTCCGCGACCACGGCGGCGGGGAGGGCCTGGGGATGGAGGGCGGTCAACGGAAAGTTGCGGAACGCCACGCGCAGGCGCCCGCCCAATCGGTCGCGGATGGTGCGCAGGATGCTCTCGGCCTCGCCGCAGAACGGGCATTGGTAGTCCCCGTACTGGACGAGCTCCACCACGGCGAACACGCCGCCGCGGACGTGGTCGCGTGGGGAGAGCGGGGGAACGAGCTGGTTCGGCCGGAGGCCCCGGATTGGTTCCATCTCCCAGCGTTGGCCCCTCGGCGCGCAGGAGAAGGGGGCCCCGCCGAGGCGTGACGGCTTGGTACAAGGGGTCGATTGGTGCGGCGGGGGCTGAGCTGACAGGGTGATTCTGCTCGGACCCGGATGCCGGGCCCGGGCGCCAGATCCAGCCCCGGAACCCGACACAAACGGCCTCACGGCCGGCCGTGAGCCTCGTCTTGTCGGGTGCGGCGACCCGGTCGCCCGGGGGTCAGAGGGA
>JAKFCH010000268.1:0-5253 GCA_036676765.1 Deltaproteobacteria bacterium
CGACGGGCTGCGCGGGAGCTTTCGCCGCGGGCGGCGCGGTCGCGACCGGAGGTGGCGCGACGGGCGCCGGGGTGACCGCGACGGGCACGGCGACGGGCGGTGCCGCGGCGAGGGGCGGCGCGGCGACGGCCGGGGCGGGGCCGAGCAGCGTGGAGGCGTAGAACAGCAGGTCCTCGCGCTCCTCCGAGCTGGCGCACGGGGCGACGTTCACCGTCTCGATGGTGCCCGCGTGCGAGCGCACGGTCATCGCCCAGTAGTCCTTGTGGTCCGCGAGGGCGACGCCGGGTCCCGACACCGGGAGCCCGGGCACCTTCGCGACGACGAGGCCGCGCGCGGCGAGCGCATCCGCCCACTCGTCCGCCTCCTGCCCGGTGGGTAGCGACACGGGGATGCTCGCCGCCACGGGCGCGGCGTACGCGGGCGCCACGAGCCCGTCGAAGAGGGCGGACGGCGCTGCGGCGACGAGGAGCGCCAGGATGCCGAGGCGCCGGAACACGGTGCGGACGGGCTGCGTCATCCGGGGACAGTAGCATTCCGCGGCGCCGAGGGGGCGAACGCCGCCCCTACGTGCGCCGCCCGCCTCGGTTCCACCCATGCGTCGCTACCTCGTGACGTAGTACCGACGCGCGTATTCTTCGACCATGCGGTCGGTGTGGAAGGCGCGGTAGCAGGTCTCCAGGCTGCGGCGCATCCGCCGCACCCACGCGCGCGGGACAGCCTGGGCGTCGCGGTCGTAGAACTCGGGGGCCACCTGCTCCTCGAGCAGGCGGTACAGGCTCTCCGCGTCGGCGGCGTCCTGCTCCTCCTGGGTGCCGTACGTCCGCTCGTCCCCGATGGCCCAGCCGTTGGTGCCGTCGTAGGCCTCGGGCCACCACCCGTCGAGCACCGAGAGGTTGATGCCGAGGTTGAGCGGCACCTTCATGCCGCTCGTGCCGCTCGCCTCGCGCGGGCGCCGCGGGTTGTTGAGCCACACGTCCACGCCCTGGACGAGGCGCCGGCCGAGCGCCATGTCGTAGTCGGGCAGGAACACGACGCGCCCGCGGAACCGCTCGTCGCGGGTCCACCGGATGACGTCGCGGATCAGACCCTGCCCGGCGGCGTCGCGGGGGTGGGCCTTGCCGGCGAACAGGAGCTGGACGGGGCGGTCGCCGCACACGAGCCGCGCGAGGCGGTCCGGGTCGGTGAAGAGGAGGTTGCCGCGCTTGTAGGGGGCGAAGCGGCGCGCGAAGCCGATGGTGAGGCGATCGTCCTCCAGCCAGTCGCGCCCGACCTGCCCGCGGGCGTAGCGGACGATCTCCTCGCGCAGCACGTTGCGCAGGGCCCACAGCTCCTCGTCGGGCACGTTCGCGAGCGACACCGGCTGCCCCTCGCGCCAGCCGGCGACGTGCTGATCGAGGAGCGCCTGCACGCGGGGGTGCATCCACGACGGGGCGTGGACGCCGTTGGTCACGTGCCCGATGGGGACCTCGGACACGGGGATGCCCGGGTAGAGGTCCTTCCACATCTCCCGGCTCACCTCGCCGTGGAGGGCGCTCACGCCGTTGGCGGCGCGCGAGCCGCGGAGGGCGAGCACGGTCATGCAGAGGGTCTCGTTGTAGTCGCCGGCGCGGATGCGTCCGAGGTCCATGAACGAGCCCTTCGGCAGGCCCATGCCCTCCCGCATGCCGCGCAGCGCGTCCCGCACGAGCTCCCAGGCGAAGCGGTCGTGGCCCGCCGCCACCGGGGTGTGCGTGGTGAACACGCAGCTCGCCTTGGCCTTCGCGAAGGCCTCGTCGTGCGAGGCGGAGGTGGCCATCTCCTCGCGCCAGCGCTCCAGCACGAGGAAGGCGCAGTGCCCCTCGTTCATGTGGAACACGCCGGGCTGGATGCCGAGGGCCCGGAGCGCGCGCACGCCGCCGATGCCGAGGAGCACCTCCTGGGCGATGCGGGTGCTCTCGTTGCCGCCGTAGAGCTGCTGGGAGAGCTCGCGGTGCTCCGCGGGGTTGCCCTCCACGTCGGAGTCGAGGAGGAGGAGCCGCGCGCGGCCCACCTTGAGCTCCCACACCGTCGCCTTGTAGGTGTGGTGGCCGTGCGGAACGTCGACCGTGATGTCGAGCTTGCGGAGCGGGGTGTACTCGAGCGGCACCGGCGGGTAGGCGACCACCTGGCGGCCGTGCGCGATGACCTGCTTGAAGTAGCCCTCGCGGTAGAGGAGGCCCACGGCGACGAAGGGCAGGCCGAGGTCCGAGGCGGACTTCATGTGGTCGCCGGCGAGCACGCCGAGGCCGCCGGAGTAGATGGGGAGCGACTCGTGGAGGGCGAACTCCATCGAGAAGTAGGCCACCGGCGCCACGAGGCCGGGCACGTTCCGGGCGGCCCAGGTGTCGGTCGAGGCGAGGTACGCGGCGAGGCGGGCCTCCACGGACGGAAGCATGGCCTCCGCGGGCTCGAGGGCGCCGTCGGGGAGCTCGTCGAGCAGGGCGAGGGGGTTGTGGTGCACCTCTTCCCAGCGCTCGGGGTGCAGGCCCGCGAAGAGCGCGGTCGCCTCCGGATCCCAGCACCACCACAGGTTCCCCGCGAGGGCACGGAGTCGTTCTCGAAGGGTCATTTCCACTCCCACTGGATCAGTTTTGGCCAACCGCCTATCTCGGTCGCCGTGCGGCGCACGCCCCGCTAAGAGGCGGACCATGTCCCGCGTCGTGAAGCCTCCCTACACAATTCGGCAGGTTCTCGTGTGTACGAACCTGCGTGATCCGTCCACGGGCAAGCCCTCCTGCGGGATGAACGGGAGCGTGGCCTTTCGTGAACACCTCAAGAAGGCCGTGAAGGAGCGTGGGCTCAAGGGGCAGGTCATGGTCACCGGCACGACCTGCATGGACTTCTGCCCGGCCCAGGGCTGCGTCGTGGCGTTCTACCCCGAGAACGAGTGGATGATCGTCGACGCCACGCCCGAGAACGAGGAGGCCGTGCTGGCGCGCGCGCTCGAGGGGCCGGAGACGAAGTAGGCCGGAGACGAAGGAGCGGCGCGCCTTTCAGAGGCGCCGGTGCCGATCCACCGGCATCGCCGCCCGCACCCGGCGCACCCGCTCGAGATCGATCTCGGCGAGGCAGAAGCCCTCGCCGTCCCCACATTCGGCCACCACCGTGCCCCACGGGTCGGCGATCAGCGCGTGGCCGTAGGACTGGCGGAGCCCGGACTCGTCGTGGCGGCCCTCCTGCGCGGGCGCGATCACGTAGGCCTGGCACTCGATCGCGCGGGCGCGCAACAGCGGGTGCCAGTGGTCCTTTCCGGTCTGGAGCGTGAACGCGCTCGGGACGGTGATGAGCTCGGCCCCCAGGTCGACCAGGCGCCGGTAGAGCTCGGGAAAGCGCAGGTCGTAGCAGATCGACAGCCCGATCACGCCCAGGGGGGTGGGGACGACCACCACGTCCGCCCCGGGGGCGATGTGCGCGCTCTCCCGGAAGGACGGGCCGCCCGGCAGCTCGATGTCGAAGAGGTGCAGCTTGCGGTAGCGCGCGAGCAGATCGCCGGTGGGACCGAAGAGCAGCGTGGTGTTGTAGCAGTGCCCCTCGAGCCCCGGCTCGTCGCAGCGCTCGGCCACCGAGCCCACCAGGAGGTGCACGCGCAGGCGGCGGGCCAGGGTGGCGAGGCGGCGGTGGGTGCGCCCGTCGAGCGGCTCGGCGATGGCGACCTTCTGCGCGGGCGAGCCGAGGAACGTGGTGTTCTCGGGCGTGGCGATCAGCACCGCGCCGGTGCCCGCCGCCCGCTCCGCCAGGGCCTCCAGGCGGTCCAGGTTGTGGGGGATGTCGGCCCCTGTTCGGAGCTGGAGACAAGCGGCGAGGTACATGCGCGTATTTGCTGCTATCCTGACGCCGGAACGAGGGCCCCATGACGCTTCGGATCGCTACATTGCTCCTCCTCACCGTCGGCTGCGGCGGCGACCAGAAGCTGGGCGTGTACAATTCCGCTCCGGTCGTGAGCATCTCCTCCCCGGCCGATGGCACCAACGTCGACGAGGGTACGGTCGTCCAGTTCGAGGGGCTCGTCTCCGACGGCCAGACCGCCTCGCAGGACCTGCTGCTCACGTGGTCGAGCGACATCGACGGGCTGCTCTCGGACATCGATCCCGCCGACGCGAACGGGCTCGCGCTGTTCCAGACGGGCAGCCTCACCGAGGGCAACCACGCCATCACCCTGTCGGCCACCGACGAGGCGGGCGAGCGCACCGAGTACACCATGGTCCTCACCGTGGTCGACGTGCCGGACGCCCCGACGATCAACGTCGTGCACCCGGGCGCCGGCGAGTCGGGCCAGGAGGGCGAGCTCTTCGGCTTCGTGGTCCAGGTGAGCGACCAGCAGGACGAGCCCTCCGCGCTCGTCGTGAGCTTCGAGAGCGATGTCGACGGCGTGTTCTGCACCCCGACGCCCGACGCCATCGGCGTGGCCGAGTGTGACCAGGCGCTCTCCGCCGGCGATCACCGCCTCACCTTCAAGGTGACCGACAGCAGCACGCTGGTCGCGCGGTCCGAATACTACTTCACCGTCGTGTCCGCGAACGCGGTCGACGACGACGGGGACGGCTGGACCGAGGACCAGGGCGACTGCAACGACGGCGACGGCTCGGTGAGGCCGGGCGCCGCCGAGATCTACAACAAGCGCGACGACAATTGCGATGGCGTCGTCGACGAGGGCACCCTCGGCTACGACGACGACGCGGACGGCCAGTCCGAGCTCGACGGTGACTGCAACGACGCGAGCCCGGTCACCTACGAGGGCGCCACCGAGACGTGCGACGGCTTCGACAACGACTGCGACAGCATCGTCGACGAGACCACCACCTGCTACGACGACGACGGGGACGGCCTCTCCGAGACCGTGGGCGACTGCAACGACGCCTCCGCGGTGAGCTACCCCGGCGCGCCGGAGCTCGAGGACGGCCTCGACAACGACTGCGACAGCCTCGTGGACGAGGGCACCGCAGCCTACGACGACGACTACGACGGCTACACCGAGAACTCGGGTGACTGCAACGACGGGGACGCGGCGGTCAGCCCCGCGGGCACCGAGACCTGCAACGGCTACGACGACGACTGCGACGGCTCCTCCGACGAGCGGGACGCCTCCGGCTGCTTCACGTACTACTACGACTACGACGGGGACGGGTACGGGGACGACGACGACGCGGGTCGGTGCTTGTGCAGCTACGACGGGTACTACACGGCGGCGAGCAATACGGATTGCTACGACTACAACGCGTTGGCGAGCCCGGCGGC
>JAKFCH010000269.1:0-12475 GCA_036676765.1 Deltaproteobacteria bacterium
CGCCGGGGCGCCGAGCCGGCCGCGCCAGCGCGGCCGCCCGCCGGGCTCCCTGCGCGGGGGGGGGTGAAGGGGCATCGGCATGGACATGGACATGGACATGGACATGGACATGGACATGGACATGGGGTCCGGTCGACAGGTCGACAGATCGACAGGTCGACAGATCGACAGGTCGACAGGTCGACAGATCGACAGATCGACAGGTCGACAGGTCGACAGGTCGACAGGTCGACAGGTCGACGGGTCGACATGTCGACAGGTCGACAGGTCGACAGGTCGACAGGTCGAGGGACCTGTTCGTCACCGAGTCCACCGTGGCCGCGGGCAGCCACTCTCGATTCCGATTCCGATATCGACTCCGATATCGATATCGATATCGATATCGAATTCCGATAACGATTCCGATAACGATTCCGATTCCGATATCTATCCCTTCCTCCCCACCCCCAAAACCACCGGCACAAGCGACCACCTCCCCCGCTCGATGCGCACGTCGAGGTCGACGGCGCCCGCCGCGGCGAAGAGCGCCACCGGATCGCGCGTGAGGTGACACCCGCCGGCGAGGCGGCACCAGAGGGGATCGAGGGCGCGCTGGGCCGCGCGGATGGGGGCGACCTCGGAGCGCACGTGCTCCGCGAACCGGAGCGTGCCGCCGGGCCGCAACACACGGAGGACCTCGGCGGCGGCCGCGGCCGGGTCGGGGATGGTGCAGAACACGAAGGTGGCGACGACCGTGTCGAAGGACGCGTCGGGGAACGGCAGGGCCTCGGCGCCGGTGGCGTGGAAGGTCACCGGGACGCCGAGCTCGCGCGCCCGCGCCTCCGCGCGGCGGAGCATGTGGGGGTCGGGCTCGATCGCGTGCACCTCGGTGGCGCCCCGGTAGAGGCCGAGGTTGAGGCCGGTGCCGACGCCGATCTCGAGCACCCGCCCGCGCGCCGGCTCCACCACCTCGGGGCGGAGCGGCGCGAGCGGCGCCATCGCGATGTCGAGCACGGCCGCGAGGAGGGGGTGGCCTTCGGGGCGGATCATCCCCGCTCCCTATGCCGGATGTCGCCCGACGGCCGCCGAAGCCCGACCGCCGGCATGCACGACGCGCGCATGCTCGCTATGTGGAAAAGATGCTCTTGCTCCTCACGTCGCTCCTCGCCTGCATCCCCGCCCGCACCGAGTACGAGCCCGTCGACACGGCCTCCGAGGGGGATGCCGACACCGACGCGGACACCGACGCGGACACCGACGCCGACACCGATTCGGACACCGATGCCGACACCGATGCGGACACCGACGCCGACACCGATGCCGACACCGATGCGGACACCGACGCCGACGCCGACACCGACACCGACACCGACACCGACACCTGCCCCGACGGCGATCTGCGCTCCGCCACGGGCAGCGCGGTGGCTACCGGCACCACCAGCGGCGGGGGGGACGACTACGTCGGCAGCTGCGTCGCCGGTACGGGCGCCGAGGACGTGGCGCTCACGTGGACGGCACCTTCGGCGGGCCTCTACAACTTCGACACGGACGGCTCCGCGTACGACACCGTGCTCGGCATCCTCGACGACGTGTGCTCCACCACCGAGCTCGCGTGCGACGACGACAGCGCCGGCGGCACGGTGTCGTCGGTCTCGCTCTACGTCGCGGTGGGCCAGACGATCACGCTGGTCGTCGACGGCTACGACGCGGGCGACATCGGAAGCTACCAGCTCAACATCACCCCCCCGGCCGACGAGTCGTGCGGTGACGTGGACCTGCGGTCCGCCGTGGGGACCGCCGTCTCCTCCGGCACCAACGCCGGCGCGGACGACACCGTCACGGCCTCCTGCAACGACATGGGCGCCGATGTCCTGTTCTCCTGGTCGGCCCCCGCCGCGGGCACCTACACCTTCGACACGAGCGGCTCCGACTTCGACACGATCGTCGTCGTGCTCGAGGGCGACTGCACCGGCGCCGAGCTGGCCTGCAACGACGACGTCGACGCCAGCGCTGGGGACTACACCTCGTCCGCCGAGGTGACCCTCGCCGCGGGGGAGGACGTGATCGTCGCCCTCGGCGGCTACGTCGGCACGACAGGCAACTACGTCCTGAACATCTCCCGGTAGCGACGGCGAGCACCCCCGCGCCAGGGGACCGGAAGGCGGCGGCGCCTCGCCGCCGGTCCCGCCCTCGCGCCGACAGGCGCGGGGGCGGACCGAGCGCAGCGAGCCTGGAGGGCACCGTCCGGCGGAGCCGGGGCGCCCCCCTCCGAGGCCTCCCTCAACGCCGCCGGGCGATCCCCGTGTCGGTGACCAGCCACGTGATCGTGTCCGCCGTCCCCTCCGCGAACGACACGCCGACGTAGCTGGTGCGCCCGTCGTCACGCGGGACCGCGTAGTTGAAGCTGTCGCGGCTGTACGGCGCCAACGGGACGACGCCGTCCGCGTCGGCGTAGAGGAGGGTGTCGCCGTCGAGGGCGATCGTCACGTCGCCGAGGTCGAAGTCGGAGTGGTAGAGCCCGACGTAGCGGCCCCAGTCCTCGACGGGGCGCACGGAGGACTCCCGCTCCTCCGGCTCCAGCCCGAGGAACGTGTCGAGGGCGCGCTCCATGATGCGCTGGGTGGGCTTGCTCCAGGGGATGGGCGGCTCGACGACGGTGTGGTCGGCGTTGACGAGCACCATGACGCCGAGGCCCTCGGACGGCACGGTCCACTGCATCGCGAAGTAGCCGCCGACGCTGCCGTGGTGGGTGAGCCCGGGGTAGCCGCGGTAGCTCGCGCCCTGGAGGCCGAAGCCGTAGCCGGAGGTCTCGGTGCGGGCGTAGCCCTCGGTCGTCAAGAGCGCCCAGGCCTCCGGGGTGACCCACCCCTCGCCGCCGTGCACGAGCACCCGCAACGCCCCCGCCATGTCCGATGCGCTCGCCATGAGCCCGCCCGACGGGTACGACGCGACGCACGCCCGCTCGGACATGCTGCGGTACGCGAGGGGCTCGCCGGTCGCGAGGTTCATGGTGTGGCCGGTGGCGAACTCGCCGCGGAAGGCCTCGCCCCAGTCGTAGGTGGCCGTCGTCATGCCGGCGGCGTCGAGGAGGCGCTGGGCGAGGTCGGCGAACGGCGCGCCGGCGCTGCGCTGGGCCGCGAGGCCGAGGAGCGCGTAGCCCTGGTTGGCGTAGTGGTAGAGCTCGTCCGGGGGGGTCCAGAGCGCCCAGTCGGTCGCCATCTCCGCGAGCGCGGGCTCCAACGCGTCGCGGTCGGTGTCGCAGGTGCGCGGGAAGTCGGTGGACTGGATGCCCGACGTGTGGCTCGAGAGCTGGAGGAGCGTCAGGCCGTCGAGGGCCCCCGGCTCGGCGAGCGAGACGCCACCGAGCGCATCGGAGGCCGGCGCGCCCAGGTCGAGCCGACCGGCGACCACCTCCTCCGCCACGAGCATGCCGGTGAACATCTTGGAGACCGAGCCGATGCGGAACAGGGTGTCGGGCGTCACCGGCTCGGGCCGCCCCCACTGGCGCACGCCCAGGCCGGCGACGTGGCGCACCTCCCCGTCCTCCACCACGGCGATCGCGACGCCGGGCACCGACCACTCCGCCATGCGCGCCTCCGTCCACGCGCAGAGCTCGGCGAAGCGCGGATCCACCGGCGCCACGGCGGAGGCCTCGGGCGCGCGGCAACCGGCGACGAGCACGACGAGCAGCACGGGCGGGAGCATGGCGCCGGCCTCCGGGGGAGAGTGTACGCCGGGCACCTGACGGGGGGGCCCCCTCCGCCCGCGCGCCTCCCGGAAGCGGCCGTTATAGGCCGCCCATGCTGCTGTCCCTGCTCGTCCTCGCCGCGTGCGCCTCCAAGAACCCCGACGCGATGCCCTCGGCGAGCGCGGCGGCGAGCCCCGGCGCGGAGCGTCCCCTCCTGTTGTGGCGCGTGGAGCGGGACGGCCACGCCTCCCACCTGCTCGGCACCTGCCACATCGCCGTCTCCCTCGACGACGCGCTCCCGAAACCGCACGACGCCGCGCTCGCCGACGCCCGGATCGTCTACACCGAGGCGGCGCTCGACGTCGACGATCCCGCGCGGATCGTCCGCCTCCTCTGGTCGGACGGCCCCGGGCTCTCCACGCGCATCTCCGACGACCGCTGGCGCGCCGTGGCCATCGCGGTGCGCGACACCCTCCCCGCGCCGCTCCTGGAGCACCTCGAGCCGTGGGCGCTCGCGTCGATCCTCCCCATGCTCACCTCCCCGGCCGGCCTGGGCGCCGTCACTGGCGACGCCATGGACCTCGACGTGCAGAAGCGCGCGAAGGCCCGCGACATCCCGCTCGCGCACGTGGAGACCCTGGAGCAGCAGGCCGGCATGCTCCGCGAGTGGAACGACAGCTTCCTCGCCACCCTCGGCCCGAGCGAGGACGACGGCGCCGCCGAGTCCGAGGCGCTCACCGCGCTGTGCATGCGGGGGGAGACCGAGGGGATGGACGTGCTCGTTCAGCCCGGCGATCCGACCTCCGAGGCGCTACTCGGGGCGCGCAACCGCGCGTGGATGCCGACGCTCGCGCCCGCCCTGGCCGGGGGCGGTGTGTTCGTCGCGGTGGGCGCCGCCCACATGCTCGGCGAGAGCGGGCTCCTCGCGCTGCTCGAGGCCGACGGCTACGCGATCACCCAGCTCACGACGACCCGCGCGCCCTCCGACGCACGGATGCCCCCGGCCTCGGCGCGGATCGCCCCGGCGCCGCCCGTGCCCGCCAACCTCGACGCCACCGCCACCGCCATCGCCGCCCCCCTCGCCGCCGCGATGTGCGCCGACGGGCAGGTGATGCGCACCTGCTTCGAGCCCGACGCGGCGCGGTGCACCGAGCGCCTCACCACCGACGGGGAGCTGTGCGTGCGTCAGTTCGCGGATCTGCTCCCCGCGGCGGGCGAGCGGCCGTCCGCGTCGCTGAACCAGCGCCTCGCGGGGTGCGTGCCGGCCGGCCTCGTGGTGGAGGCGGTCGGGCGCGACCGCGTCGGGGACGGGCCGATCTGCGCCATGCTGAAGACGGCGATGAAGGGAGCCGTCGCGAAGTGAGGGGGCGCCCTACCCCCCGAACGTGAAGTAGCTGGTCGCCGACCACTCGCTCGTCCCCGCGGAGCCCTCCGCCCGCACCATGAACGCGTACTCCGTGTCCGCGACGGAGGGCCAGAAGGTCTTCGACGCGCTGGTCGTCGTGTAGGTGTAGTACACGTTCCAGTCGGCGCCGTCCCACCAGTAGATGCGGACCTCGTAGGCGCGCGCGCCGCTGCCGGACCACGTGAGCGTGACCGAATCGCTCGTGACGAGGTCCCAGCCCGACGGATCCAGGCTCGTGGGGGGCGCGGTGACGGTCGTGCTCCCGCCGCTCGAGCTCCCGCCACTCGAGCTCCCGGAGCCACTCCCCGAGCCGCTCGCCGCCAGCACGGCGACGCTGTTCCAGTTGGTGAAGTCGGCCTCGATGTCGACGCTGTCCGTGGCCGTCTGGTAGCCGCTCGCGGACACGGTCAGCGACACGGCCCCGGCGGGCACGTCGTCGACCGAGAAGTAGCCCCGGGCATCCGTCGTGACGCGCCGCCCCGACGACACCGCCACCGTGGCCCCCGCGACCGGGCTGCCGGTGTTGTAGATGCTGTCCTTGCGCACGAACCCCACGAGCTCGCCGACGCCGGCGCTCGTGGTGGCGCCCCCCGAGCCGGATCCGCCGGAGCCCGACCCGCCGGAGCCCCCCGTGTCGTACCCGCCGGAGCCGGTCTCGCCGGAGCCGGACTCGTCCGCGTCCGTCGACCCGCCGCCCGATCCCACCGCCAGCGCGCCCATCAACCGGTCCCAATCGAAGCCGCCCCCGGGATCGGTGTGGCAATTGCGCCCGCCGCCACCGGTGTAGGCGCACCCCGGCACCTCCTGGTGGCCGATGACGTGGGCGCGATCGAGGGTCACGCCCCGGCGGTCCGCCACGTCCGCCACGAGGGCGGCGAGCGCGGTGTACATGGCATCGCTGTACCACCGCGACGGATCCTCGATGTAGCCCTCGAGCTCGATGGAGACGGAGCGGCTGTTGGTGGCGGAGTCCCCCGCGTGCCACGCGGTGTCGGCCTCCGACACCATCTGGGTGATCTCGCCGTCGGAGGCGCGGAGCACATAGTGGGCGCTCGCGGAGGCCGAACAATTCTGGAACCAATTGTAGGTGCCGGAGTAGCTGCCCTGGGCGGTGTGGACGACGATGGTGTCGATGTCCGAGGCGGTGCGCGAGGCGTCGGTGTAGTTGCAGGTGCCGGCGGACACGACGTTGTCGACCAGGCCGGAGTCGGCCGTGCCCACGCTCGCGGGCACGAGGTCGAGCATGGGGAGATCGAGCTCGCGGCCGGTCACGGTGATCCAGCCGCTGCCGTTCGGATCCTCGGCGCGCAGGCCACCCTCGACGTAGCGGTACACCTGGCGGGCGAACGAGCGCTGGGCGCCGCCGTCCTCGGAGCCGGAGTACCACCCGACGACCTCCACCCAATCGTCGATGCGCTCGATCTGCGCGCCCGTGGCCGCCTCGATCTCGTCGGCATGCCAGCGGAGCTCACTCGCCGCGACTGCGATGTTCAGGGCCGGATCGTGGATGGCGTCCTCGACGCTGTGGCCGAGGCGCTCGGCGCCCCGCGCGAGGTCGGGGCCGGTCGCCGGCATGCCCGCGTTCAGGTCCATCACGCCGTACCCGCGCATGCCCCCGTGCTCGTGGTCGCCCTCCGCCGGGTCGTCGAAGCGCGTCATGCTGTAGGCCAGGGCGACGAGGAGGTCGCGCGGCACGTCGTGCTCGGTGGCGGCCGACTGGAACGCGTCGTCGAGCGAGAGGGCCGCCGCGGACGGCTCCGCGGGGGCGCACCCCGGCACGAGCAGGGCGACGAGGGACAGGAAGGCGAGCGAGCGGGGGGTGGCCATCCCCCCAGCCCATGCACGCCCCGTTCCACCCCTATCCGTGCCTTGGAGCGTCAAGAGCGGGACATTCGGGTCCCAACCCTGGGGCGTCGGTGCCCCACCGGGATGTCCCTACCGGGGGATCAGGCGCCGGCGTGGATGGCGGCCGTGAGCATGTCGAAGAGCTGGGTCATCCCAAAGGGCTTTTCGAGGAAGAAGCGCAGGGCCAGCCGCGCGGCGAGGTCGTCCGCCATGGCGCTCATGAGCACGATGGGGACACGGATCTCCGCCTCCCGGAGGGCCACCACGAGCTGCTCCCCCGTCATCCGGGGCATGCGCTGATCGAGCAGGACCACGTCGGGCAACCGGACGCGGAGGCGTTCCAGGGCCGCCTGGCCGTCGCACGCCTCCTCGACCGACCAGCCGCCCTCCACGAGCATCTCGGTCAGGCTCGCCCGCAGCAGCTCGTTGTCGTCGACGACCAGGATGCTCCACCCGCGCCGCGGGGGCCTACCGGGCATTCCGGACCTCGCACGCCACGACGCGGAGGGTGAGGACGGCGGGGGGGAGCGCCCGAGGGACGCAGGTCGCGCCGATCTGCGCGGATCCCGCGCCCAGCGGCGTCACGTCGATGGCGACGGCGCCACCGGCCCCCGCCACGGCGAGGGCGTCGATCAGGAACCGGAACAGCGCCCGACCGAGGCCGCGCCGATGGTCCACCACCAGGCAAGGCTCGCACGAGCGGAGATCGAGGGTGGTCCCACGCACGCCCGCCTCGGTGCCGAGGAGGTCGATCAGATCGCGCACCATCGCCACGATGTCCACCGCCACGGGCCCCGCGCGCGCGGACACGCCGAGCAGGAGCCAGAGCGCCGCGCGCCGACGGAACTGCTCGAAGGAGGCCTCGGCGAGCGCGACGAGGACCGATGTGTCCTCCCGCCCCTTCGCGGCCAACAGGGAGGCGGTGTCGAGGCGGATCCGCGCGGCGGCGTGCGCCTGGACGATGTCCTCGCGCAGGCGGGGGACACGCGTGCCGTCGTCGAAGGCCCACGCCCCGGCGGCCCCGCCGAGCAGCCGCGCACGGAGCAGCTCCGACTGGATCCCGATCGCGGCGCAATGCAGGATGTCGCGCAACAGCGCCGAGGGCCGGCCCACGCGCAGGGTCAGCGCGCCGCGCGGGCGCCCGTCGACATCCACCACCGGCACCTCGTGGGTTGCCGCGGGCGCCCGCTCGTGGGGAGCGGCGACCGGCGGCCGCGAGGGGAGTGGCACCTCGACGGCGTAGAGGCGGCCTCCGCGCTCGTCGAGCAGCTCGACCACGTGCGGACGTCCACCGGCGGACCGGGACAGGGCGTCGACGTACGGACGCGCCGAGGCGATGAACGCCGCGCGCCGCTGGAGACTCTCCTCCTCCACCTGCGCCCGAAGGCGACGCCGCCACGGACGCGCGTGTGCACGTACCCAGGCAGGAGCCCTGGGCATGCGGAACGGGACACCGGTGAAGCGATCGATCGCGAGGTCCTGCCCAGCTTCTCGAGCGTCAGCCATGTCGATAACTATCAAATTTCCCCTCGTACACATCCTCCGGACCGAGTGTAATTTCGAAATAAGGGCCCTCCATTTTCCCGGCATACATCTTGCTGGCTCACACGAGCCCCCTTTTCGTGACACGACGCTGCGACTTCTCCGTTCGGGACCAATCCGATTGGGTGAACTACGCAGCGATGCCGACGACCGGGCAGACGGATCCCGGGCCGCCGAGGTGACACCGGGCTACGGGTCGGCATCCACCCCCTCCTCGCCCGCCCCCGCGTCCTCCGCTGGCTCCCGCTCGCGCTCGTGGTGGCCTGTCGCGACCCCGCCGCGGACGATCTCCCCGCGCCCGACCTCCTCCCCGCCCCGGTGCTGATCGTCGACGGCGTGGGCTCCTACACCCTCGACGGGGACACGATCGTCCACGCCTCCGCCGAGGGGGTGGCAATCGCCGACCTGCTCGCCGAGGCGCTACGCCCCGCGACCGGCCTGCCGCTCGACGTGGTGGTGGGCGAGGGGGAGGACGGCATCGCCCTCGTCCTCGATCCCACCCTCGACGTGCCCGCCGAGGGCTACGTCCTCGAGGTCGACGAGCTCGGCGTGCGCATCGCGGCGGCGGACGCCCCCGGCCTCTACTACGGCACCCAGACCCTCCGTCAGCTCCTCCCCGCCGAGGCCTACGGAGCCGCGCGGGTGGACGGCGTCGCATGGCGCGTCCCCGTGGTCGCCATCGTGGACAGCCCGCGCTTCGCCTGGCGCGGCGCGATGATCGACGTGGCCCGCCACTTCTTCACGGTGGAGGAGGTCCAGCGCCAGATCGACCTGCTCGCCGCCCACAAGCTCAACCGCCTGCACCTGCACCTCACCGACGACCAGGGCTGGCGCATCGAGATCCGCGCATGGCCGCGGCTCACCGAGATCGGCGGGAGCACCGAGGTCGGGGGCGGGGCGTCCGGCTTCTACACCCAGGACGACTACGCCGCGATCGTGGCCTACGCCGCCGCGCGCTACGTCACCGTCGTGCCGGAGATCGACTTCCCCGGTCACGCCCACGCCGCGCTCGCGTCGTACGGCGAGCTCAACGAGGACGGCGTCCCGGTCGGCCTCTACACCGGCGCCGGCGTCATCTCCACCCCTCTCTGGCTCGACGGCGAGGTCACCCGCGGCTTCGTCGCCGACGTGTGGGGCGAGGTCGCGGCGCTCACCCCGGGGCCGTGGCTGCACGTGGGGGGAGACGAGGCCGTCGGCATCGCGCCCGCCGACTACGACGCCTTCGTCGCCTTCCTCCAGGCGGTGGCGACCGAGGAGGGCAAGACGATGATCGGGTGGGACGAGATCGGCAGCGTGCCCCTCGCGCCGCCCTTCCTCACCCAACATTGGTTCGACGAGGACAACGCCCGCGCCGGCGTCGCCCAGGGGGGCCAGCTCCTCGCCTCCCCCGCGGAGCACGCCTACCTCGACATGCGGCACGACACGCGCGCCGAGTACGGCCAGATGTGGGCCGGGAACATCGACGTCGAGGCCGCCTACGACTGGGAGCCCGTGCCCGAGGGCCTCGCGGAGGGGGATGTCGTCGGGCTCGAAGGCGCCCTCTGGACCGAGTTCATCGACACCGAGGAGAAGCTCGACTTCATGTTGTGGCCGCGGCTGGTGGCCCACGCGGAGGTGGGGTGGTCCCCCGCGGGCACCCGCGCGTGGGAGGACTTCCGGGCCCGCCTCGGCCCGCACGGCGCCCGGCTCTCCGCGCTGGACGTGGGCTTCTACGCCTCCCCCGAAATCCGCTGGACCGCCCGGTAGAGGCCCGTGGTCGCGCTCCATCTTCCCGCGTTGCCCTGGAGGGTCGCGCGTCGGCCTCGGAGGGACTAAATGGGCGTCCCCATGCCAAAGCTATTTCCCGCCGTGGCGCTCCGCGGCCTCGTCCAGTTCCCGGGCATGATCTCCACGTTGACGGTGGGCCGCGGGGCCTCGGTCTCCGCGCTCGACGCCCACCTGGATCATCACCTCGACCTCGTGCTCGTGCTCCAGCGCGATCCCGGGCTCGAGAACCCGGGCCCCGAAGACATCCACCCCGTCGGCGTGCTCGCCCGCGCGCTGCGCACCCTCGGCCTGCCCGACGGCGGCGTGCGCGTCCTGTTCGAGGTCCTCGACCGCGTCGTGGTCAAAGACTTCGCCGAGCACCCCACGTTCGGGTACGCGTGCACCCCCGCCCGCTTCACCACGATCCCGGGCGATCCGAAGAAGGTCGAGGCCGCCGAGAAGCGCATCCGCGAGGTCGCCCTCGAGATCTTCGGCACCAACGCCGAGCGCCCGCCCGAGCTCGACCAGACCCTCGCGTTGCAGCAGGGCCCCGAGCGCCTCGCCGACCACCTCGCGCCCCAGCTCGGCCTCGCCCCCGAGGAGGGCCAGGAGCTCCTCTCCGAGCCCGCGCTCGAGAAGCGCCTCGAGCGCCTCCTCTGGTTCGTGGAGCGCGCGCGCGAGTACAGCAACATCTCCCAGCGCGTCGCGAAGGAGGTGCAGTCCGCGATGGACACGAGCCAGCGCGAGTACTTCCTCCGCGAGCAGCTCAAGGCCATCCAGAAGGAGCTCGGCGAGACCGTCGTCGACGAGGTCGCCGAGTACGAGGTCAAGATCTCCAAGGCGCAGATGCCCGAGGAGATCGAGAAGGAGGCGCGCCGCGAGCTCGAGCGCCTCAAGCGCATCCATGTGGACGCCGCCGAGTACATGGTCGCCCGCACGTACCTCGACTGGCTCGTCGCCATGCCGTGGCAGGTGGAGACCACCGACTCCACCGATCTGCGCGCCGCCAAGGCCATCCTCGACGAGGACCACCACGGCCTCGACAAGGTCAAGGAGCGCATCCTCGAGTTCCTCGCCGTCCGCCAGCTCAAGCCCGACGCCAAGGGCCCCATCCTCTGCTTCGTCGGGCCCCCGGGCGTCGGCAAGACCTCCCTCGGCAAGTCCATCGCCCGCGCGCTCGGCCGCAAGTCCGAGCGCATCGCGCTCGGCGGCATGAAGGACGAGGCCGAGATCCGCGGCCATCGCCGCACCTACGTCGGCGCGCTCCCCGGCCGCGTGGTCCAGGCGCTCAAGCGCGCGGGCACGCGCAACCCGGTGATCATCCTCGACGAGCTCGACAAGATCGGCAGTGACTTCCGCGGCGATCCCGCGAGTGCGCTGCTCGAGGTCCTCGACCCCGAGCAGAACCACGCCTTCCGCGACCACTACCTCGACGCCCCCTTCGATCTCTCGCGCGTGCTGTTCATCGGCACCGCGAACGTCGAGGATCCCATCCCGGCCGCGCTGCACGACCGCCTCGAGGTCATCTCCATCCCCGGCTACATCGAGGAGGACAAGCTCGCGATCGCGCGGCACCACCTCACCCCGCGGCTGCTCGAGCAGAACGGCATCCCGCCGGGCCAGCTCGTCATCCCGGAGGAGACGGTCGAGGAGGTCATCCGCGGCTACACGCGCGAGGCCGGCGTCCGCAACCTCGAGCGCGAGCTCGCGGCGCTCTACCGCAAGACCGCCCGCAAGATGGTCGAGGGCGAAACCGAGCCGATCGTCGTCACCCCCGAAACGCTCGTCAAGTGGCAGGGCCCCCCCAAGTTCCACACCGAGCTCGCCGAGCGCACCAGCCGCCCCGGCATCGCCATCGGCCTCGCGTGGACCGAGGCGGGCGGCGACATCCTGTTCATCGAGGCCACCAAGATGGTCGGCCCCCGCGGGCTGAAGCTCACGGGCAGCCTCGGCAACGTGATGAAGGAGTCGTGCGAGGCCGCGATGTCCTTCGTGCGCGAGCAGGCGCCGCGCCTCGGCATCGACTCCGCCATCTTCGCCGAGAACGAGTTCCACCTCCACATGCCCGCGGGCGCCATCCCGAAGGACGGCCCGAGCGCGGGGGTGACGATGTACACCGCGCTCGTCTCGCTCCTCACGGGCCGCCCCGTCAAGCCGAACCTCGCGATGACCGGCGAGATCACCTTGCGCGGCAAGGTGCTCCCCGTCGGCGGCATCAAGGAGAAGGTGCTCGCGGCCCGCCGCGCCGGCATCACCGACATCGTGCTCCC
>JAKFCH010000270.1:0-1858 GCA_036676765.1 Deltaproteobacteria bacterium
GGCATCGTGTAGATCTCGGTGGTCGCCGTATCATTAAAAAAATAACGGAAGCTCCAACACCATCTTCATGAAATCCGCCTACCGAACGGCTGTTCTCCCCGCGCTCCTCCTGGCGTCGGCGTGCGTCGCGCCCGTACCGACCGCGGACGCCGACCGGGGCCGCCCCGAAGACACCGGCGCCGACGACACCGCGGAGGCGGACGACACCGCCGACACCGCCGACACCGCCGACACCGACGAGACCGGCGACACCAACGACAGCGGCGATCCCGCCGTGCCGCTCCCCTGGGCGGATCCCACCTTCTGGACCGAGCCCGGCCCGCTCGCCATCCTCGTGGGATCCCGGCCCTCCGCCGCCCGGTATGCCGTCCGCATCGCGACGAGCGTGGACGGTGTCCACTACACCGACGCCGGCACGATCGCCTGGGGCCTCTCCTCCCTCCACGTCCTCGCCGTGGACGGGGGGCTCGTCCTCACCGGCATGGTGGATCCCGGGCTGGTCCTCCTCTCCGAGGCCACCGTGTACGCGCTCGCCACGCGGGATCTCACGACGTTCGGCTCGGTCGCGTGGCCGGTGGCCGAGGCGGCGGAGGCCATGACCGTCGACGCAGCCCCCTACGTCGCCGCCGACGGGCGCCTGGGCGTCGTCTACTTCGGCACCTCCGAGGCCGGCGTGGATCCGGCGACCATCCCCGGGCCGCACGCCATCCGACGTGCGTGGTGGACGGAGGCCGGGCTCGTCGAGGAGCCCGCGCCCCTCTACAGCGAGGACGGGCTCGTCGATCCGTGCGTGTGCACCCTCGACGGAACCGAGGTGCTCTTCGCCACCGTCGCGGACGACGGCGTGCGTGTGGCCACCTCGACCGGCGGGCCCTTCGCCGCGGTCGACAACGGCGCCGCGCTGTCCGGCAACACGGTGCCCTTCTGCCGCGCGGATGCCGACGGGGGCGCGCTCGTCACCCAGCTCCCCAGCGACGAGGGCCCCCCGCCCGCCTTCCGCTGGAGCGCCGACGGCATGGTGACCCCCGCGGGCACCGCCGCGGACGCGAACCCCTTCGACGGGCCCTGCACCTCCCCCGCGATCCTCCCCTGGCAGGACGGGTGGTTGATGGTCTGCGCCATCGTCATGTGACCGCGGCTGGCGACCCGGGCCGCGAGAGGTACGATGCGCCTCCGCCGCTCGCCCCCCGCACCTCGCACTTCGCACCTCAGACCTCAGAAGGCCCGCCCATGTCGATCCCCTTCTACTGCGTCACCGTCGCGTTCTGCCTCCTGTTCCTCACCAAGGTGCCGGTCGGCGTGGCCATGGGGCAGATGCCGAAGGGCTACAACAACCGCCACCCGCGCGACCAGCAGGCCCAGCTCGTCGGCTGGGGCCGGCGCGCGCTCGCCGCCCACATGAACGCCTTCGAGAGCTTCCCGCCGTTCGCCGCCGCCGTGCTCGTCGCCCACGTGGCGAACGCGGACCCGACCTGGTCCGCCGGCCTCGCCATCGGGCACGTCGTGGCCCGCGTGGCCTACACCGCCGCGTACGTCGCCGACATCCACGCGGTGCGGACGAGCATCTGGTTCGCCAGCACCTTCTGCACGCTGGCGTTGTTCCTGCTGCCGGCGTTCGGTCCCAACTAGTACCTCACGTCAGGGAATCTGACCGGTTGGGCATGGGCCGGATACCAATATTCGCTACGCGCCGGAATTGAGTGGGCGTTGATCAGCCGAACAGCGGCGCCGAGTAGAGGGCCTGCTGAAGGCGGCGGCCGCCGAGGGCACCCCTGACGGACAGGTCCCCGCTCGACGTCCTCCGGGCGGCCGCCGAGGGCACCCCTGACGGACAGGTCCCCGCTCGACGTCCTCTGGG
>JAKFCH010000271.1:0-11054 GCA_036676765.1 Deltaproteobacteria bacterium
GGCGGCCCCCGCACGGCGGCCCCCGCACGGCGGCCCCGGCACGGCGGCCCCCCCGCGACGCGTCCACCAGGCGCCCGATCGCCCCCCCGCCGTTCGCCCCATCGATCACGCCGGAATAGGCTCCGCCCCCATGCGCGCCACCCGCTACGTCGTCGTCGCCTGCCTCCCCCTCGCGGCCGTCGGCATCGCCCTCGCGCGGGGGCGCAAGGGCCAGGAAGCTCCGCCTCCGCCGCCGGTCGAGGCCCCCGCGCCCGTCGTGACGCCGCCCACGCCGCCCGCACCGGTGGCGCCCCCGCTGTTCGCGGACGGGCTCCCGGTCGCGATCGCGGCGCTGCCGAACGGGCTGCCGTCCCTGTCCGCGCAGGGGTGCAACGCGTGTCACTGGGCCGCGCACGACACGTGGTCGGGCTCCGCGCACGCGAAGGCGTGGTCGGACGAGGTGTTCCAGACCGCCCTCGCGAGCGCCGGAAACTCCACCACCTGCGTGAGCTGCCACCTCCCGCTCGCCAACCAGCACGATCGGCTCGCCGCGGGCTATGTCGACGGTGACCTGTCGCGCCCGCGCCTCGAAGCCAACCCGTCCTTCGACCTCACCTTGCGTGGCGAGGGGGTCACCTGCGCCGCCTGTCACGTCCGCGGTGACACCGTGGTCGGCACCCGCGCCGCGCCCGACGCACCCCACCCGGTCGCGGTCAGCGCGGAGCTGTCCGAGCCCGCGATGTGCGCGACGTGTCACCAGCTCTCGTGGCCCGAGGGCGATCGTCCGTTCTACGACACCTACGGCGAGTGGAAGACCTCGGCCTACGCCAAGGCCGGGGTGACCTGCCAGGACTGTCACATGGCGCCGACCGCGGGCGCCACCGTGCCCGGGAGCGACGGCACGCTGCCCTCCCACGCGCTCGGCGCGGATCCCAAGCGGGCGGTCTCCGCGCTCCTGTCGTTGCCGAAGGCCGCGGTGGTGCGCGGGCAGCCCCTCGAGGTGGGGCTCACCCTCCAGAACACCGGCGCCGGGCACGCGTTCCCGACCGGCAACCCCTTCAAGCAGTACCGCGTCGACGTGGTGCTGCTCGACGCCGCGAACAAGGAGATGGCCCCGGCCTTCTCCACGGTGCTCGCGCGCACGGTCGAGTCCAAGCCCCCGTTCAAGACCACCGCCGATACGCGCCTCGCGCCCGGCGGCCAACGCACGATGACCCACACCTTCACCCCGGGCGTGAAGGGCGTGGCCGGGCGGGGCGCCATCGAGGTGCGGCTCGTGCGCGACAAACAAGTGATCGTGCTGCAGCGGGTGATGGTCGACGTGACGTGAGTCCGCTCCCGTGACCACCGCCACCACCGCGGGCAACGCCGCGTTCCAGAGCCCGGCCTTCCGGCGCTTCCAGGTCGTGCGCCTCCTCGGCATCCTCGGCCTGCAGATGCAGGGCGTGGCCGTCGGGTGGCAGGTCTACGCGCTCACCGGCCGTCCGCTCGATCTCGGCATGGTCGGGCTCGTCCAGTTCATCCCGGCGATGCTGCTCTGGCCGCTCACCGGGTCGGTGGTGGACCGCGTGGACCGCCGCATCGTCGTGATGGGGACGCTGCTCGGGTTCGCCGTCACGGCCGGGCTGCTCGCCACCTTCGCGACCGTCGGCGTGACCTCGTTGTGGCCGATCTACGGCACGCTCGTGCTCCTGGCCATCGCGCGATCGTTCTCCGCGCCGGCCCACCAGGCGCTCCTGCCACAGTTGGTGCCACGAGAGCACTTTCCCAACGCCGTGACGTGGAGCTCGTCGCTCTTCCAGGTGGGCGCCATCGCGGGGCCGGCGCTGGGCGGCGCGGTGTACGCGATCACCGGCGGCGCCCGCGGGGTGTACCTCTGCGCGATGGTGCTCGTGCTCGCGGCCGCGGCCACGCTCACGACGGTGCGGCCGCGCGAGGCCGTCCTGTCGCGCGAGCGTCCCTCCTGGAGCCAGCTCTTCGAGGGCGTGCGGTACATCCGCGAGCGGCCGCTGATCCTCGGGGCCATCTCGCTCGACCTGTTCGCGGTCCTGCTCGGCGGCGCGGTGGCGCTGCTCCCCATCTTCGCGCGGGACATCCTCGCCGTCGGGCCCGCCGGGCTCGGGATCCTCCGCGCCGCCCCCGCGGTCGGCGCCGCGACGATGGCGATGTTCCTCGCGTTCAACCCCATTCGCGGGGGGGCCGGCAAGAAGTTGTTCGTCGCCGTGGCGGTGTTCGGGCTCGCCACGCTCGTGTTCGGCGCGTCCACGTCGTTCTGGCTCTCGGCCGCCGCCCTCGCGGTGGTCGGCGCGAGCGACGAGATGAGCGTCGTCATCCGCCAGACGATCGTGCAGATCGCCACCCCCGACGACAAGCGCGGGCGCGTGAGCGCGGTGAACTTCCTGTTCATCGGGGTCTCGAACGAGATCGGCGAGCTCGAGTCCGGGGTGACCGCCCACTGGCTCGGCGCCCGCCGGGCGGCGATGTTGGGCGGGTGTGGCACCCTGCTCGTGGTGGCGTTCGCGAGTTGGTTCTCCCCGTCGTTGCGCAAGGTCGATCGCCTCGAAGACGTGTGAGGACGGGCCCGCCTACCCATGCGGGCAGAGGCCCGGTGAACACCCGCCGGTCAATCGCGCGCGCGCGCCGATCCGACCCTCCGTGACGCGCGCCACCGCGCCACGGTCCCCTCCCGGAACCCACGCGCGCCGTGTGTACCGGTGGATTGGTGCCGCGTGGCGCAAGGAGGAGGTCGCGATGGACAAGAGTTGGATGCTGGTGCTGCTGCTGGCCGCAGGGTGCTACAACGAAGGCGAGCGGCCGGGGGCCCCCGGGGAGCCGGCCGTGCCCGGCGAGCAGCCCGGGACACCGCCGGAGGCACCCGAGGACATCCCCCCCGCCGCGCCCGCCGACGGCGCGCGCGGTACGGACGACGTGGCGCCCGGCACCGGGACCGACGGCGCCCGGCCGGACACGCTCGGGACGCGGGGCACCGAGCCGAGGAGCCCCGAGACACCCACGACGCCGCCCGCCACCGGAACGGAGACCCCGGGGACACCGACCGGCACGCCGGGCACCGCGCAGACCACCCCGGGCCAGGGCGCCGAGGTCGACGCGCGCGAGGCCGCCTCGCAGGCGCTCGCGGACGTCCACCAGGTGCACGTCCACGAGCTCGCGCTCGCGCAGCTCGCCAAGGAGAAGTCGCAGGATCCCGGCATCAAGGAGTACGCCGAGGTCATGATCCGCGACCACTCGAGCGCGGACGCCGACCTCGTTCAGCTCGCGAGCCGGGAGGGGATCGTCATCGAAGGCGCGGACAAGGCCCGGTACCAGGATCAGCTCGACACCGTCGAGCGCCTGCGCGGGCTCGACGGCCCGCAGTTCGACCAGGCCTACGCCCTGGAGATGGTGCAGAGCCACGCCAAGGCGCTGGAGCTCGTGCAGACCAGCATGACCACGATCCAGGACCCCGAGCTGCGCACCTACTTCGAGAAGATCCAGCCCGCGCTCAAGGACCACCACGAACGCGCGCAGAAGCTCCGCCCCGTCGAGCGAGGCACGTAGCGGACCGGCGGTGGCGTCGGACCGACGCCACCGCGGCGAGGAGGAGCGCGCCGAGGCCGGGGGCATGCGTGCCCCCACAACCACAGCCGCCCCCGTCCGGTAGCGTCCAGGCCGTGTCCGCCCCCCCTGTGTCCGCCGGGGAGGGCGCGCACTCGTCGGGGTCGACGAACGCGGGGCGGCCGTCGCCGTCGGGGTCCGACACGCCGTCGGTCTCGGGGCCGTCGACACACCCGTCGTTGTCCGAGTCCGGGTCGAGGTAGTTGTCGACGCCGTCCCCGTCGGCATCCCCCGGGGGCGTGCCGGGCTGGTCGACGGCGTCCTCGATCACGGTGGGGAGGAAATCCCCGTCGTCGTCGGGATCCTCGACGTTGGCGATCCCGTCCCGGTCGGTGTCGACGAACGCGTCGACGCCGTCGGGCACGCCGTCGTTGTCGGTGTCGAGATCGAGGTGGTCGGGCGCGCCGTCCCCGTCTACGTCGTCGGGGGCGCTCTCCGGATCGGCGGGGTCGTAGGCCCCGATCTCGGCGCGCGTGGTCAGGCGGTCGCCGTCGTCGTCGGCGTCGAGCGGGTCGAGGGCGCCGTCCGCGTCGGTGTCGGGCGGGGCCGTCACATCGGGGACCTCCACGCCGTCCCCCACGCCGTCGGCGTCCGTGTCGGGATCCTCAGGATCGGTGCCGAGCCGGATCTCCACCGTGCGCTCGAGCCCGTCCTGATCCGCGTCGTCCAGCTCCGCGGAACCGTCACAGTCATCGTCGCGACCGTTCTCGCGCTCGACGGCGCCTGGAAAAACGTTGGGGTCGGAATCGTCGCAGTCTGTTCCAACTGATGAGACCCCGGTTGTGTCCGCGCACGCACGCACCGGCGCACCCGGGTCGCCGTAGCCGTCCCCGTCGGCGTCCACCCATCCATCCCCGAAGCTCGCGGGGTCCACCGAGCCGTCCGCGTCGTCCACGAGGCCGTCGCAGTCCTCGTCCCCTCCCCCGCAGACCTCGGGCGCGTCGGGCGCCACGTCGGGATCGGTGTCGTCGCAGTCACCGGCGTCGCTCACCGCGCCCACGGGGGCGTCACACGCGCGGACGAGCGTGGCGGGATCGCCGAAGCCGTCCGCGTCGGCGTCGGTGTACCACCCCGCCCAGAGGCACCCCTCCTCGCACACGTACGGGAGCAGGGTGGCGCAGTCCTTGTCGTTCCACGCCGCCGCGCCGTCGTCCGCGAACGCCCCGCAATCCTCCGCGCCGGCGTAGTCGTTGGGCTCGCCGGGGCGCCAGTTCACGTAGGTCGAGGTGGCGCCGCCATCCCAGGCCCAATCGCCCTCGATCGCGCGGTCGTTTGCGCCGTGCCACCAGCCCGACGCCCCGTCGAGCCCGTCGGCCACGCCCCAGATCCAGGCGCCCTCCGAGGCGCTCTCCACATCGGCGAGGTGCTGGCCCGCGGCGGCGCACGCGGCCTGCGCGTCCGCCCACGACACGCGGGTCGTGCAGAAGCGGAAGGTGTGATCGCCGTCGGTCGCGCGCGTGCACGGGTCGAGCGCCTTGGCCGACGCCGCGCTCCCACCGTCCGAAACGTCGTGCCCCAGGGCCTCCCGCGGGCCGTCCGCGCAGGAGACGAGGGCCGGCAGGAGCGGGAGGCGAAGGAGCAAGCGTCGCATGTCGCGCCATCGTAGCCGACGCGGGGACCGCGGGCCCACCTGCGCCGCCGACGCCCCCGCCCGCGCCGTGCCCTACGACAACCAGCCCACTCCGGTGAGCTTCTCCGACGCCTCCCACAGCCGCGCGGCCGTGGCGGGGTCCTGGGAGGAGGCGTTCCCGCGCACCTTCCGCGGATACCCCCACACCTCGAACAAGCCGTCGGGGCCGTAGTAGTCGCCGCTGGCCACGTCGGTAGCGGCCGCCGCATACACCGTGGGGAGGGCCCCCCGTTCTGCCGGCTGGCCGATCAGGGCATTGCCGATCTTCATCACCGAGGCGCCGAACGCCGAGCCCTCCTGCTGGGGGCCGACCGCCTGGAGGTTGGTGCTCGAGTAGCCGGGGTGGCACGCGGCCGCGATCATGCCGATGCCGCGCGCGGAGAGGCGGCGCTGGAGCTCGAACGTGAACAACAGGTTCGCGAGCTTGCTCTGCCCGTAGGCCAACCACTTCTGGTAGTTGCGCTCCCCCATCAGGTCGTCGAAGTTCATGCGCCCGAACGAGTGGGCGAGGCTCGCCACGTTCACGACCCGCGGCGCCACGCCGCGCTGGAGCGTGTCGAAGAGCAGGCCGGTGAGCGCGAAGTGACCGAGGTGGTTCGTGCCGAGCTGCACCTCGAAGCCATCCTCCGTGAGCGCGCGCGGGATCGCCATGATGCCGGCGTTGTTGACGAGCACGTCGATGGCGGGGAAGCGCGCCTGGAGATCGGCCGCGCACGCCCGCACCGAGGCGAGGCTGCCGAGATCGAGCTTCGTCAGCTCGAGCCGCGCCGTCGGCAGCGTGGCGTGGATGCGCGCGATGGCCTCCCGCCCCTTCTCCTGGTTGCGGCAGGCCATCACCACGCGAGCACCGCGGGTGGCGAGCATCCGCGCGGCCTCCCACCCGATGCCGGAGTTGGCGCCGGTGATGACGAAGGTGCGGTCCGAGAGGTCGGGGAGCGCGTCGGCGGTCCAGGGCATGCGTGCGTCCAGGCGGGGGCGATCGCTAAGCACCCCGCCGTCGATCGGCGAGGCCGCGCGCCCTCAATCGAGCAGGGTGTAACCGCCCTCGATGAGCACGCCGCACACGAGATCGACCGCGCCGTCGGCCACGAAGGTGTGGCGCGTGCCGAGGGAACCCGGCATCTCGTCCCCCGGGAGATAGACGTGGCCCTCGTCGTCGACGAGGCGGCCCTGGAGGACCAGGGTGCGCTCGCTGCCGAGGTGCTCGTGCCAGGGCACGGCGACCCCCGCGGGCACGCGGATGAAGCCCATGAGGTGCCCCGGCGGCGCGCCCTCGACGAGGCGCTGATCGATCCGGGGCATCGGCGAGGGCTCCCAGCCCTGGGGATCGTCGATCTGGTCCAGGGCGGCGCGCGCGTGGGCCTCGTCGAGCGCGAAGAGCGCGGACACGTGCCCGGCGAAGCGGTGGAGGCGGCCGGTGGCGACGCTCTCGAAGAGGCGCGCGCGTACGCCGGGATCGGGCTGCACCGGCGCGAGGGTGAGCGCGAGGGCGCCCAGCACCTCCTGGTAGCTCGCGAAGGCGGCGTCGCACTCGGGGCAGGTGTCGAGGTGGTCGATGACCGCGGCGGCCACGTCGGGATCGAGCGCGCCGTTGGTGAAGTCGGGCAGGAGCTCGAGGACGTGGGGGGTCACCGCCGGCCTCCGAGCAGGCCCGCGCGGAGCTTCGTCATCGCCGCGGCGGTGCGCGACTTCACGGTGCCCACGGGGAGGTCCTCCCGCTCGGCGATCTCGGAGGACGAGAGCCCGGCGAAGTAGGCCAGCTCGATGACCTGGCGCTGCTCGCCGGGGAGATCCCCGAGGGCGGCCTGGACGCGCTCCCGGTCGAGCGCGAGCGACGGATCGTCGTCGTAGCCGATGCGCTCGGCGCGCGCGGCGTCGAAGGAGGCGCGGCGCGACCACCCGGGCGAGCGCACGCGGTCGAGCGAGCGGGAGTGCATGCGGGTGACCAGCCACGCACGGACGGTGCCGCGGGCGCCGTCATACGCATCGGCGTGGCGCCAGGCCTCGACGAACACGTCGTGGAGCACCTCCTCGGCGTCCCGACGGTCCTTCAGGCGCTGCATCCCCACCGCGAGCAGGAGGCCCGAATACCGATCGTAGAGCTGCCCCAACGCACCCCGATCGCCGTTGGCCAGCGCCGCGACGAGGGCGGCATCGGTCGGATCGGGAGAGGGGGAGCTCACGCGGCTGCAAGATACCATCCGGGACGACGGGTTCAACTGAGGTACGTGGGAACGTGCCCGCCGGATCGACTTCGACGACCGCGCGGCTCACCGGACTAAGCTGTCCCGATGCCCCCCGACGCACGGCCGACCGACGCGGAGACGAATCACCAGACGAAGGGGCTCCTCCGCCTCACGATGGCGTGCAACGAGCGTTGCCCGTTCTGCAACGTGCCGGTCGAGGACTACCCGCGGCCCACCCCGGACGACGCCGCGGTGGCCGCCGAGCTCGAGACCTTCGTCGCCTCCGGCGCCCGCACGCTCACCCTCTCGGGCGGTGAGCCCACGCTCCTCCGGCGCCGCCTCCTCCGCGTCGTCCGCGAGGCCCGTGCGCGCGGCGTGCCCTTCGTGGAGCTGCAGACCAACGCCGTCCTCGTCGACCGGGATTACGCCAACGCCCTTGCCGAGGCCGGGCTCACCTCCGCGTTCGTGTCGCTCCTCTCCGACGATCCGACGCTCCACGACCGCCTCGCCGGCCTCGAAGGCGCGTTCCCCCGCTGTGTCGCGGGCATCGACGCGCTCCTCGACGCCGGCGTGCGCGTCACCCTCAACCCCGTGACCGCCGCGGACACCCAGGATCGGCTGCCGGCCTACGTCGACTTCGTGGCGGCGCGGCTCCCGCGCGTGCGTTCGATCTCGGTCTCCGTCGTGCAGCCCCACGGGCGCGCGGCGAACAACCCCGCGCTCCTCCCCGACTACGCCGTGCTCGGCCCGGGGGTGCGCGAGGCGCGGCGGCGCGCGGCGGCGCACGGCATCGAGCTCCTGAACCCCTACTGCGGGCTCCCCGCCTGTGTCGGTTGGGAGGACGGGCTCGACGTGAGCGTCGAGGCCATCGAGGCGCGCGCCGGCGGCTGGAGGGGGACACCCGGGCTCGAGAACACCGGTGACAAGCGCCAGGGGCCCGGCTGCCGCGCCTGCGGGTTGCGCGCGCGGTGTGGCGGGGCGTGGCACGCGTATTGGGAGGTTCGTGGCGGGTCGGGGCTCGTGCCACCCTGGACGTTGGGCGGCCCGTGGGTGCCCGGCCCGAACGAAGGCGTGGTGCGCGCGCCCGGCGGCCCGGACCCCGCGACGATCGCGGCGGCGCGGGCCCGACCGGAGCCGTTCGTCTGGGTGTGGACGGACCGGTTGGACGCCGCGGGGGCCGACCTCGTGCTCGGGGCCGGCGTCGGGATCGCGGTTACGCTCACCGCGGCGGAGCTCGGCGATCCGGCCGCGCTCCGGGGCCTCCACCGCCTCGCGCGCCGCCGCGTGACGCTCCCCTCCTCCCCACCGCGCCCCGCCATCTGGCGCCCCGCCGTCTGGCTCGCCGCCCCCACCGACGCCGCGCGCCGCGCCGTGGAGCTCGCCGCCGCCCTCGATCTGGACGCCGTGTGCCTGCTCGATCCCGACCCGGCGCGTGCGGTCGCGCTCGCGTCGGCGCTCGGCGCGCGCTTCGGCATGGACGTGCGCCCCGTCGGCGACTCGCCGGAATAACCTCCCCGGCATGGCGACCTACCCCCACCTCCTGGCCCCGCTCGACCTCGGCTTCACCACCCTCAAGAACCGCGTGCTCATGGGCTCCATGCACGTGGGCCTCGAGGAGGAGCGCGGCACGTTCCCCAAGCTCGCCGCGTACTTCGCGGCGCGCGCGCGCGGTGGTGTCGGCCTCATCGTGACCGGCGGCGTCTCGCCCAACCGCGCCGGGCAGCTCAAGCCGTTCGCCGCCACCCTCTCCACCAAGCGCGAGGCCGCGCGGCACAAGCACATCACCGACGCCGTGCACGCCGAGGACGGCCGCATCTGCCTCCAGATCCTCCACGCCGGCCGCTACGCCTACCATCCGTTCGCCGTGGCCCCGAGCCGCGTGAAGTCGCCCATCAGCCCGTTCTCCCCGTGGGGCCTCACCGGGCGCGGCGTGTCGGGCACCATCGACGACTTCGTCCGGTGCGCCGTGCTCGCGCGCGAGGCCGGCTACGACGGCGTCGAGGTGATGGGCAGCGAGGGCTACCTCCTCAACGAATTCATCGTGAGCCACACGAACAAGCGTACGGACGGGTGGGGCGGCGCCTACCCGAACCGCATCCGGTTCCCGGTGGAGATCGTCCGCCGCATCCGCGAGGCCGTGGGGAAGGACTTCATCGTCATCTACCGCCTCTCCATGCTCGATCTCGTGCCGACGGGGAGCACCTGGGAGGAGGTGCTCGAGCTCGCGCGCGCCATCGAGGCCGCCGGCGCCACGATGATCAACACCGGCATCGGCTGGCACGAGGCGCGCGTCCCGACGATCGCCACGCTCGTGCCCCGCGCCGCGTTCACCTGGGTGACGCGCCGCCTCAAGGAGTCCGGCGCCGTCACGATCCCGCTCGTGACCAGCAACCGCATCAACACTCCCGAGGTGGCGGAGGAGGTGCTCGCGGGCGGCGCCGCCGACATGGTGAGCATGGCGCGGCCGCTCCTCGCGGACCCGGATTTCGTGGCAAAGGCCGCCGCCGGGCGCGCCGCCGACATCAACACGTGCATCGCGTGCAACCAGGCGTGCCTCGACCACGTCTTCCAGAACAAGCGCGCGAGCTGCCTCGTGAACCCCCAGGCGTGCCACGAGACCGAGCTCGTCTACACACCCACCCCGCGCAAGCTCAAGGTGGCGGTGGTGGGCGCGGGCCCGGCGGGCCTGTCGTGTGCGTCGGTCGCGGCGGAGCGCGGCCACGCCGTGACGTTGTTCGACGCCGAGCCGGTCATCGGCGGCCAATTCAACATGGCGCGCAAGATCCCGGGCAAGGAGGAGTTCGACGAGACCCTCCGCTACTTCGACCGACGCCTCACCCAGGCCGGGGTCGAGCGCCGCCTCGGCGCGCGGGTCGGCGCCGACGCCCTCACCGGCTTCGACGCCGTGGTCGTCGCGACGGGCGTGAACCCGCGGCGGGTCGGCTTCCCCGGCAGCGACCACCCCAAGGTGCTCTCCTACGTCGACGTGCTCGCCGGCGGCGCCCCCGTCGGCGCGCGCGTGGCGATCGTGGGCGCGGGCGGCATCGGCTTCGACGTGGCCGAGTTCCTCGCCGACCCGGCGCCGAAGCGGGAGGCCCACCCCGACGTCGCCGCGTTCCTGGCCGAGTGGGGGGTGGACTACGCCGGGTGGGGGCGCCCCTCCCAATCGGGCACGGCGGGCCGGGGCGGGCTGGCCACGCCGGTCGCGCCCGCGAAGGGCCGCCACATCTTCCTCCTCCAGCGTTCGCCGCGGAAGCACGGCGAGAAGCTCGGCAAGACCACCGGCTGGATCCACCGCGCCCAACTCAAGCAGCGGGGCGTCGAGATGATCGGCGGTGTCACCTACGATCGCGTCGACGACAAGGGGCTCCACATCACCGTCAACGGGGAGCAGGGTGTCCTGGACGTTGACCACGTGGTGATCTGCGCGGGCCAGGTGTCGAACGACGCCCTCGCCGCGCCGCTCCGGGCCGCCGGGCGCGTCGTGCACGTGATCGGCGGGGCCGAGGAGGCCGGCGAGCTCGACGCCAAGCGGGCGATCGCGCGCGGGGCGGAGGTCGCGGCGGGGCTCTGATTCGGTTGGGCGGCCCGGCGGCGCGGAGCCGCCGCCGTCGCCACCCTCCGGGCTCGCTGGCGCTCGGCTC
>JAKFCH010000272.1:0-8466 GCA_036676765.1 Deltaproteobacteria bacterium
CGACGGGGGGCCGGCGCGGGGGGCGGCGTTCAGGGGCGGCGGCGACGGGCCGCGGCGACGAGGCCCAGGAGGACCGCCAGGCCGAGGGGCGCGGTGCCGGGCGCGGCGGCGGCACAGCCACAGCCGGCAGGCTCCTCCTCGCGGACGAGGCGGCTGGCGCGGGGCGGATCGCGATCGCGGGACTGGTCGACGGGGTCGTCCTCGGCGTCGGTGCCGCCGTCGTCGGTGTCGGTGGGCTCTTCGGGCTCGTCCTCCCCGGTGTCCTCGGCGGGCTCGGTGCCCTCGAGCTCGCCCACGCGCCCGTCGAAGGTGGCGGAGAGGATGAACGCGCCGGGAAACTCCTGCGTGCCCACCCAGGTGTCGGCCACGATCCAGATCTCGCCGGGCTCGACCGCCACGGACACGGTGGTGTCGCCCCGATCGAGGCACGCGGCGCCGTCCGCCGCGGTGAGCACGTGCACGTCGACGTCGACGCCCACGTCGTCGCTCACGACGACCTCGAGGGTGCCGGCGGTCGCCGCCTGGAAGCGGTAGAGCACCTCTGGCCCGGACTCGTCGGTGTCCGGCGCGCACGAATAGCTGTCGATCGCGTCGGAGGCCGCGCCGGCGGTCCACCGGAAGTCACTGAACGGGAAGGTGGTGATGTCCCGCGGGGCGCCGCGCGTGCCGGTCCGGGGGCCGTCCTCGATGTCGTCGAAGCGGATGGGCTGGTAGCCGTCGAGGTAGGACCAGCCGCTCGCGGCGTTGAGCCGCACCTTCTCGGCGGAGCCGGCGGCCTCGTAGAACACGGGCCAGCCGGCGTCGGTCTCGTGGGCGTAGAGCACCACGTGGCTCCCGGGGTCGTTCACGGCATCCCCCCGCTCGACTTGCGACCAGCCGATCTCGGAGGTCGGCCCGTCCTCGAACGTGGAGGTGGAGTAGTGGCCGGTCTCCCAGATCATGGAGACGAAGCCCGAGCAGTCCACGCCGGTGGTGCAGGAGAGCACGCCGTGCCAGGAGTGGCTGCCGGCGCCCTGGCCGTCCTCGAGCTGGGCGTCGAACTCGTCGAGCGTGACGTAGCCGCCCCAGTCGTAGGGCAGGCCGGTGTAGGTGCCCGGCGGGTAGTCGCTCTCGTAGTCGCCATCGGTGCAGGTGGCGTCCTGGTTGGCGCTCGTCGACGCCCAGACGTGCGACGCGTAGCGGGCGGCGTTGTCGAGCACGTCCTCCCGGGGGATGGCGTGCGCGGACGGCGTGACGACGGAGGCGAGGAGCCCGGCCAGCAGCGCGATCATGGGGCCACCCGCACGACGTACAGGCCGTCGGCGCGCGGATCGAGGAAGCCGAGGGACCCGTCGGGCCCCACCGCCACGTCCTGCGAGGGGGCGTAGACCCGGCCGCGGACGGGGAGGGTCACGGCGGCCCCCCCGTCGAGCGGGATGGCGGTGCGGGAGACCGCGCCGTCGTTCATCGCCTCGACCAGGAGCCAATCCCCGAAGAGCCGGCCCCCGCCGCGCCCGTCGAGGGTGGCGACGCGCGCGCCGTCGACCAGGAGGGAGGTGCCGGTGCGGACCACGCGCCGGGTCGGCGGCACGAGCGCCGCGCCGGTGGGCGCCGAGAGCGCCCCGGCCGCGGTCACCGCGGCGAGGGGGTGGCCGTTCCCGAACGCGTCGACCGAGAGGACGGCCGAGGTGTCGAAGGCGCCCCCCGTCACGGAGAGGGTGCCGCCGGGGGGCACGAGGCCGGGGAACGCCTGCTCGTCGAGCAGGGCGCCGTCGGTGTCGTAGGCGCGGAGGGTGCGCGCGGTGCCGTCCATGACGAGGAGGACGCCGGCCGCGGTGAACGCGAGGCCGTCGGCCCCGGCGACCGGGAACGCGCGGCCGCCCACGACCACCACGCGCCGCCCGAGCGGATCGTAGACCGCCGCCGCGCCCTCGGGGCCGAGGGCGAGCAGGTCCGGCCCGATGGCGGGTGACTCGGGCACGGCCGGCCGGAGGCCGACCTCGGCCCACGACAACACGATCTCGACGGTCGACGGGGCCGGACCCCCGGGATTCGGCCCCCCGACGAGCACCGGCTCGGCGGCCAACGCCAGCGGCGTAATCGACAGTGGAACCAGCCACAGAGGCATGCTTCCTCCCAACGGGCAAAGGGCTAATCGCGGAGGTAGGGATCGGCGAGCGTCCACACGAAAGGAACGCGGCCGACGCGTGGGAACGAGCGCGGGTCGACCGGAGCGCGCCGCCGCTCGGGACCCCTCAGGGGCCCTGACGGCGCCACATGTCGGGGAGGTGCCGGAGAGTGGCGTAGATGCGGCGGGTGATCGCGATCGGGAGCGCGGGCGTGCCGAGCCAGGTCTCGCCGGCGGGGATGCGCCCGTGGACGCCGCTCTGGGCCCCGATGCGCGCGCCCGCGCCGATCGCGGCGTGGTCGGCCACGCCCACTTGCCCGCCGAGGACCGCGCCTTCGCCGACGATCACCGACCCGGAGAGCCCGGTCTGGGCCGCGATGATCACCCCGCGCCCGAGGGTGACGTTGTGGCCCACGTGCACGAGCGCGTCGAGGCGGCACCCCTCGCCGAGGGTCGTGTCGGCGAGGAACCCGCGGTCGATCGTGCAGTTGGGGCCGATCTCCACGCGGTCGCCGACGGCCACGCCGGCCACGTGGGGAACGCGGAGCAGCCCGGTCGGGGTGGGGTGGTAGCGGAAGCCGTCGGCGCCGAGCACGGCGCCCGCGTGGACGCGCACGTTCCGCCCGACGCGGGTGCGCGGGTAGAGGACCACGTGCGGAAGGAGCACGGTGCCGTCCCCCACGACGCAGTCCGCGCCGACGACGACGCCGGGGTGGAGCGTGGCGGCGCCGACGCACGCCGAGGGGTGCACGAAGGCGCCCTCATGGTGGGCGGACGGCGGGGCGATCGGCGGCGAGGCCTCGTCCGGGAACGCGGCCACGAGCAGGGTGATCAGCGCGGCGAGCGGGTCCGACACGACGACGGTGGTGCGCCCGGGGAGCGCCTCGCGGGCGAGGTGGACGCCCGCGCCCGCCGCGGCGCCGCGGTCGAGGAACGCGAGGTCGTCTGGGCCCGCGCGGTCGAGCGGGGCCACGCCGGTGACCGCGCGATCGGGGCCGGCGAGGGTGCCGCGGGTGAGGGCGGCCACGGCGGCGGCGGAGGTGGGGGTTCCCAGCCGCACGGTCACGCGACCTCGGCGGCGGCGCGCTCGCCGGACTGCACCGCGCCCTCCATGAAGCCGCTCCACTCCGTCGCCGTCTCCGTGCCGGCCCAGTGGATGCGGCCACAGGGCGCGCGAAGCGCGGCGCCGAACCCCGTCACCCCGCCGGGCGCGAAGCTCGCCACTGGGCACCCCCGGATGAACAGCTCGGTGGACCAGTCCTTCTCGAGGTAGTCGACGGGGTGGGCGGCCTTCGGGCCGAACAAGCGCACGAGCTGGTCCAGGAACGCGGCTTTCCGCGCCTCGGCGGGCCGGGCGCTCCACTCCCGCGCGGAGGCGCCGACGAGGAAGCCGAGCAGGCCGGGCTGCTCGCCGTCACCCGTCGCGGCGCGGGTGGTGTTGTCGAAGGTCACCGCGGCGGGGCCGTCGGGACACACGGACTCGCCCGAGAGGCCGGCGGCGCGCCAGAACGGCGTGTCGTAGAGCGCCATGCACTTGATCGTTGCGCCCATCGGCATCCGCTGGGTGAGCTGGTCGCGGACGGCGGGCAGGTCCGGCGTGTACCGGATGCGCCCGGCCATCGGTGGCGGCACCGCGACGATCACCCGCCCGGCGAGCCAGGTGCCGGCGTCGGCGTGCACGGTGACCCCGCTGTCCGTCTGCTCGATGGCGCGCACGGGCGAGGACAGCCGCACGCGGTCCCCGAGCACGTCCGCGAGGCGCGTCGAGAATTGCTGGGCGCCGCCCTGGATGCGCGTCTGCTGGGCGCCGCCCTCGATCTCCACGAGGGACTTCAGGCCGCCGCCCGAGTGGAGGTAGAACAGGAAGTGGAGGAGCGAGAGCTCCGCGGGCTCGGCGCCGAACACCACGCGCAGCGCCACGTCGAAGACGGCGCGCGCGTCGGCCAGGGGGAGGTGGCGGCGCTTCCAGGTCTCGACGGTGCGGCTGTCCCACTCCGCGGCGAGCGAGGCGCGCGCGGGCTCGTCGAGCGGCACCTTGGGGTGCATCCCGTCGAGGGTGGACATCGCGTACTGGATCGCCAGCAGGTTCGGCACCGAGAGGGCGGGGATGGTGCCCGCGTGGGTGCGACGCTGGCCGCGGAGCTCGAGCACCTTCGCGCCGGTGTCGTACTGCCGGTAGGTGACGACGCCGAGCTCCGCCGCGAGCCGCGCCATGCGGGCCTGGGCGGGCCCCACCCACTGCCCGCCGAGGTCGACCACCCCCCGGCCGAACCGCTGGGAGAGCGTGCGCCCGCCGACCCGGTCGTTCGCCTCGAGCACCACCACCGAGCGCCCTCGGTCGACCAGCGCGCGCGCGGCGGTCAGCCCCGCGAGCCCGGCGCCCACGACCACGACGTCGACGCGGTCGGGGGCCGCGGGGGGGGGCGCCATTCAGCGCGCCCTGGCCGCGAGGTTCCGAGGCGGCACCCACCCGCCGAAGCGGCGCTCCAGCTCGAGCGCGCACGCGATGGTGAGGTGGTCGTTTCCGGGGGCGGCCACGACCTGCACGCCGAGCGGGAGCCCCGCCGCGTTGAGGCCGAGCGGCACCTGGGTCACCGGGACGCCGAGGATGTTGAAGATCGCCGTGTAGACCCAGTCGAACGGCATCCGCAGCGGATGGAGGTGCTTCGGCGCCGGCGCGGTGTAGCTCGGGTAGAGCAGCACCCCGTTCGGGCCCAGCCGCTCGGTCAGGGCGGCACGGAGCGCGCGCCCCTCGTCGACCGCGCGACGGGCGCGCGCGGGCATCCACGCGGGCAGCTTCTCCGTCAGGGCGAGGACGATGGCGGGGAGCGTGTGCGGCGAGGAGCGGAGGGCCCACCGGAGGAGCTGGAGCGGGCCGTTGATGGGGGTGCCCTCGCCGAGGTGCGACGAGAAGCTCTGCCCGCCCGCCGCGTCGAGGGACGACGACCAGATGTCGAACGCGTTGGCGAACCCAGAGAGGCCGAGGGGCTCGAGCGTCGCGCCGGCCGCCCGCAGCGCGTCACCCGCCGCCCGTTGCGCCGCGGCGAGGTCGGGCGCGACCTTGTGCACCCCATCCCCCGCGAGGTCGTAGACGCGCACGTCGGCAAAGCGCACCGTGGCGGGATCCCCGAGGGGCTGGGCCTCGCACGCGGAGTCCTCCCCGTCCGGGCCCGCGAGGATGCGGAGCAGCGGGAACAGATCCTCGGCGTGGCGCGCGAGCGGACCGGTGCAGAGGTAGCGGAGCGCGTCGTTCTCGGCGATCGGGTGCTGCCCGGTGCCCGGCACGAGGCCGCTCGTGGGCTTGTGACCGAACACGCCGTTGAAGAACGCGGGCATGCGGATGGAGCCGCCGATGTCGGAGCCGAGCCCGAACGGCGAGCCGCCCGCGCCGATGATCGCGCCCTCGCCCCCCGAGCTGCCCCCGACGATGCGGGTGGGGTCGTAGGGGTTGTTCGTGCGCCCGTAGACGCGGTTGTTGGTCTCCATCCACATGCAGAGCTCGGAGGTGTTGGTCACCCCGAGCGGGATGGCGCCCGCGGCGCGCAACCGGGCCACCGTCGGCGCGTCGGAAGGGGCGCGCCAGGCCTTGCGCGCGACGAGCCCGGAGCTCTGCGGCATGCCCGTGAGAGCGAAGCACTCCTTGATGCTGCACGGCACCCCGAGGAACGGCGGCAGGGCCTCGGGATCCCCGTCGTGCGCGCGGACGCGGGCATCGGCGGCGTCGGCCTCGTGCCGGGCGTCGTCGAAGCGGTCCTTCACCACCGCGTTCAGCACGGGGTTCACGCGCTCCACGCGCTGGATGTGGGCGTCCACCACGTCGCGCGCGGTGACCTCCCGCTGGCGGATCATCGATGCCAGGCGGGTGCCCGAAAGGGTCCAGAGCTCGTGCATGCAGGCTGCTATCCGAAACACGGCCGCGGCGGCGCTCTCCAGGAGAGCGCCGCCGCGCGATGTGGCTCGGAGGGGTCCGGAAGCCTAGCTGTCGTCGCGCTCGGTGCGGACGATCGTGCGCTGGTTGCCGGCGAGCACCCGCTTGCGGATGCGCACGCTCTTGGGCGTGACCTCGACCAGCTCGTCCTCCGAGATGTACTCGATCGCCTTCTCGAGGGTCATCTGGATGGGCGGCACGAGGATGAGCTTCTCTTCCGCGCCGGAGTTGCGCACGTTCGAGAGGTGCTTCTCACGACACACGTTCACGTTGATGTCGTTCTCGCGGGCGTTCTCGCCGATGATCATGCCCTCGTAGACCTCGACCTGCACGCCGATGAACATCCGGCCGCGGGGCTGGAGGTGGTAGAGCGCGTAGGTCGTGGTCTCCCCGGTGCGGTCGGACACGAGGCTGCCGTTCACGCGGCTCTGGATGAAGCCGGCGTGCTCGTCGTACGAGTCGAACAGGGTGTTGAGGAGGCCCTGGCCGCGCGTGTCGTTGAGGTACTCGCCGCGGAAGCCGATGAGGCCGCGTGAGGGGAGGCGGTAGAAGACGCGGACGCGGCTGGAGCCGTCGGTGCGCATCTCGGTCATGCGGCCCTTGCGGAGCGCCATCTTCTGGGTGACCACACCCATGAAGACCTCCGGGAAGTCGAGCTGCACGATCTCGTAGGGCTCGTGCTTCTTACCGTCCACCTCGCGGATGACGACCTCGGGCTTGGAGACGCTCATCTCGAAGCCCTCGCGCCGCATCTGCTCGATGAGGATGCCGAGCTGGAGCTCGCCGCGGCCGAAGACCTTCATCGTCTCGCTGCTGCCCGTGTCCTCCATCCGGAGGGCCACGTTCGTGAGCATTTCCTTCTCGAGGCGCTCGCGGATGTGGCGGGCGGTGACGTACTTGCCGTCCCGGCCCGACAGCGGGCTGTTGTTCGACGAGAACGTCATGCCGATGGTCGGCTCGTCGATCTTCAGGCGGGGAAGCGGGCGGGGGTCGTCGACGAGGGTGAGCGTGTCGCCGATGTTGATGTTCGGGAGGCCGGCCACGGCGCAGATGTCACCGGAGGTGATGTCCGTGCCGGGAACGCGCTTCATGCCGTCGTACGTGTAGAGCTGGTTGACGCGGACCTTCTTCGGCACGCCGTCGGCGCCGATGAGGGCACACTCCGACTTCTCCTTGAGGACGCCGTTGAACACGCGGCCCACGGCGAGGCGGCCCACGTACGGGTCGTAGTCGAGCGCCGTGATGAGGAGCTGGAGAGGCGCCTCGACATCGCCGCTCGGGGGCGGGATGTGCTTCACGATCGTGTCGAACATCGACTTGAGGTTGTCCTCCTTCTCGCCGTAGGTCTTCGTGCACCAGCCGTCGCGCGCGACGGCGTAGACCACCGGGTAGTCGATCTGCTTGTCGTCCGCGCCGAGGTCGATGAACAGGTCGTAGACCTCGTTCAGGACCTCCTGGACGCGGGCGTCCGGGCGGTCGATCTTGTTGATGCACACCATGACTGCGAGGCCGCCCTCGAGCGCCTTGCGGAGCACGAAGCGGGTCTGGGGGAGGGGGCCCTCGGACGCGTCGACGAGCAGCATGGCGCCGTCGACCATCTTGAGCATGCGCTCGACCTCGCCGCCGAAATCGGCGTGGCCGGGGGTGTCCATGATGTTGATCTTGGTGTCGCCGTACTGGACGGAGGCGACCTTGGCCATGATCGTGATGCCGCGCTCACGCTCGAGGTCCATCGAGTCCATCACGCGATCGATGACGTGCTCGTTCGCGCGCCAGGTGCCGGCCTGCTTGAGAAGCCCGTCCACGAGGGTGGTCTTGCCGTGGTCGACGTGGGCGATGATGGCAATGTTGCGAATGGACGACATCTGGGGCACTCCGAAGCGGCCGCCCTATGCCCCGTGCCGCCGCCCCGGTCAAGCGTCGGCTCCGCCGAGTCAGATGCTGAACGGGTAGGTCACCGTGACTGAATCGCCCTCGAAAGGGGGGAACTGGATGGACTTCACCGCGCTCGAAAGACAACTGTCGAAGGTGGAACCCTGGAGGTCCCCGCTGGGGATGCCGGCGCCGGAAACCTTGCCCGACGGCTGAATCGTGAGCTTCACCTTCACGCCGCGGGGGAGATCGCCCGTCTCGTTGCGCTGTTGCACGAAGCAGGACTTAACGCCTTTGTTACTTTTGATCATCGTGTCGATGACCACGGCGGACACGCCCGAGGAGGCGCCGCTGGTGGCCGCGGGGGCCGTCGACGAGGGGGTGGAGGTCGTGGTCGGCGCCTTGGTGGTGGTGCTCGACGTGGACTTGCTCGTCGAGGTCGTGCTGCTCGGCTGGATGCGGGCGGGCGCGGGCTCCTCCTCGGGCTCGGGCTTCGTCCGGGCAGCCGGGGCGCGAGTGGTGGTGGACGCCGTCGACGTGGCCTTGGGCGTGGAGGTCG
>JAKFCH010000273.1:0-25797 GCA_036676765.1 Deltaproteobacteria bacterium
ATGGGCAGCTCCCCCCCACCCGCGTCGTCCCCGTCGCCGTGCGGTACAGGAGGTCGCCCCCGCCGCTCCCGTCGGTGTCGCCGACTGCCCAGAGCCCGCTCCCAAGGGCCTCGCCGGGGGCGCCCAGCCGCCAGGGCACGGGCGTGTCCCCCCAGCTTGCGCGCCAGATCGCGCCCGCGCCGCCCGACGCGTCGTCGTCGCCGAGCCAGGCCTCGATCTGCCCGTCCCCGTCGAGGTCCGCGATGGCGAGCGCCTCCACGCCCACGGCCCATCGGTCCGCGAGCAGGAGCGGGCAGGCGGCGCCCGAGAGCACGCGCACGCCGGTGCCGCCGCCGAGTAGGGCATCGTCCGCGCCGTCGCCGTCGACATCGCCGCCGATCGCGAGCGCCACGCCCATCTGCTCGCCGGTCTCCCCGTAGAGCACGAGCGCGGCGGCGTCGTCCATCGGAGTGTCCGCGTCGGGCACGCGGAGGAACACGTAGGCGCGGCCGTCGCCGTAGGCGCTGCGCGGGTTGCCGACGAGCAGGTCGTCCCGCCCGTCGCCGTCGAGGTCGGCGGTGGCCCGGTCGTTCGGCGTGCCGGGGCGCGCCGCGGCGACCTCGAACGTGTCCCAGCTCTCGGGCGTGGCGAGCACCACGCCGTCGTCGACGGTGCCGTCCGCGCCGTCGATCAGGGCGAGGCCGCGGCTCCCGCGCACGTCCCGCACGCCCAGCCAGAGCTCGGGGAGGCCGTCCCCGTCGAGATCTCCGGCGTGGCCCACCCGTTCGTCCCGCGCCCAGCGTGTCCCGTCGACGATGCGATGCGCGGCGAGGTCCGACGCCGCGCCCGACGGCCCCGCGGGGAGGAGCCACGCCGCGTCCGCGCCGCTCACGAGCAGCTCCACGACGCCGTCCCCATCGGTGTCCCCGGCCCCGGCGAAGGGGTAGGGGACGAGCGGCCGGGCGCCCTCCACCGTGCCGCGCACGGTGAGGAGCCCCTCGCCGTCGAGCACCGTCAGCGATCCCGTGGCGTCGAGCGCGGCGAGCTCGGTCGTGCCGTCCGCGTCGAGGTCCCCGAGGGCGGCCGCCCAGAGCGCCCGAGCGGGGAGCGTGGCCTCGGCGGGCCCGTCGATCACGCCGTCGCAGTCGTTGTCGACCCCGTCGCACACCTCGCGGCCGATGCCGGGGGCGGCGGTGGCGTCGTCGTCGTCGCAGTCGCCCGCGCCGCGCCCCACGCCGTCCCCGTCGGCGTCGCAGCTCCCGCCGAAGGCGAGCGCCCCGTCGAGCGCGCCGGCGAGCGTGGCCGTGAAGAACCGCGGGTCGGGGAGGCCGTCCCCGTCGAGGTCGGTCGGCGGCGCGAGCGCCCGGTCCGACTGGAGGGTCGTGACGACGGGGAACGTGCCGATCGGGCCGCCGCCCGCCTCGTCGGCGCGGATCGCCACGACGCCGTCCGCCGTGGACACGAGCAGGTCGTCGCGGCCGTCCCCGTCGAGATCCCCGCCGTCGGCGAGGCCCGTGGCGACGAGATCGAGCGCCTCGATCACGCCGCCGTCCCCAAGCCGCACCGGGGTGGCGCCCGCGAGGGTCCACGTCGTGTCCCCCACGCGCACGATCGCGGCCCCGATCCCGGTGTAGGCGCCGCGATCGTAGACGAGGTCCGCGGCGCCCATGGCCCCGCCCGTCCCGATGCGCCCGCTGTCCCACCGCGCCACGAGGCCGACGCCCGCGGCGTCGGTGAACGTGGGCATGCCGAGGAGCAGCTCGGGCAGCCCGTCCCCATCGGCGTCGGGCGCGGTGGCGTAGCCCCAGGCGCCGCCGCCGGTGTTGAGCTCCCAGGTGGCGTCCGCGTCGGCCAGCCGCGCCACCGCGGGCGGCGCGCCCGAGAACAGCAGCGAGAAGCGGTAGTAGCCGACGAGCAGCTCCGCGCGGCCATCCCCGGTGAGGTCCGGCGCGAGCGCGAGGCTTCCACCCACCTGTCCCGCCAGCTCGCCCCCCTCGAACACGGACACGGCGTCCGCGAGCGTCGTGGTCGGGCCGACGGGCCCCGCGAACACGAACACGCGCCCGCGGTTCGGCACGCCGTCCACCCCCGCGTACGGCGCGGCCACGACGAGATCGTCCCAGCCGTCGCCGGTGAGGTCGCGCCCCGTCGCGAGCTGCGCGCCGAAGCTCGGGCTCTGGCCGGTGCCCTCGATGCGCACGATCAGCGTGCCCGCGCCGTCGTACACGGACACCGCGCCGTCCACCGTCGGGACCGCGCTCGTCGTCCCCACGACGAGCGCCGGGGCGCCGCCCGCGAGCAGATCCGCCGCGGCCACCACCGTTGCGGCGGTGTCGGCGGCCACCGCGTACGGATCGTCGACGCGGCCGTCGCAGTCGTCGTCCAGGCCGTCGCAGTCCTCGCGGCCGGTCGGCGTGCAGGTGGTGTCCGGGGGCCCGTCGATGCCGTCGCAGTCGGCGTCGATCCCGTCGACCACGGGATCCTCGGCGGCCGGGTGGACGCCGAGGTCGAAGTCGTCGCAGTCGGTGCCCCCGTCGGCGACGCTGTCCCACCCGTCCGCGTCGGCGTCCCGGGCGGGATCACACGCCGGGCCGTCGTCATCCCCGCTCTGCACGGGCGGCACCACGTCCGGCTCTCCGAGGGGGAGGGGGCGGCCCTCCCCCACGCCTCGGCAGGCGACCAGCAGGAGGACGAGAGGGCGTAGCGTCATCGTCTCCCTGTCTACCCGATCCTTGCCGCGAGCACCGCCGTCCGTTAGAGCCGCGCCCTGATCCCCTGAGGTGGTGTTTGGCGAGTGATGACCTGATCGAGATTGACGGTGTCATCAAGGAGGTTTTCCCTGGCGGAGCCTTCCTCGTGCAGACCGACGCCGGCACCGAGGTGCACGCGCACCTGGCCGGCAAGCTTCGTCGCTTCCGCATCCGCGTCGTCCTGGGTGACCGCGTGACCGTGGCGGTGTCGCCCTACGATCTCTCGAAGGGCCGGATCACCTTCCGTCACAAGTAGGGCGCGGGGCCCGGTTTTCCCGCCCGTCGTGATGGGAATGGCCGCCAAATCGTCGTAGAGTCGCGTCATGCAGAAGATGACGACTCGGCGGAAGCTCGCCATTGCCACCTGGGGTGCGCCCTCCGAGGGCAACATCTACGGGAAGATCACGTTGGACGCGACGGAGGCCCTGGCCTACCTCGCGCACCTGCGCGCCACGACGGGGGAGAAGGTCTCGATGACCCACCTCGTCGGCAAGGTCGTGGGCAACGCGCTCGCGCAGGCCCCGGGGCTCAACGGCTACATCCGGTTCGGCCGGTACGTGCCGCACGAACACGTCAACGTGACCTACCTCGTGGCCCTCGAGGACGGCGCCGATCTGGCCAAGGCCAAGGTCGACGACATCGACCGGAAGGCGGTGCTCGACGTGGCGCGCGAGCTCCGGCAGAGCGCCGAGCGCCTCCGCGCCGGAAAGGACGCCGCGTTCGAGAAGTCGAAGGGGCCGCTCCAGCTGTTGCCGACCTGGCTCATCCGCCCGATGTTGAAGATCACCGGGTGGCTCACCGGGAGCCTCGGCATCTCCGTGCCCGCCTTCGGGCTCGAGGCGTTCCCGTTCGGGAGCTGCATCGTCACCTCCGTCGGCATGTTCGGGCTCGACGAGGGCTTCGCCCCGTTCACGCCGTTCGCGCGCGTGCCGGTGCTCGTGCTCGTGGGCGCGGTGCGGGACGGCGTCGTGGCCGTCGACGGCGTTCCCACCGTGCGAAAGCTGGTCACCATCACCGCCACCATCGATCACCGGTTCCTCGACGGGTTCCAGGGCGGCGTGCTCGCCCGCGTGATCCGCGAGCAGATCGAGGATCCGTGGCGGCTCGAGGTCGCCCAACCCGCGCTCCTCGCGACGGCGCCACCCGCGGCGTGAACGGTCCGGTGGGGCCCCGTCCGGGGGGCACCGGCCCGGGCCCCGGCGCGCGGTTCTCGCCCCGACCCGTCCCAAAAACCCGCGCGCGGCGCTCCAAGAACGCGCGCCAAGAGAGGGCCGCGCGTTCGGCGGCGGGTCGGGGGCGTGCGCGCCGGGTGGGCCGGTGGGGCCCCGTCCGGGGGGCACCGGCCCGGGCCCCGGCGCGCGGTTCTCGCCCCGACCCGTCGCCGAGCGCGCCCCGAAGACGAGGGCGCGTTAAGGGGCGCGGTGCGCTACGTCCCCGAAAATCCCCTCATCGTTCAGTCTGACCACACCCTCCTCCTGGAGACGATGGGGCCTCACTTCCGCCCCGCGCGCGATGCCCTCGCCCGCTTCGCGGAGCTGGTGAAGTCCCCGGACTACGTCCATACCTACCGGGTCACCCCGCTCTCCTTGTGGAACGCGGCCAGCTCCGGCATGACCGTCGAGGACGTGGTCGCCGCGCTGGAGAAGTACGCGAAGTACGAGGTCCCGCCCAACGTCCCCGTCAACATCCGGGAGACCATGGGGCGCTACGGCCGCCTCAAGCTCTTCCAGGATCCGCGCGGATTGCGGCTCGAGTCCGAGGATCCGATCCTCATGACCGAGGTGTGCAGCCTCAAGCCGGTCATCCCGCTCCTCGGCCTCCGTCTCGGTGACAACGCCGTGCTCGTGGATCCGGGCAACCGCGGCGAGCTCAAGCAGGCGCTCACCCACGCGGGGCACCCCGTGGAGGATCTCGCGGGCTACCGCGACGGCGAGGCCCTCGAGTTCACCGTCACGCAGCAGATGAAGAACGGCCAGCCGTGGGCCCTGCGGGACTACCAGCGCCTCGCCGTGGACACGTTCCACGGGGACGGCATGGCCCAGGGCGGCTCGGGCGTGATCGTGCTCCCGTGCGGCGCCGGCAAGACGATGGTCGGCATCGGGGCCATGGCGCTCCTCAACATGAAGACGCTCATCCTCTGCACCAACGTCACGGCGTTGCGGCAGTGGAAGGCCGAGATCCTCGACAAGACCACCCTCACCGAGGACCAGGTCGGCGAGTACTCCGGCGAGATGAAGGACATCAAGGCGGTCACCCTCTCGACCTACCAGATGTTGACGTTCCGCAAGTCGCGGAACGAGATCTTCGTCCACTTCGGCCTGTTCGACCGCGAGAACTGGGGCCTCGTCATCTACGACGAGGTGCACCTGCTCCCCGCGCCGATCTTCCGCGCCGTCGCGCACCTCCAGGCGCGCCGCCGACTCGGCCTCACCGCCACGCTCGTGCGGGAGGACGGCAAGGAGGCCGATGTCTTCGCGCTCATCGGGCCGAAGCGGTACGACGTGCCGTGGAAGGACCTGGAGCACCAGGGTTGGATCGCGGCGGCGAGCTGCACGGAGATCCGGGTCAGCTTCTCCGAGGAGGACCGCATCCGCTACGCGGTGGCGGACGACCGCGAGAAGTTCCGCATCGCCAGCATCAACGCGCGGAAGGGGCCGGTCATCGAGGGGCTCCTGGAGCGCCACAAGGACGACCGCATCCTCATCCTCGGCATGTACGTCGAGCAGCTCGAGTTCCTCTCGCGCCGCCTGAACCTGCCGCTCATCGAGGGGCGCACGCCGCAGAAGCGCCGTGACGAGCTCTACGAGCGCTTCCGCTCCGGCGAGGATCGCGTGCTCGTGATCTCCAAGGTCGGAAACTTCTCGGTGGACCTGCCCGACGCGAACGTCGCCATCCAGATCAGCGGCACGTGGGGCAGCCGGCAGGAGGAGGCGCAGCGCCTCGGCCGCATCCTCCGCCCCAAGCAGGGCGTCAACAAGGCGCAGTTCTACACGCTCATCACGCGCGACACCGTGGAGCAGACCTTCGGCGAGAAGCGTCAGCTCTTCCTCACCGAGCAGGGTTACGCCTACCGCATCGAGGCCGAATAGCATGGGCGTGATCCATCGGAACGTGGCCGTCCTGCGCGTGGCGGAGCCCGCCGTCCTCGACGAGATCCGGGCCGTCCTACCGCTCGACGCGCACGTGATGGGTTGGATCTCGCCCACCGAGGCCGTGCTCGATCCGCACGAGCTGAAGCCCTTCCTCGACGCGCTCGAGGCCCGCGGGATGGGCGCGCTCGTGCGCCGGACCGGGCCCGGCGGCGGTTGATCGGGTTCGGCCCGATCGGGTTCGCCTCGATCGGGCTCGTCGCGCTCGTCTTCGCGGGGGTCGCCCACGGCGCGCCCCGGCTCCGGATCGACGCGCCGCTCGTTCCCGCGATCCCGTGCGAGGCGCCAGCGCCTCCGGAGATCGGTGAGGCGCTCCGCGCCGGGCTCCCCGTGCCGTGGCGGCGCGCGCGCATCCTGTTCCCCGACGTGGGCCTGGAGCGGGCGCTCGTGCGGCGCGTGATCGTGCGGGCGGCGCGGGTGGGCGTGTGTGGCGGCCGCGTCGTGGCCGAGGACGTGACCGCGCGCCTCGTGGGGCCCCGGAGCATGCCGATCGAGGTGGTGATCGCGACTACACTCCGGCCGGGCCCGGTGCTCGGCGTGACGGAGGCCGACGTCGCGCTGCGCCCTCCGCCGGGGAGCCGGCGCATCACGGCGCGAGACACGTTCACCGCCTACGGCGTGTGGGATCTCGGCGCGGTGCTCCCCGCCTCGCCGTCCTCGGGGGCGTCCTCGGAGCCCGCCCCGACGGTGCCCGCGCCCGCGTCCCCATCGTCGAGGTAGCCGAGCGCACGGAGCGCGGCGGTCTGCTCGTCATCTACGCCGATCGCGGCGTTTCCGGCCGGAAACGGGATCGCGGCGTAGGTCACCTCGAGCGAACGCCCCTGACTGGACACGCGCGCGAGCGCATCGCCGGCGCCGTCGGCCGGGAGCGGATCGAGCGGGATGGGGGAGGCCCCCGGACGGACGACGCGGACGGTCACCGTCGGGGCCGTCGCCACGGCGTCCCCGTTGGGGATCACGAACACCTCGCGGTGGAAGCCGCGCAGGCTGTTGAACGAGGCGGTGAGCGTCTCGTCGTCGAGGCGCGCGATCTCCGCCGCGGACTTGTTGGTGGGATCGTCGCCCACCCAGGCCTGGGCGATGCCGCCGGGCACGCGGAGCTCGACCGTGAAGGGGCCCGGGCCACGACCGCGGGGGAACAGGCGATAGGCGAGGGCCGTGCCGCGTCCGAGGCCCTCGGCCAGCGCGGCGCGGGCCGGGGCGGGGTCGCGGTCGGGACGGAGGTCGTCCGCCTCGTCGGGGTCCTTCGTGAGGTCGAAGAGGAGCTCCTGGCCACCGCGGCTGATGTACTTGAGCCCGCCGAGCAGGCTCCCCCACCCCTCGTTGCCGTAGAGGGGGCGGCCGAAGGTGATCGGGCGCGCGAGCAGCGCCGGATCGGCCTCCCCGCGGGCGATGGGCACGAGGGAGCGGCCCTGGAGCGACGGATCGCCGAGCCCGAGCAGCTCGAGCACGGTCGGGGTGAGGTCGAGGAGCGACACCGGCGCGGTGACCCGGCGCGGGGCGAGGCCGGGCGCGCGCACGACGAGCGGTACGCGGAGGAGCTCGTCGTAGAGCGTGTGGCCGTGCTCCAGGTCGCCGTGCTCGAAGAATTCCTCGCCGTGATCGGCGAACAGCACGACCGTGGCGTCGTCACCGGCGGCCGCTAGGAGCCGGGCGACCTCGTCGTCGACGTAGCGCAGGTTCTGGTCGTAGCGCGCGGTGAGGTAGGTGTGGATGGCCTGGCGGTTCGTCCGCGCCGCCTGCATGAGGATTGGCCGGTTGAAGATCTCGGGCAGGTTCGCGGGGCGCGTGCCCTCGTAGAGGCCGCGGTAGCTGGCGGGCTCCTTGTAGGGCAGGTGCATGTCCATGAAGTGCACCATCACCATCGCGTCCTGATCGTCGTGGCGATCGAGGAAGTCGAGCGCGCGGTCGACCTCCACGCGACCGTACGGCCAGTTCACGCACCCGTGCTCCCCCCACCCCTCGGACATCTCGAAATTCGAGGAGAGGTAGACGTTCCCGACGTAGGCGGCCGTCGCCCACCCCTCGGCCGCGAGCCGCATCGGAAGCGTGCGTGCGCCCGCCCAGAACTCGGGTTGGAGGCCGGTGAGCGCGGAGCGGGTGCTCGGGAGGGTCCACGGGGCGACGGAGCGGGCGTCATCGAAGATCACGGCTCCCTCCGCCCACCGGTCGATCTTCGGGCTCGCCCCGCGCGCGTGGCCGTAGATGCCGAGGTGATCGCGCCGGAGCGTGTCGATGAACACGAGCACGGTGCGCTTCGGGCGCGCCGAGGGCACGTAGACGCTCGGCCCGACGACGAAGACGTGGTCGCGCACCCGTTCGGCCTCGGTGGCGCCGTCCGTCGTGGAGACGGTGATGCGCGCCGTGCGGCCGCCCCAGCGGGCGAGGGGCACGCGCACGTCCTCGAAGCCGCCGAGGCGGGCGCGCACGGTGGCGGCGAGGGTGCCGTCCACGCGCACCTCGACGTTCGCACCGTCGCTCCGGGCCCCGTCCGCGATCTCGGGCGGCAGGATGCCCGCCTCGAAGCGGAGCACCGCGCCTTCGGGGATGGCCACGTCCCACCCGGCGACCGAGGGCGCGGGCAGGTAGAGTCCGCGCCGCGTCACGTCGTCGACCTGGGCGGAGCGGACCACGAATTCGGCGTCTCCTTCGGGGCCGCCCGCGGCGCGTGCGCGCCACAGATCGTCCTCGCGCTCGCGCGCGGACGGATACCGGAGGACGAGCTCGCCCGGCGCGGGAGGCCGCCCCTTCGCGGCGACCCGCACCGTGAGCGAGTCGGCGCTGAAGTCCCACGTGTCGGGATAGCCGCCGTCGTCGATGTCCCCGGCGAAGCGGAGCTCCCTCGAACCGCGCTCGAGGGCCATGCCCTCGGGTGGCGAGTCGAAGAACAACGCGCGGGGGCGCACCGGGATGGGCGCCTCGTAGGCGCGCACGCCCCGGACGACGCCGACGAGACGGAACGGCCCGTCGACCCGGATCACGTCCGCGTCGCTCGACGGCGCCGCACTCGCGACGGACAGCTCGGCGAAGGGCACATCCGCGAGCCCGATGCCGTCACCGCCGTGGGCCGGCCCGACCGAAGCCACGGCGACCCAGACCAAGGCGACCTGGGCCAGCGTGCCCCACCCCATCGTGTACCGGCGCGCTACGACCGACGGCGCCGGAGGCCCGCGACCGCGGCCAACAGCCCGCCGATGACGCCCAGGCCCGTCGTGGTGCCGGAGGTCGAGCAGCCGCTCCCCTCGGAAGCGCGGTCTTCGGCCGTCACCTCGAGGAAGCTGGCCTTGATCCCGCCCGGGCCGCCGATGTTCATGAGGACCACGTAGTCGCCCTCCTCGGGGAAGGTGATCTTCGGGGACCACGCGCCGAGGGCGTCGCCTTTGTCATCCCCGTCGAGGTCGACGAGGTTGTCGGGGCTGATCGCGTCCTCACCGGACCCCTTGTAGACCTCCCACGAGATCGTGTCCACGCAGCCGTACACGGACACGTCCGTGTGGTTGAGCGTGGTGTAGGTCAGCCCGTCGAAGTGGCTCATCGTGAAGAAGCCCTCGGCGCCTACCGCCGGGGCAGGCTCCGCGCACGCGAGCACGTAGCCGAGCTGGTCGTACGTGTAGGTGCTGGTGCCGCAGACGGGATCCTCGAGCTCGATCGCCGCCTCGACCGTGAATTGGCCGGGGGTGAGGTACTCGTGGGTGGGGTTGAGCTCGGTGCTGGTCTCGCCGTCACCGAACTTCCAGGTGGCGCCGATGACCTCGGTGTCGCTGATGATCTCGAAGCCCACCGCGAGCGGATTGGCTCCGATGCGCGAGGTGGTGGCCTCGAAGATCGCCGAGCTGCCGTAGAGGTTGGTGATGCTCTGGATGTCGTCACTGTTGATGTCGGCCGGGGCCACGTTGCACGCGCCCACCGCCCAGTACATCGTGGCCTCGACGAGGTCGGTCTCGGTGCAGGGATCGCCGTCCTCGCACGAGTGCGCCAGGCCGTGGAGATGCCCGATCTCGTGGGTGGCGACCGCTTCGATCGAGGTCTGCCCCGCGCAATCCTGCGCGATGTCCTCGAGCGAGCCGAAGTCGACGTTGTCGTTGAAGACGATGTCGGAGTCCGCGACCTGCCGGTAGATGCGGGTGCTGGTCTCCTTCACGACGGAGAGCCCGGGCACGGAGTACGTGACGCCGAGGACGCCGGGCTCGATCTCGTCACCGGGGTCCTCCCAGTGGATGGTGATCTTGGCGTCGGACGTGCTGCGCACGGACTGGTTGCGGTTCCCCACGTACTCGTGACCGATGGCGGCGCACTCGGCGTCGTACCAATTGTCCCACGAGATCTGGAGGACCTCGGCGCCGTAGCCCGGGTCGAGGGAGTCCTCTTCGAACTCCATGGCGGTGTACCACTGGAGCGGGAAGTCGGACAGCGACCAGGCGAGGCCCGTGTGCTCCCACGCGTACGCGGAGGGGAGGGCGAGGAGGAGGATGGAGAGCATCAGCGAACCCCAGGCTGCAGGCGGTTGATCGTGCGGAGGCGATCATTGCTGATCCCGGGGATGGGCTGGCCGTCCCAGCCGAGCGTCGCGCGGGTGCGCACGCTGTTCTCCATGGCCTGGAGCGTGACCTGCTGCGCCGCAGGCGGGAGCGGGAGGAACCGGGCGTCGTACGCCTTGTCCTGCGAGAGGACGAAGCGCATGACGATCGGGGTCCCGTCGAGCGGGTGGGGGCGGACGGTGAACTTGCCGACGCCCATTCCGACCGTGCCGTACACGCCCTTCGTGGGCTTGTCGGAGAGGAAGAGCACCGTTTCTTCGCCGACGCTGTAACGAGCGGCGCCGGAGACGAGCGTGGTGCGCGTGCCGACCGTGCCGCCGGCGGACTCGACGGTGACGTAGTCACCCACGTCGGCATCGCCCTTGAAGGCGGCGTCGATCCGCACCTCGGCGCGGGTCCAGGCGTAGCCCCGGGCGTCTTCTTCCACCCAGATGGACTCGACCGTGCCGCGGACGACGAGGTCCGACGCGTCGGTCATCTGGTCCAGGGTGAGCGGGGCCACCGTGGTGGCGGAAGCCGGCGCCACCGTGGCGACGGCGAGCGCCGCGACGATGACGAGGCGGGCGAGAGAGCGCATGGTCAACCTCTGTTCCCAGAACGTAGGGGGGCACGGTAGCCGATCGCGCCTGTCTTCGTCAAGAAGGCGAGGGGGCTCGGGGGGCCCTCCCGACGGCCCGGAGGCCCGCTCCTGGTGCGACTCAGATCGATCCGGTTGACTTCCGGACGCGTCTCAACTAATCCTTCCCGTTCGCCAGACTGGCAGCCGTCTCTACGCACTGTCGCCCAGGGCGTCACCCCCGCGAGGAATCCGCGAATGTTGCTGATGCGCACCCTCACCCTCCGCCTGTTGGGGCTCTTCGCGGCTCTGCTGGTCCTCTCGGGACCAGCGTTCGCGTCGGCCACCTCGGGAACGATCAAGGGCCAGGTGATCGATGACGGCGGTCTGTCCATCCCCGGCGTGCTCGTCACGCTCTCCTCTCCCGAGCTGATCGGCGGCGCCCAGCAGCAGACGGCCGACGAAGAGGGTCGTTTCATCTTCGTCGAGCTCGCGCCCGGCACCTACGAGCTGGTCGCCCAGAAGCAGGGCTTCGGGCAGGTCCGCAAGACCAACATCGTCGTCGCCCTCGGCCGCACCACCCAGGTGCCGATGGAGATGAAGGTCGGCGCCGAGGAGCTCACCGTCGAGGCCAGGAAGCCCACGGTCGACACGGAGAAGGCCAGCAAGGGCGACACCTTCTCCAAGGAGTTCCTCTCGCGCATCCCGAGCGGTCGCAGCTACCAGGACGTGGTCTCGCAGTCGGCGGGTGTCACCGGCGGCGGCAACCCCTCCTCCGGCGGCGCGTCGACCAACGAGAACACGTTCCTGCTCGACGGCACGAACATCACCGACCCGGTCACGGGCACGTTCTCGCTCAACTTCAACTTCGACGCCATCGAGGAGATCGAGGTCATCACCGGCGGGTTCGACCCGGAGTACGGCGAGAGCCTCGGCGCGGTCGTCTCGGTCGTCACCAAGTCCGGTGGCAACTCGCTCGAAGTCATCGCCAACGCCTTCTACATGAACGGTGACTGGGGTCCCAAGATGGACTCCCGTTTCGCCGCCGACGGCTACGAGATCGCCCCGACCGGGTTCGACGAGTCCGCGGAGACCTCGTCGATGGGCGTGGTCGTGTCGGGCCCCATCGTGAAGGACAAGATCTGGTTCCTCGGCAGCTACACCTACGAGCGCTCCCTCTACGCGGCCGTCGGTACCCAGCTCCCGCGCGACTTCGACGGTCACTACTTCTTCTCGAAGTTGACCGCCCAGCCGTCGAGCGCGCACCGCTTCACGGTGCAGTTCGCGACGAACCCCACCACCGTCGACAACACCACCCAGGGTGACAGCCGCATCTACGCCGAGGCGCAGACGCGCCAGGCGCAGGGCGGCTACCTCACGTCGCTCAAGTGGAACTGGTTCATCAGCCCCGAGACCAACCTCGAGACCGCGGCCTCCTTCCAGAAGTCGTTCATCGAGGCGTCCGGCGTGCCCTGCACGCACGACGGCAACCTCGGCTACCACCCCTGCGATCCGGACGAGGACGAGAACCACACCGACTACGCCACCCCGGGCCACACCGGCCTCTACGGTGCGTACGACAGTGACAACGCCGGCTTCTACTACTTCGACGACCGCTACCGCGGTCAGCTCTCGATGAAGTACTCGCTCCTCCAGGTCAACTTCCTCGGGAAGCACGACATCAAGGCCGGCGTCGACGGCAGCTACCTTTTGTGGGACCAGATCCAGGGCTACAACGGCAACCTGATCTTCTTCGACATGTACGAGAACGCGTTCGACCCGGACACCCTGGTCAACCTCGCGTGGATCGAGACCTCGGGCCCCTCCGTGTACCGGTCCACCGGCTACCACGTCGGCGCGTTCATCCAGGACGTGTACAAGCCCGTCGAGAACCTGACCTTCCGCTACGGCCTCCGGTACGACCGCGCCGTGCACCGCAACGACGCCGGCGTCCCCGTCGTCGACGTGGGCCTCTTCGGCCCCCGCGTGTACGCGGTCTGGGATCCGTGGGCCAACGCCAAGACCAAGATCTACGGCGGCTACGGGCGCTTCAACGACACGGGCCGCCTCTCGGTCGCGAGCTACCTCTCGCAGTCGAACACCGGCTCGAAGACGATGTACGGCGAGCTCTACGGGTACACCGAGTCGATCGCCGGCGCGAGCGGCGGCGACTACTCGACCGACAACACCATCACCGTGCTCGACGGCACCACCGCCCCGCACTCCGACGAGTTCAGCCTCGGCGCCCAGCGCGAGATCGTCACCGACATCGCGATCGGGGTGGACTTCACCGGCAAGTTCACGCGCAACGTCTACAACTTCGATGAGACCAACCTCATCTACGACGAAGACGGCTACGCCTACGTCGGCTCCGGCAACGGCACGCTCGACAGCTACTACCGGCTCCGCACGCCGGCCATCGCGCTGCGCGACTACTACCAGACCGACGTGTCCATCACGCGCAACTGGGCCGACCGCTGGCTCCTCTCGGCGACCTACTCCTACGTCGTGAGCCGTGGGCGCGTGCAGAACGGGCTCAGCGCCGTCCTGTCGAACCCCGCGCAGGTCGACCTCTGGTACGGCAACCTCCCCTCGGACTTCCGCCACCAGCTCAAGGTCCAGGCCGCGTGGGACCTCCCGATCGACCCGTGGACCACCACGGTCGGCATGAGCGGCAAGCTGTACTCGGGCGCGCCCCTGTCGCGCTTCTACTACTCGCAGGCGGACAGCCTCGCGGGTGGCAGCGACAGCTACAGCCTCCTCAAGGAGAACTACGGCACCTACGGCCGCGCCGGCGCCACCTGGGACCTCTCCATCCTCATCGAGCAGGACATCCCCGTCCGCAAGGGCAAGCTCTCGGCCACCGCCCAGGTCGACAACCTGACGAACAACCAGTACCCGTACTACCTCGCCGACAGCTACGACTACTACATCGACACCCAGAACCGCTACATCATCGCCGCCCGCCAGGACATCGTTCAGGCCCAGGTCGGCGTGAAGTACGAGTTTTAGGAGGACGGCATGGGAACCTCGATCCTGCTCTTGGCGCTCGGCTGCGCCTACAACGAAGTGCTCCCGGAGAAGGACATCATCGGCACGGTCATCGTGCCGGCGGCGGCCGCGACCCGGACCCAGGCCGACGGCACGGAGCTCACCGACCCGCGCTTCATCGGGCCGATCTTCCTCGGCGCCTACTCGGGCATCGACAACGTGGCCTTCGGGTACCCCCACCCGTCCATGGGCCCCATCGTCACGCCCGACACGCCGGGTGACACGTTCCCCTACGGTGGCACCACCGTCGGGCGGTACGACTTCGCCTGCTACGAGTCGCTGGCGTGCCAGGTCGTGACCGGGCGGTTCACCGACTACGCCGACATGCTGCAGTACTTCGGGACCGTCCTCGGCAACCCGGTCAAGGACGACAACGGTCTCGACGTGGTCAACGGCAGCACCTTCCAGCAGGCCTGCTACGACTACTTCTACGCCACCTCCGACCAGGAGATGTCGTTCATCGGGGATCTCGACTTCGCCCTCAACGACGACGGTGACTTCGAGGCCTCCTTCGTGATGCCCCACACCGTGTTCGTCGAAGGCATGGTCATCTGGGGCTGGATGGACTCCCCGGAGATCAACCTCGCGAACCCGGCGGAGAGCGGCAAGTTCTCCAGCTGCGACGTGGGGAGTGGTCGTGAGTACAACAAGTACGACCAGGAGTTCTTCGAGGGCCGCGTCTACTACGACGCGCTCAACACCCCGAGCCAGTACATCTTCGCGGGCGACTGGGTCGCCAACGGTGGCGAAGAGGCGGTGGTGAACAGCCCCGACGACAAGCCGGTCGTTCGGCTCGATTACGGGTTCGGCCTCGGGGGGGCGAAGTGATGCGCACGCACGGTACCTTGGCGCTCGGCGCGCTCCTCGGCCTCACCGGCCTCTCCTCGGGCTGCTACTCGGCCCGGGACATGTTCAGGCCCGAGCCGTCCGACGCGCCGTTCGTGTACGACATCGGCGAGCTGCGCGTGATTGGCGCGGAGGAGTTCGGCGCGCCCGACCTCGATCCCAACTCGATCCCCGACGCGCTCCACTACGGGCAGCTCGGCGTCGGCGAGAGCGCCGGGGTGTTCGGCGGCGCCACCTTCCAGTTCCGCGGCACCGGTCGCGAGGTCTGCATCGTGGTCGACCCCGAGTCGGTCTTCTGGAACCGGGAGATCTCGTCCCAGGCGACGAACAAGTACGACTACGACGACGTGTTCGAGGACGACGGCGACATCGACCTCTCCGTCGGCCTCACCGCCTACTACACCGGCTCGCCGGGGTCTGAGATCGGTGACTTCAACGCTGTCTACGACGACCCGTCGGGCGTCGAGCACGAGCTCGCGTTCAACGAGTGCATCCAGATCGGCCTCTTCGGGGATCCCGCCCACGCCGGGCGCGCCACCGTCGAGTACTGCAGCATCGACACCTCGCTCCGCGAGGGGATCATGTACACGGCGCTGTTGGAGACCTTCGCGCTCCCCATCGACGACAGCATCCTGAACTTCGGCACCCTCGCCTTCGACGGGAGCTGCGGCGAGCTCCCGTGGATCGACGACAACGGCGCTCCCCAGACCGGCGGGAGCGAGTGCGTCATCCCGAACGAGGTGCAGTACGGCGATCCGGACGACCTGCTGCCCGAGGAGAAGGCGTGGTTCCCGGAGCTCGAGAGCGCGCTCTGCACCGGCCGCGGCAAGGTCAACGCCTACTGCGACGAGAACCCCGACGGCGGCTGCCAGCCGGTCGACTGAACGGTCGTTCGGTCGCCGGGCGACCGGCGCGATGGGAGGGGGCGGCCGACCGCCCCCTTCGTCGTTTTGCGGGAGGGGCGGCGCCGCGCCTACTGCGCGAGCGCGCCCACGGTCCGGTCCTCGATGACCATGCCGGGCACGATCCGACGGAGCTGGACGGCCTCCGCGCCCGGCCAGAGCACCCCGGGGCGCGCGCCCTCGAGCTTCTGGGGGGGCGCTCCCTGCGCGCCGTACCACACCGCGCCGCCGGCCTCCTGCGTCAGGTAGTAGAACGGCCCGTACCCGGAGGGCAGCAGGGACACGATGTCCCCGGGCGCGGTCCACGGGAGGGGCGCGGACTCTTCGAGGGGCTTGCCCGAGAGGTCGGACCAGAGGGACCGGTAGGTGTCGCCCCGCGTGAGCACCGTGAGCAGGGCGAGGCCGCCGGGGCGGTCCCCGCGGTCGGGGACGGTGTCGAACGCCATGGCGGCGGGCGACCAGCCGTCCGTGACCGGCAGCACCCGGGTGCCGCGCGCGCCGATCTCCGGCGGGAGGGCCGAGTCGATCCGGTAGAGGTCGACGCCCGCGGCGTGTCCGAGCGCGAGGACGAGGTTGGAGCCGGCGTCGACGGCGGTGCTCACGACCGAAGGGCGCGCGGGGAGGCGCACCACGTGGCGGAGCAGGTGCCCGCCGCGGTCGTCGACGCACAAGGCCTGGACGACGCCGCTGGTGCCCGCGGGATCGGGCACCCACAGCGGGACGACCACGCCGCCGCGCGCGTCGGTGACGCCGCGGCCGAGCAGCTCGGAGGAGGGGTAGGGGATGGACACGTCGCGGGGCTTGCCACGCATCGCGCCGCCCTCGAGGCGGGCGAACGTGAACGTCTTGGCGCCCGACTGCCAGTAGAGGTAGCGGGACAGCGCATCGGCGGGGCGCGCGCGGGTGAGGACGGGGTCCACCCGGGCCGGGAGGCGGGCCAGGAAGAACTGCCCGACGGCCCGCGTGGGCGCGCGCGGGTCGAGCCGCATCAGGTACAGGTCGAAGCCGCCGGAGGCCTGCTGCAGCCAGGGGACCATCGCCCCGATGGTCTGCTGGATCGCGGGCTCCCACGCGTAGGTGCCGGCGACCGGCGCGGCGGGGGCGAGGCGAACGGAGCGGGTCGGGATCGTCACGACGCCCGTGGGGTCGTGCACGGCGACGCCGAGCTCCCACGTGCCGGGATCGAGCCCGCCCGACGAGGGGATCTCCAGCGCGACCCGGCGCTGGGCGCGCGGCGGGATGGTCCACATCGTGGAGGGCTCGGCGGCCGGAGGGGTCGAGTAGCGCTCCCAGCGGGTCGCGCCGCTCTTCATCGTGAACCGCACGAGGTGGGGGCGCGCGCCGAGGTCGGGAAAGGGGAGCGGCGCGGCGCCGTCGTTCCGGACGGTCACGGTGACGAGCATCGGGAAGCCGGTGACGTACTCCTCCCGCAGGTCGACGGAGACCCGGAGGCCGTTCGCGGCCGGGGCCTCCGACGCGCCGGGGGCCTGCGATGCCGCCGGGACCGGCGTCGGCGCCGCGGGGGCGGTGGGCGCACCGGGCGCGACGGAGGCACCGCCGGGGGCCCCGCCGGAGCCGGCGATGGCCGTGCCGGAGACGACGACCAGCGGGACCAGGAGGGCCAGGGCGGCGAGGCGCAGCGCGGCCGGACAACGGAGGGGGGGCTTCATCGGGGGCACTATGTCACGGGCTCCGGTCGCGTTCCAACAAACGCGCGACCTCCGCCCGGGCTTCCGCGGACGTGCCGATGTCTCCGTCCAGCTGACGCGCGCGGATCGCCGCGAGCACCCGCCCCATCTCCGGCCCGGCCGGTACGCCCAGGGCCGTGAGCTCGGCGCCGGTGAGGAGCACGGGGAGCGGCGCCTCCCGAACGCCGAGGCGGGTGGCGGCCGCGAGCAGCGCCGGGGACTCCAGCAGCGCGGCGAGGAGCTCCATCTCGCCTTCCTCGCCGAGGCGGCGCACCAGGGCGTCGGGGGGCGCGATGTCGGTGAACGCGGCATCGGCGGGCGCACCGCCGGCGGCTCGCGCGGGTGCGGCGGCGAGCGCCGCCCGGACGAGATCCCGCCGGGTGATCAGCGAGAGCACGGTGCGCCGGACCGGGTAGCCGCCGACGCGGAAGACGCGGAGGCGGTCGAGGACCCGCTCGGCCTCGGCGGGAGAGTCGTACGCGCACGCCGCGGCGTACAGCAGCGCGAGGCGGCGCTGGGCATCGTCGACGGGCGTGGCCCCTCCCGGCAGGGTCGAAGCGGCGATGCGCTCGAGGGCCTCGGGAAAGCGATCCCACTCCGGGATCACCCGGGCCCAGAGGCCGGCGCGCCGCGCGAACGCCCAGCCCGCCGCGAGCGCGCGCCCCTTGACGAGGAGCTTCTCGACCTCGCCCCGGATGCGCTCGGGCGGCAGCTCCTCCAGCGGCATGGCGGCGCAGAGGGCTTCGAGCGCGGGGTCGACGGCGTAGCCGAAGCGCGCGACGAACTGGGCGACGCGGAGGGCGCGGAGGGGGTCCTCCCCGAAGGTGCGGGGGTCGACGGCGCGGAGGAGCCGCCGATCGAGGTCCGCGCGGCCGCCGAAGGGATCCTCGTACGCGCCGGTGAGCGGATCGTAGGCGATGGCGTTGATCGTGAGGTCACGGCGGCGGGCGGCCTCGACGACGCCGAGGTGGGGGTCGGCGGTGGCGCGGATGCCCTTGTGGCCGACGCCCTCCCGGGTGTCCCGCCGCGGGAGGCTCACGTCGACCTCCACCCCCTGCCAGCGGACCTTGAGCACGCCGAACGCGCGCCCGACCTCGTTGACGTGGCCGAAGCGCCGGAGGATCGGCACCACCTCGTCCAGCGAGAGCCCGTGCACCTCGATGTCGAGGTCGGTGCCGGGCTCGCCGAGGAGGGCATCCCGCACCGAGCCGCCCACCACGAGCGCGCGCCCGCCAGCCTGGCGGCATGCGACGAACAGGTCGAGGAGGGCGTCGGGGACCATCGGAACCGCCCTCTATCGGTTAGCCGATCCTCCCGGGAGTCCCCTTGCTCACCTCGCTCCTGTTCGCGCTCGCCTTCGCCGCCGCCCCTGGGTCCGTCTCGGCCCCCAACGTGAAGGTCGGCGATTCTGCGCTGTTGTTCTCGCTCCCCGCGGTGAACGAGGAGGCCGCCCTCCGCGCCGTCGCCCGCCCGCACGTGGCGCTCTCGGACTACACGGGCGTGTTGCCCGGGTTCCCGGCCCGCGTCGTCGTCGTCCACTTCGTCCAGAAGAACGGCGCCGAGGCCCAGCTGCAGACGCTGAACCGCCTGCACCGCAAGTACTCCAACCGGGGCGCGCGGTTCCTGGCGATCATCCCCGACGACGGCGAGCTCGCCACGCTCTCCGCGTGGGTCGAGGCGCAGAAGCTCGAATTCCCCGTGCTCCGGGACGCCCACGAGGTCGTGGTCGGCCGCTACGGCGTGACCCAGTTCCCGCTCACCGTGGTGATCGACGGCGAGGGGGACATCGCGGCCCTCGGCGCCCCGCGGGAGGACATGGAGGTCAACGTCGAGCTCCTCCTCTCCCGGTACGTGGAGAGCAACTAGGCAAGGGCCCCGCGGCAGGGGCGCGCAAGGCGGCCCGCGTCCGCGCGGGCCGGTCCCGCCCGCGCACCGTCCCGACGCCGCTCAGAAGGCCGCGGGGCGCGGGCGGACCGAGCGCGCAGCGCGAGCCTGGAGCCGACCCGACGGCGAAGCCGGGCCGCCCCGGTGCTCGCCTCGAAGAGCTACGCCTGGGGCGCGCCGTCGGCCGCGGGGGGCTCCCCGGGCACGTTGACGACGATCACCGAGATGTTGTCCTTGCCGCCGCCCATGTGCGCCGCGCGAATGAGCTCGCGGGACACGATGCGGTTGTCCTGGTGCTGGTTCAGGATGGACTCGATCTCGGCGTCCTCGACCTCCCCCCAGAGGCCGTCGGAGCAGAGCAGGACGCGGTCACCCTGCTCGAGCTCGACGCGGAAGATGTCGATGTCCACGTTGCGCTCGGTGCCGACCGTGCGGAGCAGGATGTTGGAGTGCGGGTGGTTCCGCGCCTCCTCCGCCGTGATGCGGTTCTGCTCGACCATGCGGGCGACCAGCGAGTGGTCGCGCGTGATCTGGTGGAGCGTGCCGTTGCGCACGAGGTAGCCGCGGGAGTCACCCACGTTGGCGCAGAGCGCCACCGAGTCGTCGACGACCATGCACGCCACGAGGGTCGTGCCCATGTCGTTGCCGCGGGCCTCGGCGTTGCCCTTGATGGTGTTGTTGGCCTCCTGGAAGGCCTCGTCGAGGATGTTCTCGATCGCGTCGATGTTGGGGCGGGGGGAGACCTCCACCCGCTGGCGCGCGACCGCGATGAGGGTCTCGACCGCGAGGCGGCTGGCCACCTCGCCGCAGTCGTGGCCGCCCATGCCGTCGGCGACGACGAAGATCTCGACGCCGTTGGTCAGGCGCGCCCAGCCCCAGTTGTCCTCGTTGAGCATGCGCTGCAGGCCCACGTCGGTCATGCCGGCGTGCACGGTCAGCGCGCGGCGCTTGGCGTTGCGGTGGGCCTCCTGCTGGAGCGCGCGCCCGAACTCGGCGGCGGTGGAGAACGTGCCGCGCTCGGCCTCGCCGAAGAATTCCTGCCAGCCGCGCTCCTCGACGGAGGTGTAGCGACGGAGGATCTCGCCGAGCTCCATCAACGACTCGCGCGTCTCGTCGGGGGTGAGCGGGGTGTCGGCGACGGCGCTCACGTCCGGGTCGAACAGCACGGTTTCCCCGCCGATCCCGGAGGCGGACGGGCGGATCATGAAGTTCGAGCGGTGGAGCCAGTTGAGACGCACGCCGTTGAAGGCGAGCATGCCGAGCATGCCGATGGCGCGCTGCGCGAAGGCGATCACCCGGTCGATGGGGAGGGGCGCGGCCTCGTCGAGCAGCAGGAGCTCGTTGTTGTACGGCACCACCGAGCAGATCTGCGTCGGGTTGTCCTCCGGGAAGGGGAACACGTCGCACGGCGCGAGCATCGCCGGGTGGCTGATCTGCTTGTTGAAGAAGGCGAGGAAGGGTTCGAACCCCACCCGCTCCCAGCGGGTCGAGAGGAGGAACTGGCGAGTGGCCAGGGATCCCGCGCACTCGGTGCACCGCTCGACCGTGGTGGGGTTGTCCTCGTTTCCGCACTCCCAGCACCGACGCGTGGGGCGGTCGGGACGATGGTCGTCGACGAGGTAGAACATCCGCCCTTCCGCCAGACGGATCAGCCCCTCGACCCGGTAGTAGTCGGAGAGGTTCATGCCCGGTTGGAAGCTCGGGGGGCGGGCACGATTGCCGCTGGCCATGCGCGGGGAGTCCTTACCGGTGGGGAGGTTCCGGACGAGAGGCGCGAGTGTAGATCGCGGTCCGAATCGAAAGCAAATGCACGCGGCGCCGATGCGCGCGGACGGCTCTATCGCGGTAGGGGGGTGACCGGAGGAGACGATGACTTGTCCCGCGCCCTGGCAGCTCGAACGAGAGGACGCGAGCGGTGCGCGTGCAGGTAGCCTGAAGCTCGGCCGCGCCACGGTGACCACCCCGATCTTCATGCCCGTCGGCACCCAGGCGGCGATCCGCACGGTGTCGCCGTTGCACCTCAAGGACGTCGGCGCGCAGATCATCCTCGCGAACACCTACCACCTGTCCCAGCGGCCCGGTGAGGACGTGGTCAAGAAGGCCGGCGGCCTCCACAAGTTCATGGCGGTCGACCTTCCGATCCTCACGGATTCCGGCGGGTTCCAGGTGTTCTCGCTCGACAAGAAGGAGGTCACCGAGGAGGGGGTCGCGTTCAACTACGAGGTCGACGGCAAGGGCACCTTCCTCACGCCCGAGCGCGCGATGCAGATCCAGATGGATCTCGGCAGCGACATCGCGATGGTGTTCGACGAGTGCCTGCCGTTCGGCGCGGATCGCGCCTACGCCGAGCGGAGCGTGGCCCGGACGACGCGGTGGGAGCGGCGCAGCAAGGTCGCCCACACCCGCGAGGACCAGACGCTCTTCGGCATCGTGCAGGGCGGCTTCTGGCCGGAGCTGCGGAAGCGTTCGGCCGAGGAGATCCAGGAGATCGGCTTCGACGGCTACGCGATCGGCGGCCTCTCCGTCGGCGAGGGCCACCAGAACATGTGCGACGTCCTCGACGTGACGCTGCCGCACATGTCGAAATCGCACGCGCGCTACCTGATGGGCGTGGGGCGACCGCTCGATCTCGTCGAGGGCGTGGCGCGCGGCGTCGACATGTTCGATTGTGTGCTCGCGACGCGGCACGCGCGCAGCGGCACCCTCTACACCGCGGTCGGACGCATGCGCGTGACCGACGCGCGGTGGCGCAAGGACATGTTCCCGCTGGACACGTCGTGCGACTGCTACACCTGCAAGACGTTCACGCGCGCCTATCTGCACCACCTCTTCCGTGTGGGAGAGGTGCTCGGCGCCACGCTCTGCACCATCCACAACCTCCGGTGGTTCGCCAACTTCATGGCGGCGATGCGGGCGAGCATCCTCGACGGCACCTTCGCGAGCTTCCGGAAGCGCGTGGCCGAGATCTACCCCGAGGACACCGAGCCGAAGCCCGTCGCGTCGTACCCGTCGCCGGGTCAGAAGCCGGGGCCGAAGTTCGCGGCGAAGGGGGCGCCGAAGGCCACCCCCGGAAAGAGGCATCGGTAGGGGCACGGCGGCTGCTCACCGCGCGGCCTCACCCCGTCGGGAGCACCCCTCACCACAGCGCGCGCAGGCCCCACGCCAGCGCCGCCGCCGCGCCGAGCACGACGGCGGTGATCCACCAGGCCCGCGCGTGGCGCGGGGGCACGAGGACGCCGGTCGCCTCGCGATCCTCGAGGCCCTCCACCCTCGCCTCGAAGCCCTCGATCTGCGTGACGGTGTCCTCGCGCTCCGGCGGCGCGGGGGCCCGGGCGGGAACGCGCGTGTCGAGGTGGCGCGGCACGCCGTCGAGGGCGGGGAGCGGATCGAGGGGCTCGTCCGCCACGAGCCGCTTGAGCGCCTCGCACGGGGCCCCGGGCTCGGCGGGCACGTCGAGGTCGGCGGCCTGGGCGGCGATCCACGCGAGGACCGCGGTCCGACGCTGCTCGCCGACCCGCTCCGGCCCGGCGGTGGCCCCCTCGGTGTGTTCGCCCGTGTTCGCGGTGATCGGCGAGTCGAACAACCCGAGCCCGTCGCCGCGGTCGGGGCCGACGGCCACGCCCACCTCGTCGAGGGCGAGCGTCTCGAGCCACACCACCTCCGCGGCCTCCCCGCCTCCCGGCGCGGCCTCGGGCGTCGCCGGGCCCGCCACCGCCTCGGCCCACACCGCGACCCCGTCGAGGAGGCCGAGCCACTGGGCGTGGGCGGGGGGGGAGTCGGCGTAGAGCCGCAGCACCTGGCCGGCGTCGTTGCGGATGACGCGCGGGAGGGCGCCGTCGCGCTCGAGCACCTCGCAGCGGAGCCTCACTCCGGCTCGAAGTGCGGGGCGTCGGGGGGCACCGGATCGCGGGGGAAGCGCAGCGTGTCGAGCACGACCGACCAGCCGAGCAGGGATGCGTCGAGCTCGCCGGAGGGGGCCTGGAACGTGAGCGCCGCGACGCGGGCGCCGACGCGCGCGAACACGGCGGTGTAGTCGGCGGTCACGAACTTCCACCGGCGCCGCCCGGTCACCGCCCACGCCTCGTGCCCGTCGAGCGCGATCTGGTGCATCTCCTCGCGGGAGTTCTCCACCCCGAGCTCGCGGCCCATGGAGAGCGCCCGGGCCTCCGCGAGCAGATCGAGCGGGAGCCCGGCCGACCCGGCGTCGGCGTGCACGAGCTGGAGGCTGATCGTGGCGCGCGCGGCCGGATCGCTCATGGTGAACACGTCGGTACCGAGCCAACGCCGGTTCTGGGTGATGGTCCACCCGTCCGGCACGCGCAGGTCGAAGCGGCCCGGGGCGTCCGGCCGCCACGCCGCAGCGCAGCCGATCAGCGCGATCAGCGCGACCACGACGGCCTCCCCGGGGGAGCGGTCACGACGGGGGCGGGCGGGAACGACACGGGTGCATCCTGCCGCATCGCCGACGATCGGGCAACGCCATCGACGCAACCGCGGGGTGCTATCCTGCGGAGTCATGGCACGACTCGAATTCTACCGTGGAGTTTGTGCGGCGGGAGATCCTCCCTTGTTCGTGGCCCGGCTCCGAGAGGGGCGCACGCGGATCGGGCGCGTGGACGATTGCGACGTGGTGCTCCCCGACGACGAGGTGAGCCGATCCCACTGCGTCATCGACCCCCAGCACGGCGGCTGGTCGCTGGTCGACCGGTCGAGCAACGGGACCTTCAAGAACGGCGAGCGGGTGTCCCGGTGCGAGCTCGACCACGGGGATCTGCTCCGGATGGGCCCGTTCACCGCGCGCGTGGACCTGCACAGCGACGTGCTCGCGGCGCCCACCGAGGCCTCCCAGCCCGAGCAGCGGGGCGAGGAGATCGTGTCGAGCGGCGGCGAGCAGCTCACCGTCTCCGAGGCGTGGCTCACCATCGCGAGCGGCCCCGGCGAGGGGCGTCGCTTCCGGTTGCGCGGCGGGCGCGTCGCGGTGGGCGGGCACGGCAGCCGGGTGGTCCTCCCCGACGCGGGGCTCGTCAAGGATCACGTGCGCGTGCGGCTCCTCAACGGCCGGACGATGATCGAGCCCGGCGCGGGCGCCGCGTTCCTCGGGCCCTCCCGCGTCCGCGACATCCTGCCGCTGTTCGCCGGCGAGGAGATCCGCATCGGGAACACCGAGTTCGTCGTGGAGTGGGACGTGCGCGAGGACGCCCCCATGGCCGACCGCTTCGGCGAGATGGTGGGCGTGTCCGATCCGATGCGCCGTGCGTTCGGGATGTTGCGACGCATGGCGGTCCACCACGCGCCGGTCCTGCTCATCGGCGAGTCGGGCACCGGCAAGGAGCTCGCCGCGCGCGCCCTCCACGACGCGAGCCCGCGCGCCGGGCGGCCGTTCGTGGCGCTCAACTGCGGCGCCATCACGGCGACGCTCTTCGAGTCCGAGCTCTTCGGGCACGAGAAGGGGGCGTTCACCGGCGCGAGCGACCGTCGCGACGGCGCATTCCAACGTGCTGACGCCGGCACGCTGTTCCTCGACGAGGTGGGGGAGCTGCCCGAGGAGGCACAGAGCAAGCTCCTCCGCGCGCTCGAGAGCGGCGAGGTGCGGCGCGTGGGCGGGAGCGAGCCCACGTTCCCGGACGTGCGCATCGTCGCCGCCACGAACCGCAGCCTGACGGAGGACGCGAAGCAGGGCGGCTTCCGGAGCGACCTCTACTTCCGCCTCGCCGTCCTCGCGGTGCGCCTGCCCGCGCTGCGCGAGCGCCCCGAGGACATCCCGGTCCTCGCCGAGACCATCGCGCGTCGCATCTCGCCGGGCATCACCCTCACCCCCGCCGCCCACGAGGCCCTCCGCGCCTACCCGTGGCCGGGCAACGCCCGCGAGATGCGCAACGTGTTGACGCGCGCGTTCGTGCTCTACGGCCCCGCCATCGACGCGAGCAGCCTCGTGTTCAACCCGCTGGAGCGCGAGAGCGCGGTGCCGGCGGTGTGGGCCAACCGCAACGCGATCGAGGAGGCCGAGCGCGAGGTGGTGGTCGACGCGCTGCGCAAGTCCAACGGCAATCGCTCGCACGCGGCGCGTTTGCTCGGGGTGGCGCGGTCGAGCCTGCTCTACAAGTTGAAGCGGTGGGGGATCGAGGACTGATTGTCGGCCTCCGGGGTCATGAGTCGACGGTGGGCCCGCCAGAACCGCAGCCGGGGCCCCCGCCGGTTCCCCCCAAGGGGGCCCCCCTCACGGTCGGCTTGCCGCCGACCTCCGGGGGCGGGCTGCGTCGGCTCCGGCCCTTGCCGGGCCGGGCGCTGCGAGTCTCGCGCCGCCGACTCCGCGAGCCCTTCGGGCTCCACCGGCGGACCCGGCTGCAAGGCGGGCCACGTGGTCGTCAACTGACCCCGGCACCAGACGACGTCCTCATGACGGAGGTTGGGCGCGTCCCCGGCGCGGCGCCGGGGTCGGTGCGCGGCGGGGTCG
>JAKFCH010000274.1:0-5381 GCA_036676765.1 Deltaproteobacteria bacterium
GACCACCTTCCGCACCTCGACGTGCGCACTTCGCGAGAAGCGACGGATCATCCGTGCGCGCAGGGCCTCGTCCGGCCCCGCCACCGCCGCCCGGGCGATCGCCACGCCGTCGTCGACCGAGAAGCCGTCGACGGCCCCGGCCACGACGAGAGCCAGGCCAGCCCATTTCGGCTCGGCGACCCACACGGAGGCGCGCGAGACCACCTCCGGATCGTCGGAAAATCGTTCGACCAGGCAGTCCGCGGCTCGCATCGGCACGTAGGCCGGCGCCACGTCCCCTTCGGCGAGCGCGATCAGCTCGTCGCGTACCTCGGGTCCGGTCCCGAGGGTCTCGCAGGCGCCGCCGTCGCGCAGCTTCAGCACGTCGTACGCGCTGCCTGCCTGCGCCATCCCGAGCATCACGATCCACATGCGACCTCCACGCCCTTCGACCCCAAAACCGGGCCCGTCATTCGAAGCTGGCCAAAAACCCCGCGATCCGTCCCTTTGCCGCCACTCGGCCCCGCTACCTCACCGCCGCCCCGCCGCGTCCCCGCCGGACCCCACCACCCCCAAAAACCCGCGCCCACCCAAAAACCTCACTCCACCCCAACATACCGCTGCACCACCCCCGCCTGCCCCTCCGTCAACCCATCCTGCCGCACGCAGGAACCGGCGCTGGTGCCGGTGCACACCGGGTACGGAAACATTAGGTTCGAGCCGAGTTCTCCCTCGCAGTCCCCCATGCGCGCGCAGTCCTCGGTGTCCTCGAGGGCGTCCCAGTACACCCAGCCGTCCTCGACGGGGTGGAAGAGGCCCAGGTAGTGGCCCACCTCGTGCGCCATCGTCTCGCCGAACAGGAGCACGTCGGCCTCGCCGAACTCGGCGTCGGCGCCGGCGTTGGCGAGCCAGGAGACGAACACGGCGGCGTGATCCGCGGCGGCGTATGGCCCGGGGATGCCACCCGCCTCGCCGTAGAGCCATCGGTCGTTCGCGATGCTCTCGCCGACGACCATCAGGACGGAGCGCTGGTCCTGGTCCTCGTGGAGCTCGGCGATCGCGGCGAGTCCCTCGTAGGTGTCGGGGAGCTGGGCGTCGACGTCGATGTCCATGTACTCGGGCTCGAGGGTCACGCCGATCTCGGCGTAGAGGTCAACCCAGTAGTCGACGGCGGCCTCGACCCCGTCGACCACGCCGGGCTCGTCGCGCACGCCCTCGGCGTAGGCGATCACCGCGCGGAGCACGCCCCGGTCGACGTTCGGCTCGGCGCGGGTCAGTACCTCGACCGTCACGTCCTCGCGCCCCGCGTAGTTGTAGCTCCCGTCGAGCGTCGAGACGATCACCTCGTACGTGCCGACGTCGAGCGGGCCGTCCTCCTCCCGGACCGGCCAGTTCAGCGTCGTGGCGAATTCCGTCGGGTAGAAGCTCTCCGTCAGCGAGAACGACGAGTCGTACCAGTCCTCCCAGTCGAGGACGAGGTCCTCGCCGGGGTTGTAGAGGTACTCGGTGGAGACGAGGCCACGGTCGCGCTTGACGACGACCTGGAACACGCCGGTCTCCTCGGTCACCTCGACGGGGATGGAGAGAAAACCGTCCCGGTCCGAGGTCGCCGCGTAGGTGGTCGCGGTGATCACGCCGTCGTCGCGCTTCCCGGCGGAGTCGTCGCTCTCCTCGCCGTCCTTCTGGACACAGGCGAGGAGGGTCAGGAACATCATGGGAGGATCTCCACCTGGGCCGGCAGGGCCTTGTCGTTCTTCACCCCGCCGCGGAGGCGGCCACCCTTCACCGACACGGTCGGCGCCCGGGTGGTGGTACCCCGGGCGTCTAGCGCGCCGTCGACCTGCACGCCCTCCAGGGAGACGTGCGCCCCCTCGCGCGCCGCGACATCGCCGCCCAGGTGGCCGCCGCGCACGCGGACCTCCGCCACGCCCGTCACGAACAGGTCGCTTCCGACGGCCGCCCGGTTGCCCCGGAACGTGCTGTCCTCCACGCGCAAGGTGCCGCGGCTCGCGTAGGCGCCGCCGCCACCGCCGCCGCCCACGGGCCGCGCACCGCCGCCGCTCCCCCCGAGGGCCTTCCCGCCGTTCTCCTCCACGGTGCAGCCCACCAGGACGACCTCGGAGTAGCCGGACAGCGACACGCCGCCGCCGGCCTCGCCGCGACCGCCGCGCAGGGTGAGGGTCTCGATGCGCACGACGAGATCGTCGTCCTGGACCGCCACGACGCTGCCGCGCCCCTGGGCGTCGAGCACCGCGCCGGCCTCGCCCCGCAGGGTGACGCTCACGGTGACGACGAGCGGCCCGGCATGGACGCCCGGCCCCAGGCACACGACGCCGCCGGCCGCGAGGGCCTCTTCCAGCGGCTGGCCCGCCTCGATCCGGGCCGTGCACGCGGCCATCGACCCTTCTGCGGGGAGATCCATGGCTTATCCCTGGGTCTTGGAAGAAGGCGGGGTGTTGGTCGTCAGGCTGTCGAAGTGCGTGAGGAACTCGCGCGGCGTGATCGGCTTCGGCTGGTAGGTGCCCCAGGGGTTGTAGAACTGGAGCTCGCCCTTCACGACGCCCTCGAAGGCGTACGCGTGGTTGCCGATGATCGTCTTGTTCACGTCGAGCACGCCCTCGTAGTCGAAGGCCACCGCGAGGTCCCCCCCGGTGTCCGGGCCCTCGCCCTTCTTGTACGTGAGCTCGAGGGTGTCCTTGTCGTCCCCCTTGTAGGTCACGAGGCCCTTCTTCAGGCCGTCTCCGGAGAGCGTGCCGGTCTTGTCGCCGTGGCTGCCGCTGTCGATGACCTCCGCCGCGTTGCCCTGCTTGTCGCTGATGGCGATGGAGCCGGGGTGGATCTCGTTCCAGCGGTGCGTGTGGGTCAGCTTGCCGACGAACGGGCCGTCCCCGGTGCCGCGGAACGGCATCTGGAGGGTGGACTCCGCGGCGTCCTTCACGCCCGCGTAGATGGCCTGGCCGTCCTTCTTCGCCTTGGTGAAGAACGGGACCACCTCGTCCTCCTTCAAGCTCGACGGGCTCTTGTTCTTGGAGCGCACGCCGGTGATCTCGGCCATGGCCTCCTCGCCGGTGCCGCCCTCGCCGATGACGTCGTAGCCGCCCTTCCACTTGGCGTAGGCCTTCTCGATGATGGCCGACCACATCACGCCGCCCTCGTCCCCCGCGTAGGTGGGGTCCTTCCGGTTGGCCTTCTCGGTGGGGAGGTAGCTGTCGACCTCGATGTACACGGGCTTCGCGGCGCCCCGGCCCTGCTCCTCGTAGAAGCGGACCGTGTAGGTCCCCTTGCCCTTGTCGTACTTGACCATGTCCTTGATCGCGCCGGGCGAGGCGTTCGCCACCGCCGCCATCGACGCGATGAAGAAGCAGTCGCCCGCGGAGCCTTGCGCGGTGTCCTTGCCGGTCGGGTTCACGGGGGAGTGATCCCCCTCGACCTTGCTGTAGACGAAGTCGTCGGTGAGCTTGGCGTCGTCCTCGTCGCGGGTGAGCGCGGGCTGGTCGGAGAACACGGCGCCGTCCACCCATCCCTCGACGTTCTTCTCGCCGTAGCGCACCTTCACCTTGATCCGGCTACCGGACACCTCGAGGATGGTCGCGGCGGATCCGTCGGGCACCTCGGCGGCGGCGCGGCCCTTGCCGTCCGCGCTGCGGGTGAGCTTGACCGTGCTCTCGGTGCCGATGAGCGCGCCGCGCTGCCTGGCCTTGAGCTTGCTCGGGCGCATCGGCCCAGCGGGGCCGGCCTCCTGGGGCGCCTTGCCGTCGGGAAAGTCCTGCGCGCCGGACACCCATTGCTCGGCCTCGAGGTCGCTCACCGAGGTCGAGGCGGAGGTCGTGGCGCTGCCGCTCCGCTCCTGCACGGCGGCGTTTCCGAGCCGCGCCTGGCGGTCGGAGGTGGCGCCGCCGGTCGAATCGCCCCCGCCTGTTCGGCCTCGAACCGGGGAACGTAGCTGTCGCTGGAGCATGAAGCCTCCCGCCGCCATGGTAGCGGACGGGATGGCTCGAAGCCAGCCGGTTGCCCGCGCGGCTGGCCGGCGTGCTCGTCTCCGCGCGGGTGCTCTCCCGGGTGGGCGCCGCGCCATGATCGGCCCGGATCCGGAATCATTGCCCTTCACCGGCGCGATTTCCGGACGCCAGCCGAATCTTCACTTGACTTGGCAACACCGTTCGTGTTCAACTGATCGAACCCCTTCGACACCCGGCCCCAGTGAAGCTCGTCCTACGCACCGCCGCCACCGCCATCGTCGCCGCCGGCGCGGTGCTCACGATTCACGTAGGCACACCTGTGCTTTTCGCGTCCGTCCCCCCCGAGGGAGCCCCGCTCTCGGCTGCGGCGCTGGGCTCGGTCACCGGCGCGATGCGCGTGTCCGCCGCGCCTCCGTCGGCGGTCCCCGCGGCCGTCTCGGCGGGGATCCCCGCGGCGAGCAACCTCGCCTTGACGACGATCGACACGCCCGACGGCCCCGCCTCGTGGCACCGCCCGACGTGGTTCCCCGCGGTCGACGATCTCGATGCGGTCAGCCTCATGAACGGCCCCGCGAGCGGCGGTCGGGGTCCGGCGCTCCGGTCGCGCGCGGTGTTCGTCTACGATCTCGACGCCGGGCAGCCCCTCATCGACAAGAACGCCGACGTGGTGCGCCCCGTCGCCTCGCTCACCAAGCTGGTGTCCTCGCTCGCGCTCATGTCGTCGGAGCCGGATCTCGACAGCGAGCTCTGTGTGACCGCCGCGCAGTACCCCACGCGCTCCGGCGCGCGCAGCCGCCTCTCCACCGGCGATTGTGTCGGCGGGTGGGATGTCCTCGGCGCCGCCCTCGTCGCGTCGGACAACCGAGCGGCCTACGCGCTCGCCGGCATCTCCGGCCTCGACATGGACGCCTTCATCACGCGCATGAACGACGTGAGCGCGGACCTCGGCATGGACCACTCGTCCTGGTCCGACCCGTCGGGCCTGGAGGACGAGAACCTCTCCACCGCCCGCGACATCGCGCGCGCCACCCTGGCCGTCGCCGCCCACCCGGTGCTCTCCACCGTCGCGACCGCCCCGTTCTGGGATCTCCACCGGTCCAACAAGTCGGCGCCGCGTCGCCTCTTCACGACCGACCGCCTCTCCGGCCGCACCGATCTCGACGTGCTCGCCGCGAAGACCGGGTACACCGACACCGCGCGGTATTGCTTCAGCACGGTGGTGCAGACCGAGGGGGGCCGCCGCCTCGTCATCACGCTGCTCGGGGCCGAGGGCAAGCTCTCACGCTGGGCCGACGTGGACCGCATCCTCCGCTGGGCCGAGTCCGAGGCCTCGTAGGTCGTCCGGGCGCCGCGGCTCGCGGACTCGCCGCCGGTCTCCTCCGGGCTCGGCGCGAAGCGCCTCGGCTGGCGCGTCCGGCCCGCGGGCCGGGGCGCCGAGCCGCG
>JAKFCH010000275.1:0-1560 GCA_036676765.1 Deltaproteobacteria bacterium
CACCGAGGCACCTCCTGACGAACAGGCCTCCCCTCCGTGGCCGCCACGGGGCCACCGAGGCACCTCCTGACGAACAGGCCTCCCCTCCGTGGCCGCATCGCGGCCACCGAGGCACCCCCTGACGAACAGGCCTCCCCTCCGTGGCCGCCTCGCGGCCACCGAGGCACCCCCTGACGAACAGGCTTCCCCTCCGTGGCCGCCACCGGGCCAGTGCCGCGTCGGCTCCTGATCAGGCGCCCCTACCCCTCCTCCCGAACCACCCCCGCGATCGCCCGCCGAAGCTCCCCGAGCGCGGTCACGTCGCGGGGGCGCGGCGCGTCCACGACGAACTCCGCGCGCACGGTGGCGGGGCGCGGCGACACGACGACGACGCGGTCCGCGAGGCGGACGGCCTCCTCGACGGAGTGGGTGACGAGGATCATCGTCTTGCGGTCGCGCAGCCAGACGGCTTCGAGCACGTCCTGGAGCCGCTCGCGGGACAAAGCATCGAGGGCGCCGAAGGGCTCGTCGAGGAGGAGCACCTCGGGGTCGACGGCGAGGGCGCGCGCGAGGGCGACGCGCTGGCGCATGCCGCCGGAGAGCTCCTTGGGGTAGCGGTCGCCGGCGCCGTCGAGGCCGAGCGCGGCGAGGAGCGCCGTGACGCCCTCGGTGCCGCGGCCGCGCGCGCGGGGGCCGAACGCGACGTTCTCGGCGACGGTGAGCCACGGGAACAGCGCGCCGTCCTGGAAGACGAGCACGCGGTCGGTGCCGATGCCCGCGACGGGGGCGCCGCCGCACGACACGGCGCCGGCATCGGGGCGCAACATGCCGGCGACGAGGTGGAGGATCGTCGTCTTGCCGCAGCCGCTCGGGCCGATGATGGCGACGAATTCGCCGGCGGCTACGGTGAGGTCGATGCCCGCGAGGGCGTCGACGCGGCGCCCGGTGCCCGCCTCGACGAAGGCGTGGCGCACGCCGGCCAGGGTCACGTCCCTGCTCACGACCACCCCAAGTTCACGACCACCCCCCTGCTCACGACCACCTCGTGAGGCGCGCCTGGAGCGCCCCGAGCGCGAGATCGGTGAGGGCGCCGCACGCCGCGAGCGCGCCCATGCCGACGAAGGTGCGGGCGGGCTCGAGCAGGTCCCGGCCCTCCAGGATCAACACGCCGAGGCCCTCGGAGGCGGAGAGGAACTCCGCGGCGACGAGCACGAACCAGGCGGTCCCCACGCCCTCGCGCACCGCGGCGGCGACCCCGGGGAGGGCGGCGGGGACGGACACGTCGAGCAGCAACCCGCGCTCGGAGAGGCCGAGGTTGCGCGCGGCGGCGAGGAGCGCGGCGGGCACGCCGGCGACGGCGTCGGCCGTGCCGGTGATCACGACGAACGCGGCCGCGAAGAACAGGATGACGACCTGCTGGAGCTCGCCGACGCCGAACCAGAGGATGGTGAGCGGCACCCACGCGACCGGCGGGATCGGGCGCAGGAGCCGCAGGGGCGCGTCGACGGCGGCGCCCAGGCGCGGCCGCGACGCGACGAGCCCGCCGAGCGGCACGGCGACGAGCACGGCGGCCCCCGCCCC
>JAKFCH010000276.1:0-8903 GCA_036676765.1 Deltaproteobacteria bacterium
TCGGTGTCGGTGGTGTCGGGCACGTCGTCCGACGGGTCGAGCGGATCGGTGCCGTCGTGGAGCACCTCGACGCCGTCCTCGGTGCCGCCGTCGTCGGTGTCGGTGTCGCGCGGGTCGGTCCCGTGGGTGTTCACCTCGCCGCCGTCGGAGAGGCCGTCGCCGTCGGTGTCCGCGTCGAGCGGGTCGGTGCCGTGGGTGTCGACCTCGGCGCCGTCGGAGAGCCCGTCGTCGTCGGTGTCCGCGTCGAGCGGGTCGGTGCCGTAGGTGCCGACCTCGGCGCCGTCGGAGAGCCCGTCGTCGTCGGTGTCCGCGTCGAGGGGGTCGGTGCCGAGGCCGGCCTCGTCGCCGTCATCGAGGCCGTCCGCGTCGGAGTCCGCCACGCCCGGGTCGGTGCCGTCCGCGACCTCGTCCTCGTCCGAGACGCCGTCGTCGTCGGCGTCGATGATCACCACCACCGAGCCCGACCAGGACGCCGACAATCCGGTGGCCTCGACGTAGTAGGCGGCCTCCGCGTCGAAGCCGTAGGTGCCGCTGGACGCCGCCGTGAAGCGCACCGCGGCGCTCTCCGTCTCGGCGCTCTCGAGCGTCACGAGATCCCAGGTGACGGTGGCCGCGCCGGCATCGTAGACGCCGCCGGCGTCGTCCGAGAGGTAGGCGAGGCCGGCGGGCACGTCGAGGGTCAGCGTGGTGCGGCGGGCGCGACCGACGCCCGAGTTGCTCACGTCGAGCGAGAGCGTGACGTCCGCGTCGGCCGCGGTCGCGGCGCCGGCGATGGCGACGACGGGCGCGAGCGAGAGGTTCGCGCAGTCGGCGGTGAAGTACGAGTTCAGGAAGACGCGGACGCCGTTGATGCCCGGGTTCGCGCTGTAGGGGAGCGTCGTGTCGTACTGGTGCCCGGCGAGGATGGAGACCTTGCCGAGGGAGGCGTCCCCGTCGAGGCGGCCGCTCGCGACGACGTAGGAGATGTCGTCGCCGTCGACGCCGGAGAGGGTGATGGCACCCGACACCAGCGTGCCGTAGAAGTCCGAGATGCTGCCCCCCTCGGGCCCCCACGCGCCCACGAGCTGGAACAGCTCGGCGGAGGGGTCGTCGACGGTGTAGACGGCGCGCCCGCGATCGATGCCCACCTCCTCGACGCCCGTGGAGATCATCGACCCGTAGGTGGGCTCGTTCTCGATGGAGTCGGCGGCCTCGCACTCGAACAGGGAGCTGGTGAGGCGGTCGGTGGCGAACGCGCGCACCTCCATCACGACGTCCGCGGCCTCGGACTCGCCCCAGTGCATCGCGTTGAGGTGGCAGTAGGCGGGGAACCCCTCCGCGTCGAAGAGCGCGCCGTCGCCCGCGACGCCGCTCACGCCCACGAGGTCCTCCTCGGAGAGGTTGTACGCGGAGTCGTCGTTCCACACGTTGCCGTCGAAGTCGGGGATGCCGGCGGCGTTGAGGTAGTCCCAGGCGATGTCCTCGTTGCCGTCCTCGAAGATCGCGATGCTCGGCGCCACGAACATCGTGCGGGAGATCTCCATGTCCACCGCGGCGGTCGTGTAGTACGCGACGGCGTCCCAGCCCGCGGCCTGCCAGGCGTCGAGGATCACCTGCGCGGCGTCGGCGTCGGCGGCCGCGACCACGAAGGGCCCGCCCGCGAACGACCGGTTCGTCACCGACGTGGCGCTCTCCGTCGTGAGGTGGGTGGGGAGGTCGACGAGGTCGTAGCCGTCGTACACCTTGGACGAGTCGGTGACCCAGTGCACCTCGATCCCCTCGCGCAGGAGCGCGTAGACGAACCCGTAGGCGTCGAGGATCCCGTCGTCCTGCCAGGTCGTGTCCATCGGGACGACCATCCCGCCGGCCTCGAATCGGGTGACGGTGCCGGCGTGTGCCGAGGGCGCGAGGGCGAGGCCCGCGAGGACGCCGAGGGGGAGGAGAAGGGTGGTGCGCATGGTGGCCTCCGATCGACGATATCGGACGGGCGGGCGTGCGGACGCTCCACGGCGCCGGGAGACAGGGCGAGGAAAGTCGGCACGGGGCGCGGGGCGCCACGGCACACCCGCAGACCGACCCGCGTCAGCGCACCACACAATCGAAGAACGTCGCGTCGCAGGTCGCGCGGAGCGTCTGGCCGGCGACCACGCGGACCTTCCGCTCCACCTCGACGGTGCCGAAGCGGGCGTGCAGGGTGTAGTCCCCGGGCGCGACGCTGCCTTGCCCGAACCGTCGGCCGTCGGCCTCGAGCCAGACGCTGTCGGCGGCGCCGTCGGTCACGAAGCGGCCCGCGGCCTTCGGTGCGGCATCGGCGGGCGGGGCGGCGGCTGGAGCGGACGCGGTGGACGGCGAGGACATGGTGGACGGCGAGGACGCGGTGGGCGGGGAGGACGTGGTGGGCGGGGAGGACGCGCGCGTCGGATCGGTGGGCGCGGGTGGAGCCTCCGGAGGGACCACCGATGGGGCACGCGAATCGGGCGTGAAGGGCGCGGCGGGCTCCGAACGCGCCGCCCCCGCTGTCCCACCGACCGATCCCGCCGGAGCCGCCGGTGGCACGTCCGCGGGTGTCACGTCCGCCGCGGGCGCGGCCGGCGCCACGACCGGAACCCCGACCGACGACGGCTCCGCCGCCTCCGTCGACACCCCCTCCGTCGACACCATCGACACCGTCGGCCCCGCCGAGGAGACCCACCAGATCGCCCCGGCGCAAACAGCGAGGGAGCCGGCCACGAACACGGCGCCGATGCCGACCCCGAGACCGACCACGGTGGAGCGGCGGGCGACGCTCCGCGGGGCGATCGTCGCGATGTCGGAGTCCAGGATCAGCGTCGCGCTCGAGTCCGCCGGGAGCGCGTACGTCGCCAGCGAGGGGGGCGGCGGCTTCGTAGGGCCCGCGCCCGCGTGCACCGGCGCGGGGCACGGACCGCCGTCGAGCACGGCGCGGATGGCCTCGCAGCTCGGCAGCCGGCGATCCCGGTCGGGCTCCAGCGCGCCGTGGATGGCGGCGACCACGGCGTCGGGGATGTCGGGGCGGAGCTCGCGCGGGTCGACGTACGCGCGCGCCTCCATCCGCTCCAGGGTCGCGAAGAGGTCGTCTCCCGAGAAGGCGCGCGCCCCGCACCAGAGCTCGTAGAGGATGCAGCCGAGGGCGTACACGTCCGCGCGGGCGTCCACGTCCTTGGCGCTGCGCACCTGCTCCGGGGCCATGTACCCGGGGGTGCCCATCGCGAAGCCGGTGCGCGTGCGGAGGTTGGCGGCGTCCGCGGTCAACAGCTTGGCGAGGCCGAAGTCGGTCACCTTGGGGATGATCCGCCCGTCCACGAGCTGCAGGAGCACGTTCCCGGGCTTGAGATCGCGGTGGATCAGGCCCTCGCGGTGCGCGAACGCCACCGCGTCGAGGACGGCGGAGAAGATCCCGACCGCGGTGACCGCGTCGGCGTGGTGCTCACCGAGCCAGGCCTCCAGCGTCGGCCCGCTCACGTACTCCATGATCAGCCCGGGCGATCCGTCGACGTCGATGAGGTCGGTCACCGCGACGATATGGGGGTGTCGCAGCCGCGCCTGGACCTGGCCCTCCTGGACGAGGCGCGCGCGGATCGCCGGGAACGGGAGGTCGAGCACCTTGAGCGCGTGGTGGCTGCCCAGCGTCCCGTGGCGCACCCGGTAGACGGTGGCCATGCCCCCCTGGCCGAGGACATCCTCGACGAGGAAGCGGTCGTACCTGTCTCCCGAGGCGGGCATCGGTCAGAACGCGACCGACGCGACCGCGCCCACACCACCGACGGCCGCCACCACCCCGAAGGTGGCGCCCAACCCGACGAGGACGTTGTTCTCCCGGTAGCGCGCCACGAGCTCGGGGCCCGTGTCGGCGACCTCCCAGGCGTCTCGCGCGCGGCCGGCCACGAAGAAGCACGTGCCGCTGGCGAGCACGCCGGCGCCGGTCACGCCGAGCCACGCACCCAGCGACCGGTCGGGGCGCGGGGCGCGGGCCGGCTCGTCTCCGCCGGTCGCGACGTCGTAGGGCGGCAGCGGCGCCTCCGGCCAGACGTAGGCGCCGCTCACGACGCGGTCCTCGACCACCCACTGGGCGACCGTGGCCGTGCCGTTCGGCCGGGCGCGGGCCGGTACGCCGTCGAACACGAGGGCGCCCTCCGCGGGGGCGGCGACGCGCTCGACGCCCAGGGTGGCGGGGTCGATCCGGGTGGCGAGGGCGCGGATCGGGTGGCCCTTGGGGACGAGCGTGGCGTCGGGCGTCCACCCCGGGTCGATCCGGCGGGCGGCGGCGAACGCGACGGCGGCGCGCTCGGAATTGCCCCCGACGAAGGCCGCGAGGCCGGCGGCCCCGTGCATCCGGACCGCCAGGGCCGGGTCGATCGGCACGTCGAGGCACGTGGCGAGCACCTCCAGCCGGCTCGCGGCGACCGAGACGCCGTCCGCGTCCAACGCGGCGAACGCCCGCTCCACGGCGTCGATGCCGGCCTCGACGGCGGCGGTCGAGGCGGGGCAGGCAGCCTGCGCGAGCGTGGCGAGAAGGAGCAGCATGGGACCCCGGTTCCCCTAATGCGATCCACCCATCGAGGCGCCCGCCTCGCCGGGCCCCCGTCTGGCAGCCCCCCGCTCCGCAGGGTAGGAACCGCCATGTGGCTCGCCCTCGCGACCGGGTGCTCGGTGTGGATCTCCGCCGCCGAGCAGGACGCTCGCCTCGCCGACCTCGGCTACGTCGACAGCGACGGCGATGGCCGTCCCGACGTCCCCGATGACGACACCGACGGCGACGACACCGACGACACCGACGACACCGACGACGATACCGACGGGCGCGGCCCCGGCACCTGGGACGATCCGGACATCCTCGTCGAGAAGCTCGAGGACGACCTGCAGTCGAGCGGCACCGGGATGAACGTCTCCCTCCAGCGCGACGTCGACGGCGCCCTCTCCCGGATGGTGTACTGCGAGGCGCCGGGGGCGGGGGGCGCGGGCGAGGTCAACCGGATCGACGACGGCGCCACCCAGTATGCCTACGAGCAGGACGATCCCTACGACACCCCGGTGCGCGGCGGTCGGTACCCGAACGGGGTGCCCGCGCTGCTCCCCTGGTCGCCCGACTGGCCCGTCGACGACGGCCAGATCGGGTACGACCTCGAGCTCGTGACCGGCGGCCTCGTCGACTGCTGGGCCATCGAGAAGTACGGCACCGCGCCGGAGGCCGGCACCTTGCGCCTCCGCGTGGTGCTCTCCTCCGACGAGTGGGACGAGGGCGATCTGACCGCCGCTCCGTACGACGCGGCGATGCAGAAGGTCGACGAGGCCTTCGCCCTTGCGGGCATCACCCTCGACCGGACCCTGGAGACCCTCGACGGCGCCTGCGCCGACGGCACGCTCGACAGCTACGACGCCGCGGCCGCGATGACCGCCTGCGGCGTGGACGTCGGCGAGCGCGAGCTCACCCTGTTCCTCGTGGACGAGCTCGCTCCCGCGCTCCTCGAGCCGGGCGGCCACGACGGCTTCGGGCTCGCCCCGGGCGTGCCGTTCCTGGGCTCGGGTGCGATGGGCGCGGCGTTCGTCCCGCTCAGGGCGCTCCGCGAGGAGGGGGACAGCGGCTTCGGGCGCGACGTCGCCCACGCGATCGGGCACTTCCTCGGGCTCTGGGAGCTCTGGGAGTACGAGGCCAACCGCGGCGATCCGCTGTCGGACACCGCGGCCTGCACCGCGTCGGTCCGGGACGACTTCACGGCCTGTCCGTCGGGCACCCACGACAACGTCATGTTCCCGACGCCCACCCCGACGAGCGGGTTCGCCTTCACGCCCGACCAGGGCTGGGTCATGCGGAGGGCCGCGCTCGTCCGGTGAGCCTCGTCGCGCACGGAATTGCCGCCGGTTGCCGACAACATTTACAGAAACACGGATTCACGTTCACTCGTACACACACTCGCGCTTGAGTCTACGTGGCGGAGACGATCGGCGTAGGGCCTGAACGATAGGCCGTCATGCATGAACGGACCGATCGATTTCACCCCCGACGCGCACCTCGGCGTGGCGGCGCGGGCCTTCCTCGACGACCTCGACCAACGCTTCCGCCCGCGGCTCCTGGAGCTCCTCGGCGCGCGTGAACGGCAGCAGGCGTACTACGACGCCGGGAACCTGCCCGACTTCCCCCACGAGACCGCCGTCCTCCGCGAGGAGGAGTGGACAGTGGCGCCTCCACCGACCGCGCTGCTGGACCGTCGCGTCGAGATCACCGGCCCCGCCGACCCCAAGATGATCATCAACGGGCTCAACAGCGGCGCGTCGGTGTTCATGGCCGACTTCGAGGACAGCCTGGCCCCCACGTGGTCGGCCGTGCTCGCGGGGCACGTCGCGCTCTCCGAGGCCGTGCGCGGCACGCTCACGTTCGAGGCCAACGGCAAGCACTACGCGCTCAACGCGGAGCGGGCGGCGCTGTTCGTGCGGCCCCGCGGCCTGCACCTCGTCGAGGCCCACTACCCGGTGGACGGGCACGCCATCCCCGCGTCGCTCTTCGACTTCGGGCTGCACGTGTTCCACAACGGGGTCGCGGCGACCGAGCGCGGAACGGGGCCCTGGTTCTACCTCCCCAAGCTCCAGTCCCACCACGAGGCGGCGTGGTGGGGCGATCTGTTCGCCCACGCCGAGGTCGTCCTCGGCCTCCCGCACGGGACCATCCGGGCCACGGTGCTCATCGAGACCCTCCCCGCCGCGTTCGAGATGGACGAGATCCTGTGGGCGCTCCGGCACTGGTCGGTCGGGCTCAACTGCGGGCGCTGGGACTACATCTTCTCGACGATCAAGACGCTCGGGAGCCACCCCGACCGCGTCCTCCCCGACCGGGCGAGCGTCACGATGGATCGCGCGTTCCTCGACGCGTACTCCCGCCGCCTCGTCGAGATCTGCCATCGGCGGGGGTGCCACGCGATGGGCGGGATGGCCGCCCAGATCCCGGGCAAGTCCCACGAGGAGAACGTGGCGACCTTCCGGAAGATCCGCGAGGACAAGCTCGCCGAGGTCCGCAAGGGGCACGACGGCACGTGGGTCGCCCACCCGGCGCTGGTCCCGGTCGCGCGCGAGGTGTTCGACGCGGAGATGCCCGGCCCCAACCAGATCCTCCGCCGCACGGGCACGATGCCCGGTCGCGACGAGCTCCTGACGTTGCACGACGGACAGCGCACCGAGGCGGGCATGCGCCAGAACCTGCGCGTCGGCGTCCAGTACCTGGAGGCGTGGCTCCGCGGGGTCGGCTGTGTCCCGCTCTACGGCCTGATGGAGGACGCCGCCACCGCCGAGATCAGCCGCGCCCAACTCTGGCAATGGCAGCGGTGGGGCCTCGCGCTCGCGGACGGCTCCGTCGTCACCGCGGACCGGCTGCGCGCCGCCATGGACGAGGAGCTCGCCGTCGTGCGCGACGAGCTCGGCGACCGCTTCGATCCCGCCCCCTTCTCCCGCGCCGCGGCGCTGTTCCTCGACCTCTGCACCGGCGAACGGTTCGCCGACTTCCTCACGGTCCCCGCCTACGCCCTTCTCACCCAGGAGTCGACCTCATGAGCAAGCTCTCCAGCCCCGGCCGCTTCGACGGCATCGTTCGTCCCTACGGCTCCGAAGACGTGGCACGTTTGCGTGGCAGCCTCCCCATCGAGCACTCCCTCGCCCGGCACGGTGCCGAGCGGCTCTGGAAGCTCCTGCACGAGCGCGCCTACGTGCCCTCCCTCGGGGCGATGACCGGCGGGCAGGCCGTGCAGGCCGTGCGCGCGGGGCTCGAGGCCATCTACGTGTCCGGCTGGCAGGTGGCCGCGGACGCGAACACCGCGGGCGCGGTCTACCCCGACCAGTCGCTCTACCCGGTCGACTCGGTCCCCAACCTCGTGCGGCGGATCAACCGCGCGTTGCAGCGCGCCGATCAGGCCGAGCACGCCGAGGGCGGTGCGAGCCGCGACTGGTTCGTCCCGATGGTGGCCGACGCCGAGGCCGGCTTCGGCGGGCCGCTCAACGCCTTCGAGCTGATGAAGGCGATGATCGAGGCCGGCGCCGCGGGCGTGCACTTCGAGGACCAGCTCTCCAGCGAGAAGAAGTGCGGCCACCTCGGCGGCAAGGTGCTCGTCCCGACGAGCCACTTCCTGCGCACCCTCGTCGCGGCCCGGCTCGCCGCCGACGTCCTCGACGTGCCGGCCCTCGTCATCGCGCGCACCGACGCCCAGAGCGCCCGGCTGCTCACCTCCGACATCGATCCGGTCGACCAGCCGTTCTGCACCGGCGAGCGCACCCCCGAGGGCTTCTTCCGCATCAGCGGCGGGCTCGACATGGCGATCGCCCGCGGCCTCTCGTTCGCGCCCTACGCCGACCTCGTGTGGTGCGAGACCTCCACGCCCGATCTCGCCGAGGCCCGCCGCTTCGCCGACGCGATCCACGCCCGGTTCCCGGGCAAGCTGCTCGCCTACAACTGCTCGCCCTCGTTCAACTGGCGCAAGCACCTCGACGACGCGACGATCGCCCGGTTCCAGGTAGAGCTCGGGGCCATGGGCTACAAGTTCCAGTTCGTCACGCTCGCGGGCTTCCACACCCTCAACCACGGGTCCTTCGAGCTCGCGCGCGCCTACCGGGAGGAGGGCATGGCCGCCTACGCCCGCCTCCAGGCCGAGGAGTTCGCCGCGGAGGCCGAAGGGTACACCGCCGTGCGCCACCAGCGCGAGGTCGGGACCGGCTACTTCGACGCGGTGGCCGAGGTGGTCTCGGGGGGCCTCTCCAGCACCACGGCGCTCAAGGAGAGCACCGAGACGGCGCAGTTCACGAAGGCGACCGTCGCGGCCTGACCGTCACGTTGCGGGTGGGCGCGCCCCGGCGAGGCGCCGGGTCGGGCCGCTCCGGGGTCGGCGTTCCGCCTCCGTTGGCGCGGGGCCGGCCGCTCCCGCGGCCGG
>JAKFCH010000277.1:0-7537 GCA_036676765.1 Deltaproteobacteria bacterium
AGCGGCCACAAGTGGGGGGCCCCACCGCCGGGGGGTGGGGTTTGTGGCCGCTTTCGAGGCGCTCGTCCTCGGTCGACCGCGCGCGGCTTCAGGATAACGGCGGTTGTTCCGTGCCCGAGGCGCGCGGGCGCGCGGCCTGGGTGCCGTGAGCGGCCACAAGTGGGGGGCCCCACCGCCGGGGGGTGGGGTTTGTGGCCGCCCGACAATTCCTCGACGGTCACCCCCCTCGCTGCCGACCACCTCCGCCCCGCGCGAGGTGCCTGAAGGGCGGCCGGCTGCGCCGGCCGGTCCCGCACGCGCTCCGTCCCCGGAGCCCGGGCGGACCAGGCGCGGAGCGCGCGCCCGCAAGGGACCGACCCCGCGTCAGCGGGGGCGCGCCCAGAGCGCCACGCTCCCGGTGATCACGCCGCGCTCCAGACCTCCATCGCGAACGTGTCGATGCCGAGGGCGTCGAGCGCCGCCACGCCGGCGGCGACGGTGCCGTGCGCGGGCGCGTCGAGATGCACGGCCTCGCGGACCGGGAAGAGCCCGACCACCGAGCCGTCGCCGCCCGCGCCGGTGAACTTGGCGCCGAGCGCACCCGCGGCGCGGAGCGCGCGGACGGCGCGCACGAGGCCGGGCGCGTGGAGCGCGGGGAGGGTGGCCATGAGCTCCTCCTCGTAGATCTCCTGGCAGGCGTCCATCGCGCCGCCGAGCGCGGGCAGATCGCCCTCGAGGAGCGCGATGCGGCCGTGCGCGGCGTGCGCGCCGAAGCCCTCGATCGCGCCCCGCACGGCCCCGACACGCCGGACCGCCTCGGGATCGCGCAGCGGCACCTCGCCGCGGAAGTAGCGGCCGAGGGTGGCGAGGATCCCCGCGGTGTCGCGCGGCGCGCGGAACGAGCCGACGGCCAGGGCGAGACGGGCGGGGAGGGGCTCGGCGCGCAGCTCGTCGCCCTCGAAGCGGAGGTGGAGCGGCAGCCCCCACGCGCACGCCGCCGGGTCGAGGCGCCCGCACGCCACCCCGACGCGGTTGCGCTCGGCGGCGTAGGCGGCCTCGATCTCCTCGTCGCGAGTGAGCGCGCGCCCCGCGAGGCCGGCGAACACGCGCACGAGCGCGACCGAGAGCGCGGCGGAGGACGAGAAGCCGCGCCCGGCGGGGAGATCGCCCCCGACGTGGAGCCGCGCGTTGGTCGGGATGCCGAAACGTTCGGCCATCTCGGCGGCGACGGCGGGGACGAACCGGAGCGGGCCCGGCTCCTCGCCGGCCGCCCACGCGAGCGACTGGCCCTCGAAGAGCGCGGTGGCGGAGAGCGACTCTGCCGGCTCGCCGTGGACGGTGATCCCACGATCCATGGGCACGACCACCGCCGCGCCGCCGGCCCAGTCGTTGTGCTCGCCGAGGAGGCACACCCGCCCGGGGACCCGGACCGCCACCCGCCCCTCGAACCGCCCCGGGGCGGGCGTCACCGGAACACGGCGCGACGGAGCACGGCGATGCGGTCGGGCAGGCCGTTCCAGCCTTCTTCGTCGTCGTGGAGCATGCCCACGAGCCCGGCGCGGTTGGCCCCGGCGACGTCCTTCTCCGGATCGTCGCCGATGTGGATGGCCTGCCGGGGCGACACCCCGGCGGTGCGGCACGCGATCTTGAAGATCCACGGGTCGGGCTTCTCGACGCCGAGCTCGGCCGAGCAGATGAGCACCGTGAACATGCGCTCCAGGGCGAAGCGCTGGTAGAGGATGCGGAGCCGACGGTCCCAGTTGGAGATGATGCCGAGGCGCACGCCCTGGCGCGCGATGCGGCCGAGGACCTCGAGCGCCTCGGTGTCGATCCACCACGCCTTCGGCTCGGCGTACCACTCGTAGAGGTCCTCGAAGAGGCGGTTGTCGTCCACGCCGACCGACTCGGCCACGACGCGGCTCCAGAACAGGCGCCCGTCGCCCTGCTGGGGGAGGGTGCCCGCGCCCTTCATCGCCGCGCGGAAGCGGTGCTCGACCTCGACGGGATCGACCTCGTGGCCGCGCAGCCGGGCGAAGCGGGTGTAGGTCACCCCGATGGGCTCGCGCGGGCGGAGCAGCGTGCCCGCGGCGTCGACGAACAGGGCTTTCACGTCCACGGCGGCTCCTCGGGGGTTTCCCTACCGCGTCGCCGCCGCAGGCGCCGCATCGCCGCGCGCGTGGCGACGCCCACGCCCCCCCGCGCCGCCCCGCCGACGACGCCGCCGACGATCCAGCCCACGATCACGTCGCTCGGCCAGTGCACGCCGGTGATCACGCGGGATGCGCCGGTCAACGCCGCGATGCCGATCAGCAAGGGCGATCCGGTGGCCGCCGCGAGCGCCGCGGTGTTGGCCGCGTGCACCGACGGCATCGACTGCGCCGCGCCGCACCCGTTCGGCGCCTCGACGCCGGCGAGCGCCCGGCAAGGCCGCTCGCGCCCCACGGCCGGCTTGAGGACCCGCGCGCAGAGGGGGTCGACCACCGCCACCGCGAGCCCGCCCGCGACGAGCCAGGCCCAGCGCCGCCGGAGCACGGCGTAGCCGGCGAACAGCACGACGAGGACCGCGACCGCGCCGCTCGTGCCGAGCCACGTCCAGAGCGGTCCGGTCGGCCCGTCGAGGAGCGTGTTCGCAGCGCGGAGCAGCGGCTCGTCTATGGGGTCTCTTCCTGGACGGAGTGCTCCCGCGCGTCGACCACCCGCCCGAAGCGGTCGTAGATCGTGGCGCGATCGAGCTTGTTGTTCCAGATCGGCGAGGCGCTGCCGAGGTAGATCGCGATCTGGTCGTCGGGATCGGCCTGCGTGGCGCCCCGGCCGGCGTGCACCTTGACGGTGTTGCCCGGCGGGAGGAGCACCTTCGGCCACTCGAACGAGTTGCCCGAGATGTCGGCGATGCGGAAGCCGGACAGGTCGAGGGTCTCCGCGCTGATGTTGCAGATGCGGAGGTACTCGCCGTTGACGTTCTCCCGATCGTCCCCGTCGGCGTTGGCGTGGAACGACGTGATGTGCAGCACGCCCTGGAACTCGGGCGTGCTCCAGAGCCCGCGGCGAGCCTTGCGGGCGCGCTCCTGGGCCGCGATGAACGCCGTGAGATCGGTGTCGTCGGGCGGGATGACGAACAGGTGGCCGAGGCCGAGCTCGAGCAGGTGCTCGGTGAGGCTCTTGCCGTCGATCACCACGCCGGCGATGAGGCGGCCGTAGCTGTCCCGCACGGTCTCGCCGTACAGCAGGGTGGCGGTCTTGCCGGACACGAACGCCTTGGCGGCCTCGCGCGCCTCGACCGCGTAGGCCTCGGGCGGGCGGATCTCGGGGGTGTTCACCCACTTGAGCCGCACCTTGTCGCCCGAGGACAGGGTCATCGTGTCGCCGTCGTACACGCCGGTGACGGTGGACGACGCGGGAGGCGGGGCGGTGGAGGCACCCGTGGGCGGGGTCGCGGCGTACAGGGCCGCGACGAGGATCAGCCAACGCATGTGAGGAGCTCCCTACGGGGTCGGTGCAGGGAACTTCGCATCGATGCGGTCGAGCTGCCACAACAGATAGGGGTCGCCGGGCGACAAACGCGCCGCGGTCCGCGCGTGGCGCCGCGCATCCTCGCCCCGGCCGGCCGTGAACGCGACGGTGGCCGCGGTGTCGTGGTAGGCGGAGCTCCACGGGCGCTCGCCGAGGGCGAGGTCGATGCGGGCCTGGGCCTCGTCGATCCGCTCGCCGCCGAGGGCCCAGTACCAGGCGTCGCAGTTGGCGCGGTCGGGCCCCTCGGGGTAGCTCGCGCAGTCCCGTTCGTAGCCCTTCGCCAGGGCGTCGTGCCCCTCCTCGGCGCGGCCCACCGCGAGGAGCGCGGCGCCGACGAAGTCCCAGGGCTCGTCCCCCGGGTGGAGGCGGGCGAGCGCGCCCTCGATGTCCGCGACGAGCATCGGCACGTCCTCGGGCGCGGCGAGCGTGGCCTGTAGCCAGATCGGCACGCCGTTGAGCGGGTAGACCCCGAGCAGCTCGCGCGTGGCGACCATCGCGCCGTACCGATCGCCCTCGGCCAGCGCGACGCGCGCCTTCCGGATGAGGTGCGCGCTGCCCCCGGGTGAGATCGCGGCGGCCTCCCCGATGGCGGCGCCCGCCTGGCTCGCCTTCCCGGAGGCGAGGAGCGCGTCGGACAGCGCCACGAGCATGTCGTCGCGCCCCTCCGCCTCGGGCAGCGCGTCGGCGAGGGCGCGCGTGGCCTCGTCGAGGGCGCGCGGGATCTCCCCGGCGACCAGCAGGCTGTCGACGTAGGCGACCCACTCCCCCTCGGCGGCGAGCGCGGCCGGATCCATCGCCGCGAGCGTGGCGTTCGACGCGTCCCACTCGGCGGCGTTGCGCTGGATCCACGAGAGCAGCACGCCGAGCTCGGCGTCCTCGGGGAGGGCCTTCCGCGCTTCGAGCACGGTGGCGCGGGCGGCGTCGGCGTCTCCCCGGGCGTACTGGAGGCGGCCGCGGATCACCGCCCGCGCCGGGTCGGCGCCGTACCGCGCCTCCTCGAGCTTCAGGTACTCGCCGTAGGCGTCGAAGTCGCGGGGAACGCGCTTCGACCGGCGCAACAGGAAGCGCTCGCCCGGAAAGTCGAGGACCGCCGCGTGCTCGCCCATGGGCCCGTAGCCGAGGAGTCCGGGCATGTCGGGGCGGTTGGCGGGCGGATCGTCGGCGCCGTACCAGCGCGCGTGCCGCTCGTGGGCCACGTTGCGGCCGCCGATGCGGACGCGCGCCATCGGCACCCGCCGGGTCACCTGGAGGAAGCTCGCCAGGGGGAGCTCGTCGAGATCGGCCCCAATGCCGAGCACGGGCTCGACACCCTGGGTGCTCGCGCCGCGGAAGGGCTCGCCGGTGCGGCCGCTGAACAACACGTCGTTCGCGCCGGTGTCGACCTCGAGGATCACGGTGGCCTGCGTGCCGTCGGCCGCCCACACCCGCACGGGGGTGTAGGCGTGCTGGCCGTCGACCACGAGCGGCGCCGCACGGTTGGGGACGTTCAGCGCGCCGGGCGCGTAGAGATCCAGCTTGTCGGCGGGGTAGTCGACCACGCACGTGAAGTTGGTCCAGACGTTGTTGCCGAGGATGCCCGCGATGGGGAGCGCGCCGGCGAGCTCGGGCACGCCCGGCACGTCCACCGCGACATCGACGGCGTTGAGCTGGAATTCCCCCAGCGAGATGCGGGGGAGCACCGCGCGCTTCCACGCGACGGAGCCCGAGAGGCCCTCGATCCGCCCGTCCACCGGGACGATGGGCAGGCCGAGCCGCTCGACCACCTCGCGGTGGATGACCGAGATCGACGCGCCGGTGTCGAGCAGGAACAGGGCCTCGCTGCCGTCGGGCAGGGTGGCCAGGATGTAGATCTTGTCGGCGTCGGGGGAGGCGCGCCAGAGGTCGAGGGACGTGCTCGTCACCCCCCCGAGCACCAGCTCCGCGCGGGGCGGCGGGTACGACGGCGCGGCCACCGCGGTCGAGAGGGCGAGCTGCGCGAGGAGCAGGAGCATCCCGAGACCTAACCCCCGACCGTGCCGTCGGCGCGAGGGCGGTTCGGGGGGCCGTTCCGGCGATGGAGCCGTCGACGCTCGTTCCGGCGACCTCGCCGCCGCGACGCGGAGCGGTCGCCCCCTTTGGACTACCCCTTGACGATCTCGCGCTGGAGGTTCTCGAGGATCTTCCGGTACCCGTCTTCCAGGCGCTTGCGGAGGAGCGTCGAGTCGATGATGCCGCCGAGGGGCCCGCCGGTGGCGTAGTCGGCGTGGAGCGTGACGAGCGTGTTGAGCGCCGGCTTCATCGTGCGGAGGGAGTAGTGGATCTTGCCGTCGAGGCGGCGGCCCGCGGTCTTCACGTGCACGCGGCGGCCGCCGTGCTCGTTGTCCACGTGGTCGAACGTGTAGGTGAGCGTGCGGGGGAGGGGGCCGGTCTTGAGGGTGAGCTCGAACTCGCCGGGGGCCTTGACCTTCAACCCGTCGAACGCGCCCTGGAGCATGCGCTCGTGGTGGTCACGGTTGCCGATCCACTCCAGCACGTCGTCCCGGCGGATGCCCTCGATGAGGATGTCGGTGGTGATGACGGACATGCGGACTCCGAATCGGAAGGGGGGTCGTGTTATCACGGGCGCCCCTGCGGGTGTAGCGCGTGATCCCGTACATCGTCCTTCCGGTCTACCACCTCGGCCCCATCCCCATCGATCCGTGGGGCACCCTCGTGTGCATCGGGTTCATCCTCGGGCTCGAGATGGCGCGGGCGCGCGGCATCAAGCTCGGGCTCGACGTGCGCGACGTGGTCGACGGCATCGTCGCCACCGTGCTCACCGGCTTCGTGGTCGGGCACCTCGTGCACGTGATCGCCTACAACCCCCACCAGCTCGAAGAGCAGGGCGTGATGGCGCTCCTGAAGGTGTGGGCGGGCTTCTCGAGCTTCGGCGGCTTCATCGGCGCGCTGCTCGGCGCGACCGTGTTCTACAAGGTCATCCGGAAGCGCGACTTCTGGCCCCACGCCGACGCGATCATGTTCGGCTTCCCGTTCGGCTGGATCTTCGGCCGCCTCGGGTGCTTCAGCGTGCACGACCACATCGGCCGGCCGACGGACTTCTTCCTCGGCGTCGAGTTCCCGGGCGGCACCCGCTTCGACCTCGGCCTGCTCGAGGCGATCGTGGCCGCGGTCATCGCCGCCACCTTCCTCCTGCTCGCGCGCAAGCCGCGCCCGGCCGGCACCTTCGTCGCCACGTGGGGCCTGATCTATGCGCCCGCGCGCTTCGGCCTCGACTTCCTCCGCAACACCGACCTGTCCGGCGCCGACGTGCGCTGGGCCGGCCTCACCCCCGCTCAGTGGGGCTGCGTGCTGATGTTCGGCGGCTCGGTCGCGCTGCTCGCGTGGCTGCGGCGGGGCGCGGGCGGGGCGGCGGCGGCTTCGGCGGCGTAGGGGCTTCGGGGGCTTCGGGGCGCTCGCGGCTTCGGGGCGCGTCCCCGCCGGACGGCGGGGTCGGGCTTCCTCCGGGCTCGGGCCTCCGGCCCTCGGTCGGGCCGCTCCGCGTCCCGGACCCGGCCGCCCTCCCGGTCGGCCGGCCCTCCGGATCCCTCGCGCGGCTCGTCTCGCGGCTTTGGCGTGGGGCTTGTCGGGCGGTTTGTCGTGGAGCTTGTCGGGCGGCTTTGGCGCGGAGGGCGCTACCGCGCGGGCGACACCCGGAGCGCGCCGTCCGCGGGGATCGCCTGGAGCCCCTCGACGTAGAGGACGGCGGCGAGCGCGCCCTCCCAGGTCACGTCGTCGAGGCGGATGCTCACGGTGCCGTAGACCGTGTCGGGGATGACGATGTCGAGATCCCCGAGGTCGGCGATCATCCGGATGGCGGCGTGTACGTCCACGTCCTGCAGCTCGAGGTCGAACCGATCCGCGGCCGGCGCGGCCGCGCCGGGGTCGGCGAGCGCGACGGCGGCGAGGAGGGCGAACATCTCCCGAGTGTACGGGTTGGGGTTGGGGTTGGCCATGTCGTGGGTCTGTCGTGGCGGAGGATCGTGGTGGGGTGGGGCGCCGGGGCGGCCTCGGCGGTGGCGGCGGCGGCGGG
>JAKFCH010000278.1:0-17963 GCA_036676765.1 Deltaproteobacteria bacterium
CACGCTGACCGCGCCCTCGCCATCCCCCGCGATCTTGAGCTTGTCCGCGAGCGAACGGTACAACGCCGGGGTGATCTGCTTCGGGTACGCGGCGGCGAGCCGCTCGAGCGTGGTGGTCACCTCGGCGCCCTTCCCGCCTTCGGCCAGCCCCTGGACGCGCATCGACTCGAAGCGCCAGGCCTTCGCGGGATCCTTCGCGATCGCCTCGTTCTTCAGGGCCTCGTCGGCCTTGGCGACGGCACCCGGGTAGTCCTTGGCGGTCATGGACGCCTCGACGCCCTTCTGGAGGTCCTCGGCCGACGGGCCGCCGGCGCAACCGGCGAGCGAAACGCCGAGGAGGAGCGTCGCGAGGAGCGGCTTGCAGGCGGTGCGAATGCGGATCATCGTCGAGCTCCGGGTGGGGCCGCCCAGGTGCGAGGCGGGCGGCGCCGGCGAGAGGTAGCCCGTCCCCGGCGTGACGACTATAGTGGGCGGTCCCATGGAACGCCCGAACACCCACCAGCTGCTCGTCCGGTTGGCGCTACTGAGCCTGTTGGTCTGGCCCTCGGCCGCGTTCGCCTACATCGGCCCGGGTGCCGGCTTCGCGTTCGCGGGCTCGCTCGCCGTGATGGTCGCGGCGTTCGCCCTGGCGATCGGCACGATCCTGCTGTGGCCGATCACCTTCCTCATCCGGACGATCCGGGTGGGGAACCCGTACAAGAACGCCCTGGCGAAGCGCGTCGTCATCCTCGGGCTCGACGGCATGGATCCCGGCATCGCCACGCGGTTCATGCACGAGGGCCGGCTCCCGAACCTCCAGAAGCTCGCGGACCAGGGCGTGTTCCGCCCGCTCGACACGTCGAACCCGTCGATGTCGCCGGTGGCGTGGTCGACCTTCACCACGGGCGTCGACCCTTCGGGCCACGGCATCTTCGACTTCATCACGCGGGACCCCTGCACCTACGCCCCGATGCTCTCGTCGACCGACATCCGCTCGGCCGAGAAGGTGATGAACATCGGCAAGTACATCGTCCCGCTGGAGAAGCCGAAGATCAAGCTCCTCCAGAAGAGCCAGGCCTTCTGGAAGCTCCTCGGCGAGCGGCACATCCCCTCGATCATCCAGCGCGTGCCGATCACGTTCCCGCCGGTCCCGTTCCGTGGCCTCCTCCTCTCCGGGATGTGCGTGCCCGATCTGCGCGGCAGCCAAGGCACGTTCAGCTTCTTCTCCACGGCGAACAACGAGGGCAAGGCCGCCTTCACCGGCGGCGAGCAGACGGTGCTGCGTCGCAAGGCCCCCTCTGCCAAAGGGGAGGGCGCGAGCGGCGAGCAGGTGATCCGGTCGCGCATCGTGGGCCCGGACAACGGCCTCGTGAAGGACGGCGGGCGGATGACCCTTCCGTTCACGATCACGGTCGCGCCCGACCGGACGAAGGCCACCATCGCGATCGACGGCGGGGAGAGCTTCGAGCTGCCCCTGCAGACCTACTCCCCCTGGATCCACCTCACGTTCTCCGCCGGTTTGGGCGTGACCGTGAGCGGCATCGCCAAGTTCTACCTCACGTCGCTCGCGCCCGAGGTGAACCTGTACATGACGCCCATCCACATCGATCCGGAGAACCCGGCGATGCCGATCAGCCACCCGCAGGTCTACAGCGTCTACCTGGCCAAGAAGTTCGGGGCCTACGCCACGCTCGGCCTCGCCGAGGACACGTGGGCGCTCAACGAGCGCGTCATCGACGAAAAAGCGTTCTTCGACGCCGCGATGGAGATCTGCGACGAGCGCGAGGCGATGTTCTTCGACGCGCTGGAGCGCACGCGCACCGGGCTGGTCACGACGGTCTTCGACACGACCGACCGCATCCAGCACATGTTCTACCGCTACCTCGACCCCACCCACCCAGCGAACCGCGACAAGGAGTCCACGGCCTACGCCGACGCGATCGCGCGGGCGTACGAGCGGATGGACGGCCTGGTCGGCAAGGTGATGGCCTCGGTCGGCCCCGACACCGTCGTCGTCGTGATGAGCGACCACGGGTTCACCAACTTCCGCCGCGGCGTGAACCTCAACACGTGGCTGCGCGAGGAGGGCTACCTCGTCCTGAAGGACGGCAAGACCACCTCCGGCGAGTGGTTCGAGGACATCGACTGGTCGCAAACGAAGGCGTTCAGCCTCGGGCTCACCGGGATGTTCATCAACCGGAAGGGCCGCGAGGCCTCCGGCATCGTCGAGGAGGGCGCGCCCTACCGCGCGCTGGTGAAGGAGATCGCCGGCAAGCTCGAGGCGCTGGTCGACCCCGAGTCCGGCGGCCGCGCCGTCCGCAAGGTGGAGTGCGCGTTCGAGCTGTTCGAGGGCCCCTACCGCCTCGACGCCCCCGATCTGCTCGTCGGCTACGAGGGCGGCTACCGGAACTCCTGGGAGTGCGCCACCGGCTCGGTCACCGGGACGGTGTTCTGCGACAACACGAAGTCCTGGAGCGGCGATCACTGCGTCGATCCCGCGATCGTCCCCGGCGTGTTCTTCTGCAACCGGCTGATCACCCAGGAGGCGCCGCACATCGCCGACCTCCCCGCGTCCATCCTCCGCCTCTTCGGGCAGGCCCCGCCGAAGTACATGAAGGGCCGCATGCTCTTCGCGGCCCCGGGCGGTCCCGCGACCGTCGCCGGGCCCCTCGATCCGCGCACGCTCCCGCAGTCGGGCTCGGCCCCCGGGGCCCGGATCGACGGCGCACGGGTCCCGAAGGAGCGCGGCGATGCGGCGTAGCCTTCCCCTCGCCCTGGTGTTGGCCCTCGCGGGCTGTCCCGGCACCCCCGCCCCCGAAGGCCCCGGCGTGTTCGTGCTCGGCGTCGACGGGATGGACCCCACGATCCTCACCCGGATGATGGGCGAGGGCCGGATGCCCAACTTCGCGAAGCTCGCGGCCACGGGCGGGTACCAGCCGCTCGGCACGAGCAACCCGCCGCAGAGCCCGGTGGCGTGGTCGAACTTCGTGACCGGCCTCGATCCCGGCGGCCACGGCATTTACGACTTCGTCCACCGCGATCCGAAGACCTACCTGCCGATCTCCTCGGCCACCCCTCCCCCGGGAGATGTCGGGAGCTCCCTCGATCTGTTCGGCTACTACCTGCCGATCGGCGGGGATGCCGTCGTGAACAACCGCACCGGCACCCCGTGGTGGGACGCGTTGCACGACGCCGGCGTGGACGTCGAGGTCTACCGCGTCCCCGGGAACTACCCGCCGACACCGTCCGACGCGAAGGTGCTCTCGGGCATGGGCACCGTCGACATGCGCGGCGGCTACGGCCAGTACAGCTGGTACACCGACCAGCCCGTCGCCTCCCGCGCCGACCTGAAGGGGGACATCCAGCTCGTCACCGTCGAGGACTACGATCTCGACGGGGTCCCCGACACGGTCAAGGCGGCGCTCAAGGGCCCGCCGGACGTGTTCCACCTCCCGCCGGGGCAATTGCCCGGGGACAACGACTACCTCACCGTCCCGATCACCGTCTCGATCGACGCCGACGCGCCGGTGGCGCTGATCCGCGCGGGCACGGGGTCCTCCGCGGCGCAGGCGGTCGTCCGCGAAGGCGAGTGGACCGACTGGATGGCCGTGAGCTTCGACGCCCTCCCCGCCGGCGCCATGCCGCTCGCGGGCGCGGTCCGCTTCTACGCGAAGGAGCTGCGGCCCGGGTTCCGCCTCTACGCCTCGCCGGTGAACCTCTCCGCCGAGTCCCCGCCGCAGGACCTCTCGACGCCGAGCGACTTCGCGTCCGATCTCGCCGACGTGCTCGGCGGCCAGTACTACACCCAGGGCATGCCGGAGGAGACCAACGCGCTCAAGGACACGACGTTCTCGGACGACGACTACGTCAAGCAGGTCGCGCTGGTGCAGGAGGACGCCGAGGCGATGCTCGATGTCGCCCTCGCCCGCTTCACACCGGGTGACGCGACGTTCTTCTACCTCTCCGACATCGATCTCCAGTGCCACATGCTCTGGCGCCACGGCGATCCCAAGCATGCGGACGCCCCCGCGCACCCCGCCTTCGACGCCGACGCCGCCGCGCACCACGCCGATGACATCGAGGGCTACTACGCGAACGTGGACCGCCTCCTCGGAGAGGTCGTCGCCGGCCTGCCGGAGGACACCCTCCTCGTCGTGATGAGCGACCACGGGTTCCAGCCCTTCACCCGCGCGGTGCACCTCAACAGCTGGCTCCGCGACAACGGCTGGCTCACGTTGAAGGACGGCAAGACCGAGGGCCACATCGCCCACGGGGACATCGACTGGAGCAGGACCCGGGCCTACGGTCTCGGCTTCAACGCGCTCTACCTCAACCTCCAGGGAAGGGAGGCTGAAGGCATCGTCCTTCCCGCCGACGCCGCCGCTACCGAGGCCTCACTCCAGGCCCAGCTCACGGCCCTGGTCGATCCGCAGACCGGCAAGAACCCCGTCCTCCGCGTCGACCGCGGGGCCGAGGTGTACCACGGGCCCCGCGTGTCCGAGGCCCCCGACCTCATCGTCGGCTACGACCGCGGCTACGGCAACTCCGACGAGTCCACCCTCGGCGAGGTCCCGGCCGCCATCCTCGTGGACAACACCTCCCGCTGGTCGGGCAACCACCTGATGGCGCCCGAGGTGGTGCCCGGGGTGCTGCTCACCAACCGCCCGATTCCAACCGACGGACACGACCTCACCGACGTGACCGCGACCCTGCTCGCATGGTACGGCGTCGCGCCGCTCCCCGGCATGACCGGCCAGCCCGTCCTCACGCGTTAGCCCATCCCCCCCGTTGTCCAGGAGGCCCGCATGTTCGGCTTCGGAAAGTCCGTCAGCGTCAAGATCGACAAGGACCTCCACGCCCGCATGGCGAAGGTGGCCGACGTGGCCGGCTACGCCACGGTCGAAGAGTTCATCCAGCACATCCTCGAGAAGGAGATGCTCCACTTCGAGGACACCAAGAACGACGCCGACATCCGCGCGAAGCTCAAGGGCCTCGGCTACATCTCGTAGGAGCGACACGTGGGCCTCTTCAACGCGGTGAGCAGCGTCGTCTTCGACGTGTTGCTCGCGCCCATCGGGCACGCTCGTCCGTGGTTCGACCTCCTCGTGTGGCCGATCCTCGCGGGCGTCGTCGCGTTGCTGGTCTACAAGAAGATCAGCAACCAGGCCGGGATCGCCCGCGCGAAGAACGGCATCGCCGTGCACCTGCTCGAAGTGGTCCTGTTCAAGGACGATCTCCGGGTGGTCCTCCCCGCCACCGCCAAGGCGCTCGGCAAGAACGCGCTCTACCTCGGCTACAACATCGTCCCGATGCTGGTGATGTTCGCGCCGATGACGGTGATCCTCGTCCAGCTCGTGTCCAACTATGCATACGCGCCCCTCCCCGTCGGGGAGACCGCGCTGCTCGTCGTGAAGCTCGACGCCGAGGCCGCCTCGGTAGCCCCACGGGACGTGACATTGGAGCTGCCTGACGGCCTCTCGCTCGACGCTCCCCCGGTCCGCACCCCCGACGGCGAGATCGTGTGGCGCCTCCACCTCGACGCCCCGGGGGACCACGTCCTGACCCTCACCGCGGGCGGGACCACCGAGGAGAAGATCGTGGCGGTGGGCGGCGCGCCGCGCAAGGTGCCGGTGCTGCGCACGAAGAGCTGGGAGGCCCTGCTCTACCCGGCGGAGGCCGTCCCGGCGGCGGGCTCCCCCATCGAGCGCATCGCCATCGACCGCCTGGATCGCGACCTCGGCTGGCTCCCGAGCGGCGAGGGCGGCATCCTCGCCTGGTTCTTCGGCTTCTCGCTGCTCGCCGGCTTCGCGCTCAAGGATCGCTTCGGCGTCACGCTGTAGACGCCCCCAGAAGGAACGACATGGCCGGCTTTCTCGGTGAGTTCATCAACCAGCGCCGCTACGGCGATCCCCTCGTGATCGTGTCGGGCCTGCCGCGCTCGGGCACCTCGATGATGATGAAGATGCTCGAGGCCGGCGGCCTGCCGATCATGACGGACGCGATCCGCGCCGCCGACATCGACAACCCCAAGGGCTACTACGAGTACGAGCGGGTGAAGGACCTCGAGAAGGAGAAGGACAAGAGCTACCTCCGCGAGGGCCGCGGCAAGGTGCTCAAGGTCATCTCCTTCCTCCTGAAGGACCTCCCCGACGACAACCGGTACAAGGTCATCTTCATGCGCCGCGATCTCAACGAGGTCATCGCGTCGCAGAACAAGATGATCAAGCACCGCGGCGAGGCCGACGACACCGACGACAAGATGATGATCGAGGCCTACCTCAACCACCTCGCGGCGGTGCGGATCCTCGTGCGCAAGCGCCCCAACTTCGAGATGGTCGAGGTGCGCTACGACACCGCGGTGCACCAGCCCGCCGAGGCCGCGAAGCAGGTGAACGCCTTCCTCGGCGGCGCCCTCCCCGAGGCGAAGATGCGCGAGGTGGTCGACGCCGAGCTCTACCGCAACCGCAAGGGCGCGACGGTCTGAGCCGCCGGATTTCCGGCGGTGGCGGTGGGCTCACGTCTGAGCGCCCAGCGGTATGCACCCAGCGCCTGGTGCCTCACGTCAGGGAATCTGACCGGTTGGGCATGGGCCGGATACATATATTCGCTTACGACGCGCCGGAATTGAGCGGACGTTGATCAGCCGAACAGCGGCGCCGAGTCGAGGGCCTGCTGAAGGCGGCGGCCGCCGAGGGCACCCCTGACGGACAGGTCCCCGCTCGACGTCCGCCCGCTTGATCCGACGCTGTTCTCGGCCGAGGGACGCCCGAGCCAAACTCGGGCGCGCCTACATCGTCGCACCCGTCGTCGTTCTTGCGCGACTGCCATGCCTCCACCTCGGTGCGCAGCGTGTCCATGTCTCCGATGCGGCGGTCACGGCATTGCTTGTTCAGGACGCCGATCTCGATCTCGGCCATGTCGAGCCAGCTTGCGTGCTTCGGCGTGTGGTGGAACTCGATGCGCCTCGCGCCCCCCTCGGTCCACCGCATGGTGGTGGAGCTCGTAGAGCGCGGCCTCCTGGCGAAGACTCCCGGTGCCGCGCGACGCCTTCGGGTTCTGGTTCGGCGGGCCGAGCTACCGGCATTTGCCAGCCGACCGCGCCACGAGCCTGCCCCCCCGCTTGCCACCCTCGGCGCGCGTGGACGTTCCACCCGCGCTCCGGCTACGTTCGGTCCATGTGGCTCCTGGTCGCGCTCGCCGTCGCCGCCGATCCGCCCCCGGTGGTGCCCGACGTGATCGCCCCGACCCCTTCGTGCCAGGGCGCCCAACGGTGCGGCGCCGCCTGCATCTCGTGGGTCGAACCCTGCCGCGAGGAGCTCGACGTGGCCGTCGCCGCGTCGATCGCGGCCGACCGGGAGCGGCAACGCCAGGAGCTGCTGTGCGTGGGCTCTCCGGTCCGCGCCACGCCCCCGAAGTCCGTGGCGACCGCCGCCGCGCTGGCGATCGTCGCCGGATACGCGGAGGAGGCCTCCCGGCAGTCGAACCTGGTCTCCCTCGCCGACGCGCGCTCGGGGCCCGCGGACCACGCGCCCGCGGCCCCCCCACCCGTGTCCACCCCCGCGCCGTGCGGCCCTCCGACGATTGCGGACGACCGGAGTCGGTAACGTTTCGGCCCCTACGGTTGACCTTCCGTTGCCGACGGGTAGGGTTGGATCTCACTGGTTGGATCTCATGACGGATGGCAGGGCGGACGACGATCGGGCGCGGCACGATCGGTGGGCCGGGCTCGACCCCGGGGGGCTCGCCGACTTCTGGCACGTCTACGAGTCGAATCACGCCGAGATCTCCAGGGAGCTGCTCGCGTCGGTCGCGGATCACCCGCAGCTCGGCCCGCTCATCGCGTCGATCCCGAAGGATCAGCTCGAGACGCAGAACCGGGAGGGCCTGGAGCGCATGCGGCTGGCCGTCGGCGGGAACTGGCGCCCCTACGAGGACGACCTGCGGATCCAAGGCAAGATCTACGCCATGAGCGGGCTCCCGTTCAGCGCCTGGTACGCGCTCGTCCGCTCCTTCCATCGGTACCTCGTCCCCCGCTTCGTGTCGGCCTACCTCTCGGACCCCGACCGCCTCTCCAACGTGCTCGTCACGACCCAGGAGTACCTCGACGCCGCCATGGTGGTCATCGCCGAGGCCTACCTCGACGCCAAGGAGTCCGCGCTCCGCCAGAGCGAGGAGCGGCTCGCCACGACGCTCGACAGCATCGGGGACGCCGTCATCTCCACCGACGACGTGGGCCGGGTGGTCCGCATGAACCCCGTCGCGGAGGTGCTCACCGGGTGGTCGCTCGCCGAGGCGCGGGGGCGGCCGCTCGCCGAGGTGTTCCACATCCGGCACGAGGAGACCGACGCGCTCGTCGAGAGCCCCGCCGAGCGGGTCCTCCGGGACGGCGTGGTCGTCGGCCTCGCCAACCACACCGTCCTCGTCGCGCGGGATGGCGCCCGGCGCCCGATCGCCGACAGCGGCGCGCCCATCCGCGGCTCCGACGACGAGATCCGCGGCGTCGTGCTCGTCTTCCGCGACATGACCGAGGAGCGGAACACCCAGGAGACCCGCACCCGCAGCCTCCTGCTGGAGGCCGAGAACGCGCGCGTCCTGGAGGCCAGCCGCCTGAAGAGCGAGTTCTTGGCGAGCATGTCGCACGAGCTCCGCACGCCGCTCAACGCGATCATCGGGTTCACCGAGCTCCTCTACGACGGGCAGGTGGGGCCCGAGTCCCCCGAGTTCCGCACCTTCCTCGGGCATGTCCTTGCCAGCGGCCAGCACCTCCTGCAGCTCATCAACGACGTGCTGGATCTGTCCAAGGTGGAGGCGGGCAAGATCGAGTTCCACCCCGTGGACGTCGACCCGAGGGTGGTCGTCGGCGAGATCGAGGCCATCCTCGGCAACACCGCGGCGGCGTCGGGCATCGCCCTCGACACGTGGATCGATCCCGCGCTCGAGACCGTCGACACGGACCCCGCGCGCTTCAAGCAGGTCCTCTACAACTACGTCTCCAACGCGATCAAGTTCACCCTGCCGGGCGGCCGGGTGAGCGTCCGGGTGGCCCTCGTGTCCGACGAGGAGTGGCGGCTCGAGGTCGAGGACACGGGCGTCGGCATCGCCGAGGCGGACCTGGGCCGGCTCTTCGTCGAGTTCCAGCAGCTCGACAGCGGCGCGGCGAAGCGGCACGAGGGGACTGGGCTCGGCCTCGCCCTCACCAAGCGGCTCGTGGAGGCCCAGGGCGGCTCGGTGGGGGTCCGGAGCGAGTTGGGGGTCGGCAGCGTCTTCCACGCCGTCCTGCCGCGGCGCGCGCGGGTCGGCACCGCGCTCCCCATCCCCCGCGTGTTCGGCGCGGCGCGGAGCGGCGCCCCGGTGATCCTCGTGGTGGAGGACGACCCCCGCGATCAGCAGGTCCTCGTCTCCGCGCTCGTCGACGCCGGCTACGCCGTGGAGACCGCGGCCACCGGCGCCCTCGCGCTCGCCTTGTGCGCGGAGCGCACCTACGACGCCGTTACCCTCGACCTGATGCTGCCCGACATGACCGGGCTCGACGTCCTCCGGGAGCTCCGCGGGAACGAGCGCTACCGGTCGGTGCCGGTGCTCGTCGTCACCGTGGTCGCGGAGCGGGGGGCCGTCGCGGGCTTCGCCGTCCACGACATCCTGCCGAAGCCGCTCGACGCCCCGACCCTGCTCGCCTCGCTCCGCCGAGCGGGCGTGTCCCCCGATCGCAACGGCGACGTGCTCGTGGTCGACGACGACCCCGGCTCGTCGAGCCTGATGGCCGCGACCCTCGCGCAGCTCGGCTACCGGGCGCAATGCGTGCGGGACGGCGAGCAGGGCCTCGCCGCCGCCCGGACCGCGCCGATCGCCGTCGTCCTCGATCTCCTCATGCCCGGGATGGACGGGTTCATGTTCCTCGAGCGGTTCCGGCGGCTCCCCGGCTGCCGGGAGACCCCCGTGATCGTCTGGACCGTGAAGGACCTCTCCCCCGAGGAGAACGCCCGCCTCCGCGCCGCCGCGGAGAGCATCGTGCTCAAGGGCCGCTCCAGCAGCGCCGAGCTCCTGACGGAGCTGCGGACCTTCCTCCCGCCCAGACCGACGGAGGCGCCATCATGACCGACATCCCCATCCTCATCGTGGACGACAACCCGCTCAACGCGCGGCTCATCTCCTACATCCTCGGGTCCAAGGGCTTCGCCGTGCGCATCGCGACCCACGCGGCGGAGGCGCGCACGCTCCTCGAGACCTACGAACCCCGCCTCATCCTCATGGACGTACAGCTCCCCGGGATGGACGGGCTCCAGCTCACCCGGCTCCTCAAGGAGGACCCGCGGACGAAGGACATCCTCATCGTCGCGGTCACCGCGTCGGCGATGGCGGGGGACGAGAGCCGGGCGCTGAGCGCTGGTTGCGACGGCTACATCACCAAGCCCATCGACACCCGCACCCTCGCCGCCCAGGTCATGGCCTACCTGGAGCGCGGTGCCGTCCACGGGGGCTCGCCGTAGCGGGGCCACCCAGGCGCCGCGCGCTTCATCCCGGCCGCGGCGTCATGGGACCCTCGGTGCCCTGCGGGGGGGGAGTGGCGTTCATGCGTATCCAGTAGTGCCACAGGAGCTGCACCGTCGATCGGTAGTGATCCGGCGAGTCCGGCTTCCGGACGAGGCTGTTGATCTTGAGCCGGTAGCACTGGCTCGCGAGGTCCGCCGTCACAACCCGGGTGAACACGACGATGAGGACGTGGTGATCGCAGCGGTAGCGGATGGCCTGGAGGAGGTCGCGCCCGTCTCCGCCGGCCAGGTCGAGGTCGAGGAGGATCAGCCGGGGCGCGTCCGTGGTCATGAACGGCGGCGGCCCGCGCAAGCGGCGGAGCAGCTCGGCCGCCTCCTCGTAGCTGCCGATCTCCGCGAGCATCCTCGGATCCGTCTCCCGGGTCAGCGCCTGCATCGTCGCGGCGCGGTCGCCCGGGTGCCCGTCGATGACGATCACCCCCGGGCTCCGGCTCGCGCCCTTCCACGGATCCGGCCCCTTCGGGCGCATCGGCTCCTCCAGCGCGAGGAGGGGGTCGCGGAGCTCGCCGGTGGAGTGACCCTCCAGTTGGTACGGCGCCACGTTGTACTGGAACCAGTACGCGAGCAGGATCGACGTCCCCGTCGCGAAGGTGTGGAGGTCCATCGGCTTCTGGTAGTAGGAGTTGGCGCCCAGCGTGTAGGCGTCCAGCACGTCCACCTCGAGGCGGGACGAGGTCAGCACGATGACCGGCACGCGGGCGGTCAGCGGATCGCCCCGCAGCTCGCGGAGGACGGCCTTCCCGTCCTGCTTCGGCAGCTTCAGGTCGAGCAGCACCAGGGCGGGCGGCGACCGTCGGGTCTCGGGCCGCAGGAGGTACTCGACCGCCTCGACGCCATCGCGCGCGGTGCAGAGGCGATGCCGGAACTGCGCCCTGGCGAGCGCGATCCGCGCCAGCTCGATGTCGTCCTCGTTGTCCTCGACGAGCAGGATCACCGGGTCCGTCATGCACCCTCACCCTCTTCGGACCCCGCAGCGCCTCGCGGCAATCCGCGCCGGTCCGCGCGGGCGACGGAGGCGGCTGCCCGCCCGTCCGCCCTCCCGGTTAGCAGGCTGGCGTGACCCCTCCCCTCGAACAGTGTGATCAGGCCGTCCTCAGCACCCTCGCCGCCCCGGAGGCGACCTCCTCGCGGCCCGTGATGACCAGCGGGCGCACCATGGCGAACGGGGTCGAGTTGGCCGGCGCGCGGGTGGTGATGTTGAGCGACCACGGGCTCGCCGCGTGGGAGCGGGTGCTCCGCTCCCCGGAGACCACGGACGACTGGCATCCCCCCTCGCTCGGCACCCGTCGCGTCGAGCGCCTCGACGGCGACCACATCTTCCAGCAGCTCGACATCTCCATCCTGCTGGGCGCCGTGCACATCCGCCGTCAGATCGTCGTCGGGAGCCGGTGGCTCGAGGACACCCCGACCAGCCTGCGGAACTGTTGGTTCGCGGGCGATCCCGCGCGCTACGCGCCCCAGGTCGCGCCGTGGGCGGACGACTCCCCGTGGGAGACCGTGACGTACGGGAGCTGGCACGTACGCCCGGCGGACGAGGGCAGGTCGTGGGTGTCCTACCAATTCTGGAGCCCGTCGAAGACGCTCCTCCCCCAGATCCAGGCCTGGGCCATGTCCCGCACGCTGCCGGAGCTCGTCTCCGCCTTCGAGACCCACGTGGGCGAGGTGGAGGCGTCGATGGGCAGCGGGCCCGGCGGGTAGGCGAGCCCGCGGTTCTGGGCGCCTTGCCGGTTCTTGACATCCCGGCAAGCAGGCGCCGATGGTCCCTTCCGGACGACTCGCCCGTGCGGGTGGACAGGATGGTGCTCCGGTTCCGGCTCAGCCCTCTACAGTGGGGCATGCACGCTCCCGGCCCGTCGCATCACCGCCGCATCGAACTCGCCCGGTCGTTCCTCGCCATTGCCGTGCTGCCCGTACTCATTGCGTGTGTCGACGGCGCCCACCCCGACGAACGCCCGCATCCCGTCGAGGATCCACCCGATCCGGTCGAGGGGTGCGTCGAGGGCGACGGCGCGGTGGTGGAGGTCGAGGCGACCCTGACCGACGTGCCCACCGTGGTCCGGGTGACCTGGCGCACCCCCGCGCACAGCAGCGGCGTGGTGCACTTCACCACCGCGACGGGCGTCCGTCGGACCTCCGTGTCGTCGGGCACGGAGCACGAGGTGCTGCTCCTCGGCAACCGTGCGCACACCGACGTTCCGTTCCGGATCGCCTCGGACGACGGCGTCACCTTGAGCTGCGGCGAGGTCCGCACCGTCACGACGGGCGCGCTCCCGGCCGACCTCCCGAACCTCGGCGTCACGATCGCTGACGGCTACGCGGTCGAGGGCGGCGGGTACACCGTGGTGTCGATCATCCGACAGCTCACGTCGTTCGTCGTCCTCCTCGACAGCGGCGGCGAGTACGTGTGGGCCTGGGAGGACACCGAGGGCACCTACGCGGGCCAGTACTTCAACGCCGACGTGGACCTCGCGCGGAGCGGCCTTCTCGTCAACGAGCTCGCCGACGCGGCCGACGCCGACGGGGCGGTGCTGCGGATCGGCTTCGACGGCGCCGTGCGGGCGCCCGTGTACATCGAGGGTTCCCACACCGACTTCGTGGAGCTGCCGGACGGCGGGATCGCGGCGTTGAGCTGGGACATCCGGGAGGTGGACGGCGAGCGGTACCTGGGGGACCGCATCGTGGAGGTCGACGCCGCCGGGAACACCCGGACCGTCTGGAACGTCTGGGACCACTACACGCCGGACCCGCACACGCCCTGGCCGACCGGGTACTACGTCGCCGATGGGACCGTGCTGGACTGGTCCCACGTCAACGCGATCGCCTACGACGCCGCGAACGACGCCTTCCTCGTCTCCCTGCCGTTCAACCAGTCGATCGCGCGCATCGACCGGGAGACCGGGTCGATGACCTGGGTCATCCGGGGGGACGGCCTCGTGCAGATGCCGCACAGCGTCCAGGCGCTCGGGGACAGCGTCCTCGTGTTCAACCGCGGCCACGTGGGCATGCCCGAGGCCTGCTCCGAGGCGCGGGAGATCGACCTCGCCTCGCGCACGTCCGTCTGGTCCTACCAGACCGAGCCCTGCCTGCTCGTGCCGTTCCTCGGCGCAGCGCTGCGGTTGCCCGACGGCAACACGCTCGTGGACTGGAGCAGCGCCGGTCAGCTCGACGAGGTCTCGCCCTCCAACGAGCTGTTGTGGCGCGTCAACCTCGATCTCGGCGCCGCCTTCGGGTTCGCCGACCGCCTGGACTCGCTCTACCCGACGGAGTGACGCGTTCCGGGTGGGTGCGCGCTGGGTGCCGGTGCGGGCCGCCCCAGTCGTGCGCATACTTTGAATAAGTATTGACAAGGTAACGAGCACACCCTACCTTGGGTCCATGCTCCTCCTCCCCGTCCTCTCCGCCTTCGCCTCCTCCCCGGCTCCCGCCGACGTCGCCCTCGTCCCGGGCTGCCCCGCCAACGACGACGGCACCCTCTCCCACTGCCAGGCGCGGCGCGTGGCGTGGGTCGCGCGGCTCTGGGACGAGGGCGCCGTCTCGCACGTGATCACCTCCGGCAGCGCGGTGTACAACCCCTACGTCGAGGCGGACGTGATGGCCGACGCGCTCGTGGCCCTCGGCATCCCCGCGGACCGGGTGCTGCGCGAGCGCGACGCGATGCACACCGACGAGAACGTCGCCTGGTCGCTCCACATCGCCGAGTCCCGCGGCTTCGACGACATGATCGTCGCGACCGACATGGGGCAGGCCCAGCAGGCCTGCACGCTCGTGCGCGCGTGGAGCGACATCCGGTGCACGGCGGCGGCCGTCGACTACCCCGCCATCGGCGCGATCTTCCTCGACGGCTTCGTCGTGCCCGCGCGCCCCTCCGCGACCCCCGTGCACGGCTGGCTCCCGCTGCCCGAGCGCGAGGCCCGCATCGCCGCGACCACCGGGCAGCCCCCGCGCCGCTCGTCCATCGCCGTCTACCTGCGCGACGCCCTCCGTGGCGTGCGGGCCGTGCCCCCCGCGCTGCCGCCCGTCGCCTTGCGGACGCCGGTGGTGGCGGCTCGCTGACACGGGCTGAGGGGGGCTCGGGCGCCGGCCCGCGCCTCCCTGGCGCCCGCCGTCGAGGCTTCGTGGCGCCGCGGGCCTCCGCGCTCAGATCAGAGCAGGTGGCCCGAGCGCCGCGCCTTCGTCTCGAGGTACCCGCGGTTGTGCACGTTCGACGCCATCTGGTGGGGCACCCGCCCGGTGACCTCGACCCCGTGCGCCTCGAGCTGATCGACCTTGTCGGGGTTGTTGGTCATCAGCTGCACCGACGCGACGCCCAGGGCCTCGAGCATCGCGGCGGCGATGCCGTAGTCCCGCGCGTCGTCCTCGAAGCCGAGCGCGAGGTTCGCGTCGACGGTGTCGAGCCCCTTGTCCTGCAGCGCGTAGGCGCGGACCTTGTTGGCGAGGCCGATGCCGCGGCCCTCCTGGCGCAGGTACAACACCACCCCGCGCTCGGCGGCGCCGATGCGGTCCAGCGCCGCGTCGAGCTGGTCGCGACAGTCGCACCGGAGCGAGGCGATGGCATCCCCCGTGAGGCACTCCGAGTGCACGCGCGTGAGCACGTCGACAGCACCCGCGACCTCTCCCCGGACGATCGCGACGTGGTCCTTGTCGTCCCCGTCGTTGGCGAAGGCCACGATCCGGAACTCGCCGTGCCGTGTCGGCAGGCGCGCCGAGTCGAGGATGCGGACGGTGACGGCGGAGCGCGCGACGGGCAGCGTGGCGAGGTTGGACGCGGCGACGGTGGCGGCGAGGGTGGACATGGGGGGACCTCCGGATCGGCGGGGGAACACCGACGGTGGGGGGAAAGGATCGGCGGATGACGACCCAAACGTAGGCACGCAACAGAAGCTTGTCAATAGCTATTCACAAGTAGACATAACCTGCGCGGGCGGGTACACTCCGGGGATGGACCTCAGCATCGGCGCCCTCGCGAAAGCCACTGGCGTACCCGCCAACACCCTCCGCACCTGGGAGCGTCGCTACGGGTTCCCCGAGGCGAGGCGGACCGCGGGGGGCCAGCGCGTCTACGCGCCCGACACGGTGGACCGCGTGCGCCTCGTCGCCCGGGCGATCGAGCTCGGCCATCGGCCCGCCCAGATCGTGCTCGCGTCGGTCGAGGAGCTGCGGGCGCTCGCGGGTCGGATCGAGGCTTCGCAACTCGAGGCTTCGCGGATCGACGCGGCGGGAGTGGAGGCGTCCACCCCTTCGTCCCGCGCGATCTCCAGGCTCGAAACCCCGCTACAGGAGGTCGACGCGTGGGTGCACGCCGCCGCCGCGCTGGATGGGGATGCCCTCGATCGCGCCTTCCGCGCCCGGCTCGCGCGGGTCGGGATGGAGGCCTTCCTGTCGGGCTGGGCCGGCCCGTTCCTCGTCGCCGTCGGCGAGGCGTGGGCGTCGGGCGACATCCATCCCTTCCACGAGCACTTCGCCAGCGAGCGCCTGCGGGAGTTCCTGGTGTCGCTCTGGCGGCCGCTGTCCGAGTCGAACCAGGGCCCCGTCGCCGTGTGCGCCACCATGCCGTCCGAGCGGCACTCCCTCGGCCTGCACATGGCCGCGTGCCTCGCCTCCGCCGCGGGTTGGCGCGTCGTGTTCCTCGGCGCGGAGACCCCCCTCCCCGACATCGACGCGTGCGCACGCCAGAGCGGCGCGCGGGCCGTGCTCGTGAGCGTGTCGAGCGCGTCGAGCCCGGTGCAGGTCACCTGGGATCTCGCCGTGCTGCGGAGCCGCCTGCCGCACGCCGTGCGCCTCGTCGTGGGCGGGGCGGGCGCGCCGCCGCTCGCGACGGGCAGCCCGGACGACGCGCGCTGGGATCGCCTCGACGGCCTCGAGATGTGGCTCGCCCAGTCGCGCGCCGCCGAGTCGGGCGCCGGGGATTCGACGTAGTGGACCCGCTCCGCCTGCACCTGCCCGAAGGGGGTGTCGGCCCCGTGCGCGGCGAATTCGTCCTCTACTGGATGCAGTCGGTCTTCCGGGCGCACCACAACTTCGCGTTGAACCACGCCATCGAGGAGGCCAACCGCCTCGGCCTGCCCGTCCTCGTCTACCACGGCCTCCGTCGCGACTACCCGTGGGCGAACGACCGCTTCCACACCTTCCTCCTCGAGTCCGTGGTGGACCTGGCCGCGGACCTCGCCGCGCGCGGCGTCGGCTACGCGTTCTGGCTCGACGAGGCCCGGGAGCCCGGCGCGCGGTGGGGCATCGTCGGCGAGCTTCCGGCCTCGACGTCGAGCGGCGGGCCCCCGCGCCCCCCCTCGCACCTCGTCGCCCTCGCCGAACGCGCCGCGCTCGTCGTCACCGACCACGCGTCCACGTTCATTCATCCCCGCCAGCTCCGGGGGCTGCGCGCGAAGGTGGCCACACCCGTCGTCGCCGTGGAGAGCGCCACCGTGGTGCCGCTGCGGTCGCTCGGCCGCGCCCACGCGTCCGCGCGCGGCATCCGCCCCGTGCTGATGAACGCGCTCCCGACGTTCCTCGTCGCGCCCCCCGAGTCGTCGCCGCGGGTGCGGGCCTCCATCGCCCTCCCCTTCGCGCCCACCGTCGTGACGCCCGAGCGCATCCCCGCGCTCGTCGCCGGCTGCGCGATCGACCACACCGTCCCGCCCGTGCCCGCCATCCGCGGCGGCACGTCCGCCGGCCGCGCCCGCCTCCACGCGTTCCTCGCCACCGGCCTCCCCCGCTACGCCGACGACCGAGGCGATCCCAACGTCGACGCCACGAGCCGCCTCTCCCCCTACCTCCACTTCGGCAACCTCTCCCCGCACGAGGTCCTCCTCGCCGTGCGCGCCGCCGACGCCGGCGAGAACGCCGAGAAGTTCGTCGACGAGGCGCTCGTGTGGCGCGAGCTCGCGCACAACTTCTGCTTCCACGACCCCCACCACCGCACCGTCGCCGCCATCCCCGACTGGGCGCGCGCCGAGCTCCGCCGCCACGAGCCCGACCCCCGCCCCGCGCTCTACCCCTACGAGCAGCTCCGCGCCGCCGCCACCGGCTCCCCGCTCTGGAACGTCGCGATGCGGCAGTACCTCCGCGACGGCTGGATGCACAACCACCTGCGCATGTTGTGGGGCAAGGCGCTCCTCCAGTGGACCCCGGACGCCCCCACCGCGCTGGCGTGGCTCGAGGACTTCAACAACCGCTACAGCCTCGACGGCCGCGATCCCAACACCTACGCCGGCATCCACTGGGTGTTCGGCAAGTTCGACCGCCCGTTCTACCGCCGCCCCTGCTACGGCACCGTCCGGTACATGTCGCTCGCCGCCGCGGCGAAGAAGTTCGACGTGGACGCGCTGATCGGGCGGTATCCAGGCTGACGGGCGGCCCGGCGGCGCGGAGCCGCCGCCGTCGCCACCCTCCGGGCTCGCTGCGCTCGGCTGGCGCGGCCACCGCCTCCGGCGGCGGCGG
>JAKFCH010000279.1:0-12305 GCA_036676765.1 Deltaproteobacteria bacterium
GAACGGCAGGCCGCCGCAAACCGCGCGGACCGAGGCGCTCGGCGCCGAGCCGGGAGGGCGCCGACCCCGGCCGTCCGCGGCCGGGGGGCCGCCCGAACGTCGGGGCCTACGTCTGGCCGATGATCGCCTGCGCCTCGTCCACCCGGTCCTCGGGGACGTAGATTCGGGCGATGTGACGCTCGTCCTGGTAGCGCTCGAAGACCCGCGTCGCGTCCTCGAGCGCGGTGGCCCGCTCGCGACGTCCGGGCGCGCGGTCGAGCACGTAGATGGGCGGGGCGCCCTCGCGCTTCTGGCCGATGACGTTGTAGCGCGAGAGCTTGCCCGTGCTGCCGGTCGCGAGGCGGTCGATGCCGGCGGCGTCGAGGCGCGCGAGCACGTCGGTGATGACGACCTCCTCGGCCGTGCCGTGCACCTCCAGCGCGCGGCGGTACGGGCGGCGCTCGACGATGCGGCGCGCCCACTCGTCCTTCGAGGATCGGAGCCAGCCGTGGAGGTGGACGTCGTCCATCGGGAGGTAGGCGTCGGTGTCGCTCGGGAACCGGTAGTCGCACGCCGCGCTGGTGAAGTGCCGCTTGAGCATCTCCTCGTAGACGACGGACTTGTGGTGGAAGTACACCATCACGAACATGTGGTAGCGGGCGATCATGAAGTCGTCGAAGGCGTAGATGGCGCGCCGATCGAGGGCGAGCGACACATCCCCTGCCCCGTCGACGTGCCACTCGAGGTTGGAGAGGATCCAATTGACGTCGATCTCGCCGTAGCGGGCGCCGCTGAAGTACGAGTCGCGCACGAGGTAGTCGAGGCGGTCGACGTCGAGCTCGCTGGAGATGAGCTGCGAGAGGATGCGGCGGTAGTCGTGGCCGCCGTCGACGAACAGGTCGTCGGGCGTCGCCACCTCGCGGCTGACCAGCGCCGCGACGTGCCGACCGTCGAACGGGAACTGGCTCCGGAGGGTCTCGGAGAGCGACGAGCGCGTGAGGATCGCGATCGTGTAGTCCTCGTGGCTGGCGGTGCGGTCGAGCCGCCCGACCACCCGGTCGGGGGTGTACGCGTCGATCCCGAGGGCGCGGAGCGGCGGCATCGCGAACTCGGTGCAGTGCGAGAACGGGGCGTGCCCGAGGTCGTGGCAGAGCGCGGCCATGCGCACGAGCTGGCGGTAGAGCGCGCGCCGCCCGGGGGTCACGAACGGGTCGCGACGGAAGCAGAGGTCGAACGCGCGCCCGGCGAGCTCCATCGTGCCGAGCGAATGCGCGTAGCGGCTGTGGATGGCGCTCGGGAACGGCAGCTCGGAGAAGCCCATCTGCCGGATGCCACGGAGGCGCTGCACGAAGGGGTGGTCGACGACCGCCACCTCGCCGTGCGCCACCGCGATGGCGCCGTGCAGGGGATCGCGTACTTCCACTGAGACTCCCGAGGGAAGCACCGCCTCTAACCGACCGCGCCCGGGGGCCGGGGTTATAGCGGCCCGCTCCATGCTGCCGATCCTTCCGAACGAACCCGCCCGCGTCGGCGATGTCCTGCACCACCCGGCCTTCGGGTTCGCAACCGTCGAGGAGTGCGATCCTACCGGCGCCACGTTGCGATGGGAGCGCCAGGGCCCGAGCCACCCGGTCCACGCGCGCCACGCGTCGCTGGAGACCGCCTACCGGCGCTGCCTTCCCGACGGGCTGCTCGCCCGCAGCATGCGCGATCCCGACGGCACCCGCGCGTTCGTCGAGGCCCAGCCGCTCTCGGCGCTCGCGATGCTGCTCGTGGACCTGGGCGGATCCTCCACCCCCGCCGACGTGCGGGACTGGTTCCTAGCACGCCGCCTCTCTTCGGCGGCCCGGTTCGACGCCTGGTGGGAGGCCATCCGCCCGCTCGCCGAGGCGGACCCGCGCTTCGTCGTCACGACCGACACGATCTCGCTGCGCGACGACGTCGATCACGACGAGCTCCTCCGCGCGCGCGCCCGGCCGCTCCCCCCGCACGGCACGCTCCCGCCCGGCGCCGCCTTCGGCTTCGCGCTCCGCCTCGCGCGGGCCCTCGCGGAGGTGCACATCGTCGGCCTGGGCATCGTGCCCGACGCCTCGACCGTCACGATCACGGGGGACACGATCCGGTTCCGCACGCGCGGCGCGCCGACCCCCGAGGGCCGCCGGGACGACGTGCGCTTCGCCCTCCGGCTCGTCCTGGAGCAGGTGCTCGGCCCCCTCCCCGGCCCGGGTGACCTCGCCGAATCCGACTTCGCGCCGCAGCTCTGCGCGCTCGACGTACCGCTCCCGCTCGAGCTGCTCGCCGTCGCGGCCGACGGCCTCGCCGCGGACGGGAGCCTGCGCCCCGCGGACGGCTTCGCGTTGTGGGAGCGGCTCCACGTCGCGGAGGCGGTGCACACGATGCGGGCCGCGGCGCCGTGGGCGCGCCAGGCGGGCGCGTGCGCGGGGTTCAACACCCACGTCGGCATCTCGAAGAGCCTGCTGACCCAGGTGAACCAGGACGCCTTCCTGCTCGTCGGGGAGCCCACGTTCTCGCTGCTGTGCGTGGCCGACGGCATCAGCCAGTGCAACGCCGGCTCGGGGGATCTCGCGTCGGGCCTCACCGTCCGCTCGCTCAAGCTCTGGTGGTCCGATCAGGCCGAGGCCCTGCGGGACGCCGAGCCGACGCGCGTGCACGCCGCCCTCGCCGGATCGCTCGCCCGCGCGAACGAGATCGTGTGCGACGCCGCCCTGCGCCTCGCGAACCCCGACACCGACGACTTCATCCCGATGGGCACCACCGTGGTGCTCGCGCTCACGCGCGGCAACCGCGTGCACCTCGGCGCGCTCGGGGATTCGCGCGCCTACCTCGTCGGGCGCCACGGCGTGGCGCTCCTCACCTACGACCAGAACGTCCAGTCCCACCGGATCCGCGATGCCGTCGCCGGGCGCCGGGTGGCATGGTCGGACGCCGGCACGCCGCTCGTCGGCTACGTCGGCCACTTCGACGGTGACGGGGCCCCCTCCCCCGCCGCCCTCTACACCCGCGTCGTGACGCTGCTCCCCGGGGAGTGGCTCGTCCTCTGCTCCGACGGGCTGACCGACTACGGCGGGCCCGAGGAGGCCGCCGTTTCGCAGCTCGTCGGCGCCACCGTGCGCGACGCCCGCGGCGCCACGCAGGCGGCGGTTGCGATGGAGATCTGTCGCGTGCTGGTCGACGCGGCGAACCGGGGCGGCGGCGGGGACAACGTGACGGTACTCGCGCTCACCCTCTCCTCGGAGTACGGTGCCGCGCCCCACGACGGACCGCCCCTCTGATTAGACCGGGCCTCCTAGGAACCGCGGAGTCAGCCCTGTCCTCTTTTCGTGAAGAACTCCAGTCGCGCGTGATCCTGTTCGACGGCGCCATGGGGACCGAGATCTACGCCCGCGGCGTGTTCATCAACCGCTGCTACGACGAGCTCAACCTCTCCCAGCCCGACACCGTGCGGGAGATCCACGCCGCCTACCGGAAGGCGGGTGCCGACGTTCTCACGACCAACACCTTCGGTGCGAACCGCACGCGCCTCTCGGCGCACGGCCTCGAGGATCGCCTCGTCGACATCAACGCCACCGGGGTCCGACTCGCGCGCGAGCAGACACAGGGGCGCGCGTGGGTCGCCGCGTCGATGGGGCCCACGGGCTCGCTGCTGGCGCCGGTCGGCAAGCTGACCCCGGGCGAGGCCTTCCAGGTCTTCCGCGAGCAGGCGGAGGTGCTCGCGAACGCCGGCGCCGACCTCTTCGTGCTGGAGACCTTCACGCGGCTCCCCGAGCTCTGGCAGGCCGTGCGCGCGGTGCGCGCGGTGTGCGACCTCCCGATCGTCGCGTGCATGTCCTTCAACCTCGTCGGCCCCGGGCAGGCGCAGATCGAGGGCGAGGCCCCCGAGATGGCCGCGCGGACCGTGGGGAAGTGGCCGATCGACGTGTTCGGCACGAACTGCTCGAACGGGCCGCGCGGCGTCCAGCACGTGCTCGAGCGCATGGTCGGCGCGACCGACATGAAGCTCGCCGCCATGCCGAACGCCGGGCTCCCCCAGGTCATCGAGGGGCGCACGCTCTACCTCGCGGCGCCGGAGTACATGGCGGAGCACGCGCGCCGCTTCGTGCAGCTCGGCGCCAGCGTGATCGGCGGGTGCTGCGGCACCACCCCCGACATGATCAAGCAGATGCGCGGCTTCATCCGGTCGGTGGCCGCGGAGCGGCGGCCGGTGGTGGCCGAGTCCGTGGAGAAGCCCGCGGCCGCCCCCCAGGTCCAGGTGACCCACCCCTCGGAGAAGACCGAGTTCGGGAAGCGGCTCTACAGCGGCAAGTTCTGCGTGAGCGTCGAGCTCGATCCGCCCCGTGGCGTCGATGCGCTCAAGGCCGTCGAAGGCGCCGCGATGCTCCAGGCGGCCGGCATCGACGTGGTCAACATCGCCGACGGGCCCCGTGCCGTGGCGCGCATGGGCCCCTCGTACCTCGCGCAGCTCGTGCGCCAGCACTGCGGGATGGAGTCGGTCGTCCACTACTGCTGTCGCGACCGCAACCTGCTCGGCATGCAGATGGACCTGCTCGGGGCCAACGCCGTGGGGCAGCGGAACATCCTGGCGATCACCGGCGATCCGCCGAAGATGGGCACCTACCCGAACGCCACGGCAGTGTTCGACATCGACGCCATCGGCCTCATCACGTTCATCCAGATGATGAACCGCGGGCTCGACTTCTCGGGCCAGCCGATCGGCGGCAAGACCGACCTGCTCGTCGGCGCGGGCTGCAACCCGGGCCACATGGATCTCGACCTCGAGGTGAGCCGCTTCGGGCGGAAGATCGAGGCGGGCGCCGAGTACTTCTTCTCGCAGCCGGTGTTCGACTCCGAGGTGTTGTGGCGCTTCTTCGAGCGCACGAAGGACCTCCCGCAGGTGCCGTTCCTGGTCGGCATCATGCCGCTCGTGTCGTTGAAGAACGCGGAGTTCCTGCACAACGAGGTGCCGGGCATGCAGGTGCCCGCCTCGATCCGCAAGCGCCTCGCCGACGCCGGCGACAAGGAAGCCCAGCGCCAGGTCGGCATCGAGGTGGCGCGCGAGGCGCTGCGCGAGATGATGAACCACCCCCGCATCTCGGGCACCTACGTCTACCCGCCATTCGGCTCGTACAAGGCGGTCTTGAGCGTGATCGACGTGGTGAAGGAGCGGGGGGCTTGATCCTGGGGATCCGGAGGCCGTAGGCCGGAGGTCGGAGGTCGGAGGTCCACCACAGAGGCACAGAGTACACAGAGTCAAGGCACAAGACAGAGCGAGGCAACTGGGAGAAGGGGGACGGGCAAGAAGGCCTGCCCATCGAATTTGCTTCCTCCCCTGCCTCTCCTCTCTGTGTCCTCTGTGCCTCCGTGGTGAAAGTTCCGGATCCGGACCGCACCGGAAAGCCGAAAGCCGCCCAACCGACGAAAACCCGCCTTGTCCCAAGCACGATGGCCGACTAATAGCTCCGCCTCATGCTACCGAATGTCCGTAATCGCCTGACGCGCTGGGTCCGGGGTCCGTTGCCGACGTGGCACCACCCCGACTACCGCATGCCGCTCCCCTCCATCGAGGCACGCACCGGCGCCGAGCCGCGTCGGGCGGACTTCGTGGCGTGGCACCTCGTGGCGACCGGCGCCCTGCGCCCCCGGGATCTCAAGAGCCCGCCGCTCGTGAGCTGGCAGGATCTCGCGCGCGCTCACGACGACACCCTGCTGCGCTCGCTCGACGATCCCGAGGTGCTCGCCCGCATCTACGGCACCGACCCGGCCGAGATCCTCGTCGACGAGGTGCTCCGCACCGTGCGCCTCGCCTGCGGCGGCACGCTCGAGGCCGCCCGCACCGCGCTCGCGGAGGGGCGCTCCACGATCAACCTCCTCGGCGGCTTCCACCACGCGGGCCCCGATCGGGCCGGCGGCTCGTGCCCGGTCAACGACATCGCCGTCGCCGTCGCCTCGTTGCGCGAGGCCGGCTTCGACGAACGCGTGGCCGTCATCGATCTCGACGCCCACCCGCCCGACGGCACCGCGGCGTGCCTCGCACGCGACAAGTCGGCGTGGATCGGCTCCATCTCCGGCGCGGACTGGATCCCCCTCCCCGGCGTGGACGAGACCGTCCTCCCGCCCCACTGTGGCGACGGCATCTACCTCGAGACCCTCGACGGGCTCCTGGCCCGCCGCCCCGAGGCCGGCCTCGTGTTCGTCATCGCCGGGGGGGACGTGCTCCGCGGCGACCGCCTCGGCCGCCTCGGCTTGTCGCTCGCGGGCGCCCTGGAACGTGACGCACGCGTGTTGGCCTCCCTCGGGCGCACCCCCAGCGTCTGGCTCCCCGCGGGGGGCTACCACCCGGATTCCTGGCGCCTCTTCGCCGCCACCGCCAACCTGCTCGCCACCGGCCGCAAGGAGACCGTGCCGAAGGGGCCGGATCCGCTTCGCGGCCAGTTCGCCGGCATCGCGGCGGGCCTCGACACGCGGAAGCTCGGGAGCGAGGAGTGGATCACCGCCGCCGACATCGACAGCGCGCTCGGCGGCTCGCCGTCCGAGCCGCGCCTGCTCGGCCACTACACCGCGACCGGCATCGAGTACGCGATGTACCGCTACGGCGTGCTCACCCAGCTCCAGCGCCTCGGCTACCACAACGTGCGGGTCGCGCTCGACCACGGCGAGCTCGGGGACCGCATGCGCGTGTTCGGCACGTGCGGAGGGCTCGAGCACCTGCTCGGTGAGACCGTGCTCACCCGCGACCGGGTCGACGGGAGGCCCGTCCTGTTCATCCACTGGCTCACGCTCCGGAACCCGCGCGCGTTGTTCGCGCCCTCCCGTCCGCGCCTGCGCGGCCAGGAAGTGCCGGGGCTCGGCATGGCGCGCGAGGCCGGAGAGATGCTCTGCCGGGTCGCCCTGCGCCTCGGGCTCGCCGGCGTCGCCTTCCGCCCGATGCACCTCCACTCCGCGTGGACCGCGCGCCACGACTTCCACTTCGTCGACGCCGCGCGCCAGGCGCGCTTCGAGGGCCTCATGCGCGCCGCGAACGGGCGCTCCCTCCCGACGATCGACGCGGCGCTGGAGGATGGTCGGGTGCTGCTCGACGGCGCTCCCTACCGCTGGGAGCCCGACGAGATGGTGTTCTGGGTGGAGCCCGGCGCTCCGGACGAGGCCGCAGTGGCGCGCATCCGTGACAGCCTCCACTTCCGCTTCGTCGAACCCGACTCGCCGACCCCGGCGGAGTGACTAGCCTAGGAACGTTCGGGGAGAGCGGGCCGGGCGCGTGAAGCGGGGCTGCCGAGCGGCGGCCGCGTTGCGACGACTGGGTCCCCGACGAACGTACGTCTACGTGGGGGTCGAGATGCGTTGTGACGAGGTGATGAAGAGCAACCCCGAGTGCCTCACCCGGCAGCAATCGGTGAAGGAGGCCGCGCGGCGGATGCGTGACCTCAACATCGGGTTCCTGCCGATCTGCGACGGAGGCAACGTCGTGGGGGTGATCACCGACCGTGACATCGCGATCCGCTGCGTCGCCGACGGCCAGAGCTTCGACATGCCGGCCGAGCAGATCATGTCGAGGCAGGTAGTGGCCTGCCGCCCGGAGGACGACATCCAGAAGGCCCAACAGCTCATGGGCCAGGCCCAGAAGTCGCGCCTCCTGATCACGGACACCCACGGCAAGCTGCTCGGGGTGATCAGCCTCTCCGACATCGCCCAGCAGGTGGACGACAGCGACAACGTCGCGCGGACGATGCGGGAGGTCACGGACCGCGAGTCGCGGTCGCAGTAGGGCGCGTTTGGGAGCAGGGGGCGCGCGGTCGGCGCGCGGATTCAGGGCGCGGCGCGGAGGGCCGCCGCCGTGCGCCAGCCGCTCCACAACACGGCCGAGAGGCTCCCGTCGAAACCCCAGGCCCCGCCCAGGCCGGGGACGCCCATCCCGGCGGCCTCGCCGACGGCCCAGAGCCCGGGGACCACCTCCCCGTGGGCGTCGAGCACGCGCCCGTCCCCATCGACCGCGAGGCCACCGAAGGTCTTCGCGGCGACGTTGCCGGGGCGGAAGGCGCAGGGCGTGCCGGGGTCGGCGTCGAACGTCGCGAAGGACCGCCCCAACGGATCGAAGGACCGCCGCTCGCGGATCTCGACGACGGACGCCACGGTCGCGACGAGCGCGCCCGGGTCGACCTCGATGGCGACGGCGAGGGCCTCCACGTCGTCCGCGCAGCGCCACCCCTCCCCGTTGACGAGGTACGCGACGGAGGCGGGCTCGAGCGCCTCCACGATGGACTCGTACGTCGTCACGGCCCATACGTTCGAGCGCGTGTCCGCGAGCCCCGATAGCAGCAGGCTCCAGGTGGCCGACTCGTCCACGAAGCGGGTGCCCGTGCTGTCGACCCACACCCACGGGATCGTCACGCCGCCCCCACGCGGCGCGAACGCGAGCGCCGAGCCGTCGGCGCCGGGGATCCCGATCACGTCGCGGTAGGAGCCGACGGCGTCGAGCCGGGCGGTCCCCAGCCCGGCGGCCTCGGCCCAGTCCAACGCGGCGCCGTCCGCTCCCGCGGGGGTCCCCATCCGCCACGCGCCCGCGGTCCATCCGGTGTTCAGCGCCACGAGGTCCGCCCGGTCGGCGAAGCCCCCCGACGCCACGATGACGGTGTCCGCGCCGATCCACCCGTGGTCCGTGCGTACACCGGCCGCGACGCCGTCCACGAACACCAGCCCGCGGACGGGGGTGGACAAGCGCACGTCCACGCCGGCGGGGAGGTTGGCGGCGAGCGCCCGGACGAGGCCGGCCCCCCCGCCGGTCGGCAGGTGCTCGCGCAGGCCCCGGTCGAGCGCCGCGGGGCGGTCGAGGCTGAAGGCGAGGCCCATGCCGGCGAGGCGATCGCGGATGCCGTCCGTCGCGACGAGGAACGCCCGGGTGGCGTCGGTGGCGGGCTCACCCGTGAGCGCCTCCCAACTCTCCGCGGCGCGTTCGGGGCTGTCGACCACGCCGAGCGCGGCCTGCTCCTCGGTGCCGACCATGTACAGGAACCCGCCCGCGTACCGCGCCCGCCCGCCCACGGCGTCGGCGGCCTCGAGCACGAGCGCCTCCCCGAGATCCATCGCCACCGCCAGACCGGACGGACCCGCCCCGACCACGATCGGGACATCGCTCCAGAGGTAGGGGAGCTCCAGGGCGCCTACCGCCGGGCCGGCCGCGGTGTCGGTGTAGGGCTCCACCGTCGGCGCGATCGGGCCCTCCCCGAGCGGATCCGCATCGGGAGGGGCGGAGACACATCCCTGGAGGACGAGAAGCACCACCTCATCCTAATCGAGATTCGCACGGCAGGAAACGGTCCGATGGAGCGCCGCGCGGCCTCCCGCCCGCCATCGGCATCGCCGAGGAGGTAGGAGGGGGGACGGTGCGCCGCCCTCTCCTCCCGCTGCTCGTCCTGGCCGCGCTCGTCGTCGGCGCGCTGCTCGTGCTGCCGGTGTGGTCCGCGCCCACGGCCCTCGCGCCCCTCACCCGCTTCACGGACGGGCACCTCCTCGGCATCGCCCTCTGGGCGGAGCCCTTGCGCCACGGGGTCCTCCCCTCGCTCCACACGCCCGTGGTCGCGTGGCCCACCGGCGCCGATCTCCGGCCGCTCCTCTGGCCGAGCACCTTGCTCGGCGCGCTCGTCGGCGTGCCGCTCGCGCTCTCGCTCACCTTCGCGGTGGTACCCGCCTTCAACCTCGTATGCGGCTGGGTGTTGGGCGGCGTCCTCGGTCGCGCGCCGGCCGGCCGGGCCCTCCTCGGCGGGCTCCTCGCCTTCCACCCGTGGGTCATCGAGACCCTCGCCAACGGGCAGGTCGAGCAGTCCGTGCTCGGCGGGGCCGCCCTCCAGCTCGCCGCTGCGCACCACGCGACCCGGACCCGATCGCCCGGTTGGGTGCTCCTGCCCGGCGTCGTCACCGCGCTCGTCGGGTGGGCGGCCCCGCACGTGGCCCTGGCCGGATGCCTCGTCATCGGGCTCTGGGGGCTCGTCGACGTCGTCCGCGAACCCGGTACGCGGCTCCGATGGTTGCTCGTCCTCGGCGCGGTGGCCGCGGGTGCCCTGGCGGTCCAGGCCTACCATGCGCCGTCGTTTTCGCCCGGCGTGCACGTCTTCGCCCCGAAGGGCAGCGAGGGCCGCCCCACGGGCCTCGTGGACCTCCCCGAGGCGACCACCCTCCAACGCCTCCTCCTGCCACCCATCGCGACGACACCGCCGCCGGTGTTCCACCCGAATTGGTTGGGCGCCGTGCTGCTCCTGTCGGCGGGGTGGGCGTCGGCACGCGACCGCGCGGCGCGCGGCGGGCTGGTCGTGGCGGCGGTGCTCGTGGTGTTCTCGTTGGGCTCGTCGATCGGCGTGGGCGGCGCGGCGATCCCCCTGCCGTGGGCCGCCCTCGCCGCGCTGGCGCCGACCGTCTCCCAGAGCATGAGCGCCTACCGCCTCGTCATGGGCGCGGTGCTCGCGATGGCGGTCGTCGCGTCGGCGGGTCCGCGCCGGTCCGGCGTGGCGGTGCTGGTGATCGCCCTGGCGCTCGGCGAGTCCCTGGCCTTCTCCACCCGTCCCCTCCCCCTCCCCGCCCAACCCGCGCCGACCGACGCCTCCCGCGCCGCGCTCGCCCGAGGCGCCGGCCCCGTCCTCGACCTCCCGCTGGCCGGCCCGACCTGCCCCCTCGGCACCGCGCACTATCTCGTCGTGGCGGCGGCCACGGGGCGCCCGGTACCGCTCCAGCTCACCAACCCGCGCGCCGGCTACGCCGCGGTGCCCGGGCTCGCCGCGGACATCAGCCGCGCCTGGGCCCGCGAGGACTGCCCCGCCCGCCTCGCAGCGCTGGTGGCGCGCTGGCCCTTCACCACCCTCGTCCTCCACGAGCACGATCCCACCTGCCCCATCGTGGATCGGATGCCGAGATGCCTGGAGGCCGCGTTCGGAGCGGGGACGGTCGCGGCTGGGGTTCGTTGGTGGGAGGTCCGGTAGCCGCTACTCGAGGGATTCCTGGGGCGGGGGGCGGGCCCCCCGCAGCGCCCCCCGACGTTCGGGTGGTCTTGCGAAGGTGGGGCGAGACGCCTGGTGGAGCGGGCCCCGAGATGGCGCCTGCACGGGGCCTCCAAGCCGGCGATCGGCGCCATCTCGGGCACGGGACGGGCTGTCTACCCCCCGAGATGGCGCCTCCGATGGGCGATCGGCGCCATCTCGGGCACCGGACCGGCTGTCTACCCCCCGAGATGGCGCCGCCAATGGGCGAGCGGCGCCATCTCGGGCACCGGACCGGCTGTCTACCCCCCGAGATGGCGCCTCCGATGGGCGATCGTGTCACGTCCACGCGACGGGGACCTCCCGGCGCGGCGACGCGGATGGCGACTGCAGCCCCGGGGCGGGCGCGGCGGCGAGCGCGGCGGCGAGCGCGGCGCCGAGGCCGAGTTGAAGCCGCACCGCCCGGATATGGCCCGGCGGCGGTGACAGCAGACGGATGCGTTGGATCGCCCGTGAAGAGACGCCCAGGGTCTCGACGAGCACGGCCGTGCGCACGCCGGGCACGGCCGCGACGGCCGCGGCGCGGGCGAGGATCACGTCGTCCGAGGACCCGTCGAGATCCGGCAGGGCAAACGCCGCCGCCGCTGCGTCGACCAGTGTCCCGACCAGGGGCCCGACGCCATCCACCTCCTCCAACGCCGACACGCCGAGGTGTCCGAGCAGGAAATCGCGGGTGACCCGCGGCAGATGCTCACGCACCCGCAACGCGATCTCACGGCCGCCCACGCGCAGCCCGAGGAGGTCCGGGAGCACGCTCCCGTCGTGACGCGGATCGTGCAGCACGCCGTGCCGGGCACTCTGCCGCAAGACGTAGTCGAACGCGTTGCGCAGGTGCGCGGCGTCGGTGAACGGCCGACATCGGGACGGTTCGAACGGCGCGCCGGGCGCCAACGCCCCGTGGATCGCGAGCGCGAGCCGTCGCGCGAATTCGCCCGCCGACGCCCGATCGCACAACAACAACAGGTGGATGTGGGAGTCGACCACGCGGAACGCGAGGAGCCCGCAACCCGCGCCGTGGTGGCGCACGAGCCGCGCGATCCGGCGCCGCGCAGCGATGGAAGGCGCGATGACACGGTCGTCCGCGAGACGCATCGTCACGTGAAAGCCGATCGGTGTCATGGCGGCGCCAGCGTAGACACCCGGGCGCCCACATCAAGGACCCACCTGCCTTTCGCCGGTTCGCGCGGCAGGCGACCGTAGGGCGGGCGGCTCCGCCGCCCGGCTCCGCGCCCCCGCCGCCGAGGCGGCGGCAGGCGCGAGCCGAGCGCGTAGCGCGAGCCCGCAGGG
>JAKFCH010000280.1:0-12302 GCA_036676765.1 Deltaproteobacteria bacterium
CTCCGCCGCGAGCCCGGAAGCGGCCCGACCGCACGGCGGCGCCGCCAGGCGCGCCGTGGGGTCGCGCCCCGAGCGGACCCGATCACGCCTGCCGCAACCCCGGCGCCTCGCGCCCCATCGCCGTGACGTACTCGTCGTAGGTGCCCGGGTACACGCGGGCGCTGCCGGGCGAGAGCTCGACCACCCGCGTGGCGAGCGCGCGCAAGAAGGCGCGATCGTGGCTCACGAACACGATGGTGCCGTCGTAGTCGGCGAGCGACTTCACGAGCGCACGCTTGGTCGTGAGGTCGAGGTGGTTGGTGGGCTCGTCGAGCACGAGGAGGTTGGGCGCGTCGTAGAGCATCTTCGCCAGGGCGAGGCGGGCCTTCTCGCCGCCGGAGAGCACGGAGATGGGCTTGTCCACATCGTCGCCGGAGAAGCCGAACGCGCCCGCGAGGCTCCGGATCACCGCCTGGCCCGCGCGCGGGGCGTGGGCGTCGAGCTCTTCGAGCACCGAGCGATCGCCCGAGAGCTGCTCCATGTTGTGTTGGGCGAAGTACCCCATCGACACCGACGCGCCGATGGTCACGCCGCCCTCGTCGGGGTTGGTCGCGCCCGCCATCATCTTCAGGAGCGTCGTCTTGCCGGCGCCGTTCTCGCCCATGATCGCCCAGCGTTCGCCGCGGCGAACGAGCAGGTCGAGGTGATCGTGGACGGTGCGCGTGCCGTACCGCTTGGTGACACCCTTCAGCGTGATCACGTCGTTGCCGCTGCGCTCCGGGCGACGGAATTGGAACGTGCGCTCGACCATCCGCTTGGGCGGCTCGACGCGCTCGATCTTGTCGAGCTTCTTGGCGCGGCTCTGCACCGCGGAGGCCTTGGACGGCTGGGCGCGGAAGCGCTCGATGAAGCGCATGTCCTTGGCGAGCATCGCCTGCTGCTTGTCGAACTCGGCCTCGCGCTGGGCGGCGTCGAGGGCGCGCGCGCGCTCGTAGGCGTCGTAATCGCCGGTGTACGTGCGGACCTTGCCCCCGTCGATCTCGATGACCTTGCGGACGACGCGGTTCATGACATCGCGGTCGTGGCACGTCATGAGCACCGCACCGCTGTACTCGCGGAGCCACCCCTCCAGCCACACGATCGACTCGATGTCGAGGTAGTTGGTGGGCTCGTCGAGGAGCAGCAGCTCGGGGCGGGCGAGGAGCATGCGGGCCAACTGCACGCGCATGCGCCAGCCGCCGGAGAGCGCGCCGACCTTGCCGTCGACCTCCGTGGCGGAGAAGCCGAGCCCGGCCAGGATCGCGCGGGCGCGGGCCTCGAGATCGTAGCCGCCACCCTCCTGGTAGCGGGCCTGGACCTCGCCGTAGCGCTCGAGCACGCGGTCGTAGTCGTCGGCCTCGTAGTCGTCGAGGCGGGCCTCGAGCTGGGCGAGCTCGTCCCCGAGCGCGGCCACGGCGCCGGCGCCGGCGATGGTCTCGGCGAGCACGCTCGCGTCCTTCCAGTCGGCGAAATCCTGGCGGAAATACCCCATGGTCAGCCGCTTCGGGCGCTCGACGTTGCCCTCGTCGGGGCGCTCCTCGCCGAGGAGCAGGCGGAAGATGGTCGTCTTGCCCGAACCGTTCGGCCCGACGAGGCCGACCTTCTCGCCGGGGTTGATCTTCAGCGATGCATCGAGGAACAGCACCTGGGTGCCGTACTGCATCGTGACATTGACGAGCTCTACCATGGGGACTCCGACCCGGGGCGGCCGGGCGCGGGGCGGGTAACCCGGGCGGACGCGGGTGGGGCGACCGATCGGCCCGCGGTGCCCGGGATCGGCCGCCTCCCGGCGCCCGATCCCGACCCCGGGCGGAGAGCCGTGCTGGCGGGCGCCAAGGCGGTGCGCATGTAGGTTCGGCCCCGGGTGCCCGCCTGAAAGCTCTCCTTCTCCTGGCCTCCGCCGCGCTCGTCTCCTGCACCGATCCCGCCACGATCACCCCGGCCGCGCCGTCGCCCGCGGGCGACTGGGCCGACGTGACCGCGTTGTTCGCGCGCGAGTGCGCCGCCTGCCACGGCCCGGACGCGAACCTCGTCCTGCCCGACGCGGTGGCGCTCGATCTCCTGCAGCACCGCGGCACCTACGTCGTGCCGCTCGAACCCGACGCGTCCCAACTGTGGCGGATCCTCGTTGGGGCGCTCGCGGAGGGCGACGCCGACGTGATGCCGCTTGGCACCGGGCCCCTGCCCGACGACACGATCGCGCCCGTCCGGGCATGGATCGCCGCCGGCGCCGCGATCGATTGGCGCGAGGTCGACCTCGACGGCGACGGTGCGACCGCGGACGTGGACTGTGACGAGACGAACGCGAAGGTCCATCCCGGCGCGCCGGACGTGTGCAACGGCCTCGACGACGACTGCGACGGCAGCGCGGATCCCGACACCGGGGACGCATCCACCTGGTACGCCGACCGTGACGACGACGGCTACGGCGACCCCGCCGCGACGACCACCGCGTGCGCCGCGCCCGCGGGCCACGTGGCGACCGCGGGGGACTGCGACGACGGCGCCGCCTCCGTCCACCCGGGCGCGGTGGAGGTGCTCGACGGCCGCGACGACGATTGTGACGGCGTCGTCGACGAGGACACGGTGGCGGGCTCCCACGCCGTGGACATCCAGCCGATCTGGGACGCCGACTGCACCCTCTGCCACGGCAGCCGCACCGCCTCGGGCGACCTCGATCTCTCCGGGAACGGCTACGACGACCTCGTGAACGTCGCCTCGGGCCAACTGTCGTCGATGGACCGCGTGGCGCCGGGCGACACGGCCACGAGCTACCTCTGGCACAAGCTCCGGGGCACCCACCTCGACGTGGGCGGGAGCGGAACGGCGATGCCGAAGGCCGCGCCCCTGTCGGCGGCGGACCTGGCGACGATCGAGGGGTGGATCCTCGGCGGGGCGTTGCCGTAGCGTCGACACCCTCCGTTCGCACGTTCGCCCCACGTGCTCCGTCGCGAACTGGTACTGTCGCGGCCCCCCGGAGCCCCGTATGCGTACCGCCACCCTTCCCGACGGTACCCGCGTCCAGTGCCTCGTGAAGGCGGAGGCGCTGGTGCTCGACCACCACGTGCACGGCTACCTGGGGAACGGCGTCGCGCTGCACGACGGGGACATCGTCTTCGACGTGGGAGCCAACATCGGCCTCTTCGGGATCCGCGCGGTGCAACGTCACGCCGGGCTCCGTGTCTTCGCCTTCGAGCCGGTGCCCGCGATCCACGCGGTGCTCGCGGCCAACGCCGCGGCCCTCGGTGAGGGTCGGCTGGTCGCCCTGCCCTGCGGCCTCTCGCGCGCCCCGGGCCACGTCGACATCGACTACTTCCCGAACAGCCCCGCGCTCTCGACGGCGGACGTCGCGTTCTGGGACAAGCACCCGAACGCCCTTCGCGAGGCCGTGGAAGGAAACGTGCGGAACGCGCCGCCGGAGCTCTGGTACGCGCGGCTCGTCCCCCGGTTCCTCACGGGTGCCATTGCGTGGAACATGCGGCGCGGCGCCCAGCGCCTCCGGTGCGAGCTGCGCACCGTGTCCCAAGTGATGCGCGAGCACGGGCTCGACCGCATCGATCTGTTGAAGGTGGATTGCGAGGGTGCCGAGCTGGACGTGCTCCTCGGCATCGAGGACGCCCATTGGCCGAGCATCGGCGCGGTGGTGGCCGAGGTCGCGGACGTGGATGGGCGACTCGCGACGGTTCGCGCGCTGCTCGTCCAGCACGGCCTCGACAACATCGTGGTCGAGCGCGAGGCGGGCTTCGAGGCCACCCCGATGGTCAACGTGTTCGCCACCCGCCCGGCGGCGTCTTGACCGAGGCCGCGGTGGCCTTCGTCGTCGGATCGGCCGCCATCCAGGCGTTCACCGCGGGGATCGGCCTGGTCGCGTCGGTGTGGATGATCCGGCGCGGCGAGCCCGGCAACGGCCGCGCGCGCGGCTCCACGCCCACCTGGGAGGTGTTCCGCGGGCGCCTGCCGCTCATCGCGTTCAACCTCGCGACGATGGTCCTGTTCTCGACGGTCGCCTTCCTGCTCACTGCCTCCCGCTTCACCCTCGCATGGCCGGGGCTCCTCCCCGTCGCCGCGTCGGTCCTCCTCGTGTTCGCGGTTGAAGACGCCTGCTTCTACCTCTGGCATCGCGCCTTGCACCGGAGCAAGGCGCTCTACCGCCGGGTCCACCGCATCCACCACCAGGCGTGGGCGCCGCTGCCCGTGGAGTACATCTACGTCCACCCGGTCGAGTGGATGGTGGGGGGGATCGGGCCCTTCGTCGCGTTCGGATCGCTCGTCCTCGCGAACGGCGTGATCTCGATCTGGGTGTTCTGGGTGTACCTGCTCCTCCGACAGCTCCACGAGCTCCACATCCACGCGACGATGATCCGGCCCCTCCACCCCGCGATTCCGCTCGTGGGTACACCGGACGGCCACGCACTCCACCACGCGAAGCCGACGCTCGGCGGGTTTGCGTCGATCTTCCGCGTGTGGGACCGCGTGTTCGGCACGCAGATCCCGGTCGTGCGTCCGTAGGGCACGACGACTGTAAGAGACCGCCGGTGGGCCCGTTTGTCCGGTACTCTCCCGGCCGCATGCCCGTCCGCTCCCTCCCATTGCTCGCCCTGCTCGCCGCTTCGACGGGCGCCGCCGCGGACGACCGCGCCGAGGAGCCCGAGCGCGCGCCGATGACGTGGGGCGCGACCGACGCCGCCTACACCATCACCATCCCGACGGAGGGGCCGCTCCGCGTCAGGTTGCAGTGGCGCTTCGTCGCGGTCGGCTCGGCGTGGATGGACGTGCCCCTCGCCGGACCGGGCCTCGTCGTCGACACGGTCACCGGGCCCGCCACGGCCGGCTCCTACGGCCTGCGCGCCCTGCTCGCGCCCGGGTCGACCACGGCGACGGTCACCGTCACCGGCACGCTCGACCCCACCGGCGCCGGCGCCGCCACGCTCGCCGTGCTCCCGGCGGCCCGCCAGCGCGTGACCATCGACGCGCCGGGCCTCGACGTGACGGTCGCCGGGGCGACCGACGGCTGGCTCGCCGCCGCCGACACGTTGCGCCTCACGTGGAAGCCCCACGTCGACGCCGTGCCCGTCGTGCAGCAACCAATCGTGTCCGCGGAGGCCTCGACCGCGGTGTGGGCCGAGCCGGGCGCCCTCCTGTCACGCTCCGCGGTGCGGTGGCGGGTGGCGCGCGGCGAGGTGGCCCGCTTCGAGCTCGACGTGACGGGCCTGGAAGAGGTCGAGGTCACCGGGCCGAACCTCGCGCGCGCCGTCCGCGAGGGCGGTCGCATGGTGCTCACCCCCCGCGCGCCCGTCCGCGGCACCTTCGTCGTGGACGTGCGCGCCCGCCGCGCGATCGCGGCCGACACGACCGGCGCCGACGTGCCCGCCCCCGCGCCCCGCCCGATCGCCTCGCGCGTGGAGCGCTACTGGACCGTCGGCCGCGCGGAGGACGGCGAGCTCGTCCCCACCGGCGGCCCCCGCGCCGTGCCCGCGCGCGCGCTGCCCGAGTGGGCCCGCGGCCTCTCCGACACGCCGCCGGAGAGCTTCTGGGAGGGGGATTCGCCCCTCCGCGTGCGCATCGCCCGCTTCTCCCCGCTGATGGGCCCCGACACCGTGATCGAGCGCGCCGAGCTCGTCGTGGCCGCCGCCGCCGAGGGCCGCGCCCTCGTCCGCACGACCTGGCACACGCGCAACGAGCGTCGGCAGTACCTCCACGTTCGCCCGCCCCCGGGGCTCCGCCCGATGACCGCGCGCGTGTCCGGCGAGCCGGTGTCGGTCCTCTCCGACGGCGCCGGCGGCGTCTACGTCCCGCTCGAGAAGTCGGTCGAGACGGTGCAGGGCCTGCTCACGTTCCCGGTCGAGCTCACCTGGATCGCGGAGGGCGAGGCGTGGGCGCGCAAGGGCGAGCGGACGCTCCGCCTCCCGTCGGTGGACGCGCCGATCCAGGCCGCGGCGTGGGAGGTCTACCTGCCGCGCGGCTGGACCGAGCGCGCCGGGAAGCGGCGCCGCGGGAAGCAGGACGAGGTCACGACGACCGCACCGCCGCCCCCCATCGAGCCACCCGAGGCGGAGGAGGCGCTCCAGCAGGCGGTCTCCGCCTACAAGAGCAACGAATTCGGCGCGGCGCAGGGCTACCTGGAGGCCGCGCGGGCGATGGGGAGCACCAGCGCCAACGTCGACCGCCTCCAGTCGAACCTGGATGTCCTGCTCGGCGCCGAGGGGCAGGAGGCCGAGGTCGAGGACGTCGCCACCCGGCGTGTACGCGAGCTCGCGAACGCCAAGACGGTGACGATGCAGGTGCAGCAGGAGAAGGCGGTCGACGACGCCCGGCGCGCCTACGAGAGCGGGGACGTCGAGGAGGCCGAGCGCTACCTCGAGGAGGTCATCGCGCTCGCCGACGACATCGGCGTGACCGAGCAGAAGGAGTCCGCCGAGCAGTCGGGCAAGAAGGAGGCGGCGAAGGAGCTCCTCTCGAAGGTGGTCGAGCTGAAGAAGCGCAAGGCGCCGAGCGCCCCGGCGGCCCCGACGACGATCACGTCGACCACCACGTCGACCCCGGCGTCGGACCCGGCCTCCGGCGAGGGCGAGGGCGAGGGCGAGGGCGAGGGCAAGGATGGAGCCTTCTCGGGGATCGGGTCGCTCTTCGATGGCGACGAGGAGGAGCCGCCCCCCAGCATGGCGGAGGACATCCTCGGCGAGGTGGTCCTCGACGCCGGGGGCATCGGGCTCGGCGGCCTGGGCGCCAAGGGGCGGGGCGGCGGCGCGGCCGGGGAGACGACCTCGGGGGTCCAGCGTGGCACCCGCTCGGAGGAGGGCCGCGTGGGCCGCCGCGACGACAAGCCCGCCGCCAAGCCCGCCTCCAAGCCCGTCCCGGAGCCCGCGCGCCCCACCATCAAGGACGCGGAGGCCGACGACAACGACGCCTTCCTGCCCGCCAAGACACCTCCCCCCGCCCAGCGCGCCGCCCTCGACGTGAAGGCGGCCCCCCTCACCCTCGCCATGCCGCTCGGCGGCGAGGTGGTCCGCTCGTCCGAGGCCCTCCTGCCCGCCGACGCGACCCCGACGCTCACCCTCTCCTACCGCACCCTACCCGGAGCCGACCGATGATCCTCCTGCTCCTCGCCCTCGTGGCGCCCGCCTTCTCCGCCCCGAACCTCAACAGCCCGGGCGGCGAGGTCACCCTCCCCTGGAACGACTTCCAGACGCTCTACCAGAAGGGCCTCGCCCCCGAGACGCAGCCCGAGAAGTCACCGCTCGACTACACCCTCGACCGCGCCACGTACAGCGGCCGGCTCGTCGGCAAGGGAGACGACGCCTACGGCCTCTTCAAGCTCTCCCTCCGCGGCACCGTCCACAAGGACAAGGGCTGGGTCACCCTCCCGCTGCTCTCGACCAACGCGGCGCTCCGCTCCGCGAAGGTCGACGGCAAGGACGCCGCGATCTTCCTGCGCGACGGCTGGTACACCCTCGTCACGGACAAGTCCGGGCCCTTCACCGCGGACCTCGAGTTCTCCGCGACGCTGTTCACCGCCGACGGCGCGTCCGGCCTGTCGCTGCCGATGGTCCCGAGCGGCGCCACCGAGGTGACGTTCACCGTCGACGCCGAGGACGCGCTCGACTTCGAGATCGCCGGCGCGAAGGGGCAGACCGAGGCGTCGAACGGGCGCGCCCGCACCGTCACCGCCGCGATCATGAGCTGGGGTTCGCTCGCCGTCTCCTGGCAGCGCGCAATCCCCGAGCAGGAGAAGGAGGCCGCGAAGACCGCGCGCGTCTACGCCGAGACCAACGTGCTCGTCGGTGTGAGCGAGGGCGTCATGCAAGGCACCGCGCGCGTGGCGTACACCGTGCTCCACAAGGGCATCGACACGCTCCGGGTGCAGCTCCCCACCGACGTGACCGTGCTCGAGGTGCAGGGGCCCGGCCTCCGTGACTGGACGCAGGCGGCGGACGGCACCATCACCGCGAAGCTCAACTACGAGGCGCTCGGCGCCTACCTCCTCTCCATCGACTACGAGCGCGCCCTCACGGGCGATGCCATCCTGCCGACCCCCAAGGTGCTCGACGTCACCCGCGAGAAGACCTGGATCGGGGTCGACGCCCGGAGTGCCCTGGAGCTCGTCTCCGGCGAGGCCGTGGGTGCGGTGCCGGTGGACGTGCGCGAGCTGCCCGCCTCGCTCGTCGGTCAGACCGACTACCCCGTGCTCCTCGCGTGGAAGGCGCGCGGGGGCGAGGTGAAGATCCCGCTCGAGGTGAAGAGCCACCCGGACGTGGACATGCTCGTCACCCTCGTGGACAGCGCCCTCGCCGACACCCTCGTCACCCCCGACGGGCGCCGGATGACCCGTGTGCGCTACGGCGTGCGCAACAACCGTCGCCAGTTCCTCCGGCTGGCGCTTCCGGAGGGCGCCGAGGTCTGGAGCGCGTCGGTCGCCGGGCGCGGCGTGAAGGTGGCCGCCGGCGAGGGCGGCGGCGTGCTCGTCCCGCTCGTTCGCTCGGACGCCTCCGGCGGCGCGCTCACCGGCTTTCTCGTCGAGCTCATCTACGTGGAGAACGGCGCCCCGCTCGCCGACGGCCGCGGCGAGCTCCGGGTCGACCTCCCACGCGCCGACGCGCCGACGAGCCAGCTCCAGTGGACCGTCTACTTCCCCGATGACGCCAAGGTCGAGAAGAAGGGCCACGACGGCACGGTGCGGCAGGTGCCCTACTTCTCGAGCGCGCCCCAGCTCCCCGCGGACGCGACGGTGAGCCAACAGGCGCAGAACAACGTCCAACGGGCGGCGCAGAAGCAGGACACGGCGGGCGCCCTCGGCCAGGGTGTCGAGCCCGTACGCGTGGAGTTGCCGCTCGCGGGGCAGGTCCACACCTACGAGAAGATGCTCGTGCTCGACGAGCCCTTGTGGGTCAGCTTCGGGTACGTGCGCCGCGAACGGTGACAATCTCGATGTTGTGAGGTGGCGGCCGAGCCGATAGTGGGGAGCGCCCCGAGGTGCCCCCGTGCGTGTCCGCTCCATCCTGGCCGGCGTCCTGCTCGCCGCCGCCCCCGCGTTCGCCGCGGATCCCGCCCCACCCTCCCCGGTCGCGCCGCCTCCCGTCGCGCCGACCACGGTTCCGCCGCCGCCCGCGCCGCCCCCCGCGGCCACCACGCCCGCGCCGGCTCCCACCGTCGCCACCAAGGGCGCGGATCAGGCCCCCGAGCTCCCCGTCGAGCGGTTCCAGCTCGAGAACGGGCTCGAGGTGCTGCTGTCGCGTGACACCCGGGTGCCGCTCGTCGCGGTCAACATCTGGTACCACGTGGGCGCCAAGAACGAGGTTCCCGGCCGCTCCGGCTTCGCCCACCTGTTCGAGCACATCATGTTCCAGGGCAGCCGCAACGTCGCGGAGGACACGTTCTTCCAGTACCTCGAGGGCGCCGGCGCCCCGATGGTCAACGGCACGACGGACTTCGATCGCACCAACTACTTCGAGACCGTCCCCGCGAACCAGCTCGAGCTCGCGCTCTGGCTGGAGAGCGATCGGATGGGGTTCCTGCTCGACACGCTCACCCAGGAGCGCCTCGACAACCAGAAGGCGGTCGTGCGCAAGGAGCGTCAGCAGAGCACGGAGAACGTGCCCTACGGTGTCGCCGAGGAGAAGTTCTTCCAGCTCCTCTTCCCCGCCCCGCACCCCTACAACGGCGTCGTCATCGGCTCCCACGCCGACCTCGAGGCGGCCACCCTCTCCGACGTGCAGGGCTTCTTCAAGACCTTCTACACGCCCAACAACGCCACGATCGCGATCGTCGGGGACTACGATCCCGCCACGATCAAGCAGCTCGTGCAGAAGTACTTCGGCAGCCTCCCCAAGGCACCAGAGCCGCCGGCCCTCGCGGTGAAGACGGAGCCCATCTCCGCCGAGCGCCGCGTCGCGCTCACCGACGAGGTCGAGCTCCCCAAGGTCTACCTCGGTTGGGTCACGCCGAACGCATTCAAGCCGGGTGACGCGGAGCTCGCCATCGCCAGCTCCGTGCTCGCCGAGGGCAAGTCGAGCCGGCTCTATGCCGAGCTCGTCGCCAAGCAGCAGATCGCCCAGTCGGTCAACGCCTACCAATACCCGCTCACGTTGGGTTCGGTGTTCGCGGTCGAGATCCTCGGCAAGCCGGGCCAGTCGCCCGAGGCGCTGGAGAAGGCCGCCTGGACCGTCATCGAGGGCCTCCGCGCCGCCCCGCCGTCGGCGGACGAGGTCGCGCGCGGCCTCCGCACCTGGCAGGCGCAGACGCTGCGGGGGCTCGAGAGCCTCGGCGGCTTCGGCGGCAAGGCCGACGTGCTCAACGCCTACAACCACCACCTCGGGGATCCGGCGTGGCTCGGAAAGGACTTCCAGCGCATGCAAGCCGTCACGCCCGAAGCGGTGCAGAAGGTGTTCTCCGAGCAGATCAAGCCCGACAACCGCGTGGTGGTCCACGTCACGCCCGTTCCCGCGGCCTCGGACGCCGGAGGTGTCAAGTGAAGCCCACCATCTCGAAGCTGCTCACGCTGGCGCTCCTCGCGAGCGTTCTCTCGCCCTCGGCGCTCGCGGCCAAGAAGCCCAAGAAGCCCAAGAAGGGGGAGGAGGTGCCGGCCGTCGTCGAGCCCGCGCCGGATCCCGAGGCGTGGCGCGTCACGGTGCCCACGGCGGGCCCCGAAGGCACGTGGGCGCCCCCCACCGCGAAGACCTTCACCCTCGCGAACGGCATCCCCGTCTACCTCGTCGAGAACCCCGGCCTGCCCCTCGTGAGCGTCAACGTGCTCGTGACGGTCGGCCGTGAGGCCAACCCCGCGGGCAAGGGCGGCCTCGCGGCGCTCACCGCCAACCTCCTCGACGAGGGCACCGCCACCCGCACCGGCGCGCAGCTCGCGGCGGACGCGGCGATGCTCGGCGCCTCGATCTCGGTCGGCCAGGGGGACGAGGCCGGGTGGGTGTCGGTCGACGCGCTCACCGGCGCCTCGCTCGCCCCCACGTTGGATCTGCTCGCCGACGTGACGTTGCGGCCCAAGTTCTCCGACGGCGAGTTCAAGCGCGTCAAGGCGGAGACCCTCACCGCCATCCAGAGCCAGCGCGCCGAGCCGCGCGATGTCGTGCGTCGGGCGTTCTCCGCCCAACTGTTCGGCGCCGCGCACCCCTACGGGCTCCCCAGCATCGGCAGCGAGGCGTCCGTCGGGGCGATCGGCGCCTCCGACGTGAAGAAGTTCTACGGCACCTGGTGGCACGCCAAGAACGCGGCGATCGTCGTCGCCGGCGCGGTGACCCAGGCCGAGATCCAACCGCTGCTCGAGCAGCGCTTCGGCGCCTGGAAGGCGGGCAAGTCGGTGCGCACCAACGTGCCGGCGCCCTCCCCGCTCGCGAAGACGCGCGTCGTCTTCGTCGAGCAGCCGGGCGCGGTGCAGGCCGTCATCCGGCTCGGCACCGTGGGTCCCAACCGCACCTCGCCCGACTTCATGGCGGCGAACGCGGCGGGCACCCTGCTCGCGGGCATGTTCTCGTCGCGCGTGAACATGAACCTCCGCGAGGAGCACGGCTGGAGCTACGGCGCGTACGGCGGCTTCGCGGAGGCGAGGGACCACGGCACCTTCACCGTCGGCACCTCGGTGCAGGCCGACAAGACGGCCCCCGCGGTGGTGGAGCTCCTCAAGGAGCTCGGCGCCGGCGCCGACAAGCCGCCCACCGATGCCGGGCTCAAGTCCGCCAAGGACTACCTGGTGAAGTCGCTCGCCGGCAACTTCGAGACCAACTCCGCGACCGCCACGTCGTTCGTGGCCGCCCCGGTGTACGGCCTCGGCGCAGACTTCTGGACGAAGTACCCCGCGCAGCTCGGCGCCGTCGGCCCCACCGAGGCCGCGGCCATGGGCAAGCGCTACTTCGACCCGTCCAAGCAGCTCGTCGTCGTGGTCGGTCCGCGCACGATCGAGGTGCCGGGCGCGGCGGGTGCGGAGCCCACGAAGGTGGACGTCGTCGCGGAGCTGAAGGGTCTCGGCTACGAGTTCGTGGACCTCGGGCAGAACGCGCCCGTGGCGGCCGGGAAGAAGTAGTCGGGCATCGTGTCCGCGCGGGGTGCCACGGGCGCGCCCCGCCGCGGACGGCGGGGCCGGGTGTCCTGCGGGGTCGGGCCGGTGGCCCTCCGTCAGGTCTGCGGGGCCCACGGCGTGCGTCCGCGCACGTCGGGGGTGCGGACCGTCCGCGTGAGCGGGCCGACCGGCGCGCGGGGACGAATCCGACGCGGCCTTCGGCCCCACACTTCCGGACGCCGCGCGCCGCCCTCCGGCCCCCCTCGCGCGGGCGCGCGGC
>JAKFCH010000281.1:0-34912 GCA_036676765.1 Deltaproteobacteria bacterium
GGCGCTCGCCGACGCCGGGCGGCTCCACGCCGCGGGGGGCGTCCTCGTCGCCGACCTCCGCGGGGTGCCCGCGCGCGCCCGCCCCGGCCCCGCGGCCCTCTACGACTGGCGCCCGGACTGCCTCGCGTCGGTCACCGTCGACGCCCACCCCGACGGCGGCCTCCGCTACACGGTGGGCCGGAACGCCCGCGCGCCCGCCGCGCCGTCCGACATCTCCTCCGTGCTCGCGACCCTCGCCCGCGCGGAGTTCGCGCACGGCCCGCCCGCGCGAGCCCCGTCCGCCACGCCGGGGAGCGAGAACTGGGGAGGGCGGAAGGAAGTCGGCGGCTCGCCGTGGAACTACGGGTCCCGGCTCCCGGTCGAGGAGGTGGCGGGGGTGGTCCGGGGGTTCGTGGGGTCGGGTTGATTGGTGGGGGCGGCCGCTCGTCGAGGGTGGCGCCTCACCCCGCCCGCCCCAACGGGTGCCAGTGCCGGTCCAGATCCCCGCGGACGCACCAGCCGTCGGCCCCCGGGAACACCCAGGGCGCCAGCTTCTCCGGGGCGACGGTGGTGGAGCCCGTGAGCGCGAGCGAGTGGAGGATGCCGGCCGCGAGGTCGACGTCCGCCCGGAGCGCCCGCCCCGGCGGCTCCGACACGCCGGCCTCCAGGCACGCCGCGAGCTTCAGGACCGCCTGGAGCGCGCGGTCGCGCGTGCTCGTCTTCTCCAGCTGGCGCGCGAGGAGCGCGGGCCAGCGCCCCACGGGCTCGGTCAGCACCTCGGATGCCGGCCGGAGCGGCTTCCGGCGCAGCGCCAGCCAGTCCTCGGCATCGAGGGGCGCGCCGAGCGCGTGCGCCTGGGCGTGGATCACCAGCGCGAGCTCGTCCAGCCGCGCCGCGAGGGCCTTCGGGGTCCTTCCGGGCTCGGTGAGGCTCCACCCTTCGAGGTAGGGCGGCACCGCCACGGACCTGCTCTTGTTCCGCGCCGCGACGCCGAAGAGGGTCGCCGCCATGCCGAGCGGCGAGGCGCTGGCGACGAGGGCGCTGAGGGTGACGGCGCCGCTCGCGAGGCTCGACAAGCCGCTGGGGGTCGTCGCCCTTGCTGGAGCAGCCGTGGCGCGCGGCGTTGGGGTGGGGGAGGGCACGGAGGGCGACGGGGCGGCGCGGGAGGCGAGCAGCCTCCGCGCCGCCGCCACCGGATCCGCCGCGGGGAGGAAGCACCACCGCAAGCCGTCGGGCGTGTGGTGGAGGCGCGGGTTCTCGAGCGCGCGGCGCTCGGCCTCGCCGAGGCCCTGGAGCGCGGTCTGCAGCGCCGACGTGGCGTCCTCGTGGCGCTCGGCGACGAGCAGGCCGACGGCCCCGGTCCCCTGGTCGCGGCCGCGCAGGACCCAGAGCCCCGGCTCCAGCCGGAGCAGGACCGCGTCGATGCGCGTGGTGGGATCGAGGGCCTGCTCCGGACCGATGGGGGCGCCGGCCCACCGGTCGGCCCGCGCCTTCCGAAGCGCCTCCCGGAACGCGTTCGCGTCGGGCCACCGCTCGGCCGGTAGTGGGTCCGTGGCGCGGCGGTACACCGCCTGGAGCGCGCCGGGCAGGCTCGCGGCGTGCTCGGTCGGGTTGGTGGAGCCGCTGACGAGGTAGCCGAGCAGGCGCCCCACGCCATACAGATCGGCGCGCCCGTCCACCGCGCGCCCCTCGATCTGCTCCGGCGCCGCGAAGGCGACGGTGCCGAGCCCGTCGGAGGTGCGCGTCAGCGTGCGGTCCCCCTCGATCCGGGCGATGCCGAAGTCGAGCACGCGCGCGCGGCCGGTGGCGTCGTCGAGGAGGATGTTGGAGGGCTTGATGTCCCGGTGGACGATCCCGAGGGCGTGGGCCTCGCCGAGCGCCGCGAGCACCTCCTCGCAGAGCGTGACCGCCGTGCCGACGTCGAGCTTGCCGCGCCCGACGGTCGCGTGGAGGTCCCGCCCCCGCACGTACTCCATCACGATGGTCGGGCCGGCGGGCGCGTCTTCGAGGAAGTCGTAGACCTTCACGACGCCCGGCGCCCGCAGCCGACGCATCGCCTCGTACTCGCGCTTCAGCCGCTCTCTCCACGTCGGGTCGGCGGCGAGCGCCCGGTCCAGCACCTTCACGGCCACGTCGTGCGCCATCCCCGGCGTGCGCGGATGGGCGAGGTAGACCCGCCCGCTCGCGCCGTGGCCGATCCGATCCCCGAGGACGTAGCCGGGGACCTCCGGCGGCGCCTCGGCGCGGTCGGGGTCGAGGAGCAGGTCGAGGGTGGGCCCCGGGGGCACGATCCCGGTGAGGAGCGCGTGCGCGTGGCCCTGGGCGATCCACGTCTCGGCGCTGGGCGGGAACACCCCCACCGGCGCCGGGCTCGCGCTGCCGTCGATGGGATCGCCGAAGAGCGGCAACTTCTTCCAGTGCTTGAGGAGCCGCAGCTCCGGATCGCGCTTCACGTGGAAGGCGGCGAAGGCGAGGAGCGGCCCCAGCAGCAACACGTCCCCGCGCGGGCTCACGAGGAAGGGGACGTGCTCGGGGAGGCCCTGCGCGAGGCAAAGCCGGCGGGGCGCGGGCGGATCGATGCCGCGGAGGCAGACCAGGTCGACCTCGATCGTCCGGTCCGCGTTGTGGTGGACGCGGGTGGCGCACCAGATCACGTGGCGGCGGAGCGGACGGAGGGCGACCAGGAAGGCCCGCAAGGGGGCGTCGCTCTCGGCGAGGAGGCGCACCGCCTCGGCGTCCGAGGGGAGATCGTCGTGCGCGTCCATGTTGCGGAGCTCGATGAGCCGCGTGAGCGCCGCGTGGGCGGGCGTGGGCCCGAGCCTGCCCGCTCCGTCGGGCCCCCAGAGCACTCCGGCGAGCGCCGACGTGATCGGGGCGGGGAGGGCGAGCACCGCCTTGGAGAGATCCTCCGCGGCGGCGGCCCACCCGCCGAGCGTCGGCTTCTCGAGGCGCCGACAGAGGTCCCGCCACGCGGGCGGCGCGGGCGTGGCGAGGGGCTGGCCGTCGACCTCCGCGGAGAGCACGGCCACGAGGTACCGGAGCACGATCTCGACGAAGCCCCGTCGGCGCCCGAAGCGCACGGACGGCGTGCCGAACGAGCTGTTCGCGCCCCGCCACGCCGCCACGATGACCGTCGGCGCGTGGTAACGGAGCGCCAGATCGCTGCTGCTGACGTCGCTGTCCGGATGCACGCGCCCTCCCCACCCACGCGCTCCGGGAGGGGAGGCTGGGCGGGCATCCTACTTCATCCTCCGCGGCGACACCGGCGCCCCCACACTTCAGGCGCTCGCGACGGCCCGCAGATCCACGCCGGGGAACAGCACGACGGGATGCACCCGGTCGACGAGCGCGCGCGCGCGGGCGACGGCGGCCGCCTCGTCGAGGTTGGTGACATCGACGAGGAGCGGATGACCGGCCACCCGCCCGCGCAACTGCTCCCGGAGGGCGAGGCGCAGCGCCTTCGCGCGGCGCGGATCCAACGTCTCCTGGTCGAGGGCGGAGGCGCCTCGCGCCAGGAGGCGGCCGCGGCGCACCCCCTCGTCGAGCTCGACGAGCAGGGTGAGGTCGGCCGCGGGGAGGTGCGCCTCCACCTCCGCGAGGTCGTACGGCGACCCGCGCACGAGGCCGTAGGCGCGGGTGGTCGCCCAGTAGCGGTCGATCACGACGTCCCGCCCCGCCGCACGGAGCGCGTCGGCCTCCTCGCCCGCGGCCACCACCGACGCCGCGTAGAAGAGCTGGGCCGCGCCCGGGTGCCGCGCGTAGTGCGCGTCGAACGGCTCGCGAAACGGCCGGAGCGCGGCGGACGGAGTGGTGAGCCACACCGCGCCGAGCGAGGCCGCGAGCCCCTTCGAGAGGGTCGTCTTTCCGGTGCCGTCGAGCCCCTCGACGACGATCAGGCGTCCGCGCATACGTCCTCCGCGGGGTCGACCACCTCGACGTCGAGCACCTCGATCTTGCGGAGGGTCCCCGCGGTCCGGAGCTCCCGCTCCTCGCCGGGCTCGGCCCCGACGAGCGCCGCGCCGATCGGGGAGTTGTAGCTGACCCGCCCCCGGTCGGGATCGCCGTCGTCCCAGCCGGAGATCCACGACGCGCGCGCCACCGCCTCGTCGAGGAACCGCCACCGGGCGCGGCTGCCGAGGATGACGCGCTCCTCGACCACGCCGGGGAGGGGCACCACCGCGGCCCGTCCGAGCAGCGTCTCCAGCTCGCGCACCTGGCGCGAGAGCTGGTGCATCTGCCGCTGGTTCTCCTCGAAGGCGAAGTTGTCGTGCCACCCGGAGGTGTCGCCGCTCTCCAGCGCGGCTGGGTTGTCGTCGCAGATCGCCTGGTAGGCGGCGCGGGTGGCGGCGATGCGACGGCGGAGGCGCTCGACGCCGCCGGGGGTGAGGTAGAGACGGGTGGTCATGCGAGCTCCGGGAATTGGAAGCGGAGTGAACGATGGGTGAGGCGATCGAGCGCGGCGGCGACGGCGTCGTCGACCGTGCCGTCGTTGACGACGGGCGGGAGCAGGGGGATGCCGAGGCGGGCGGCCCACCCCTCCGCTTCGAGCCCGACCTGGGTGAAGAACGCGAGGTCGCCGCGCTCGTGCTGGCGGGCCGCGGCGACCGCGGGGGGCACGTGGATGGGGAGGACCACCGCCGGGTGCCGCGCGAGCGAAGTCCGCACCTGTCCGAGCAGGCGCGAGGTGAGCCCGGGGCTCCGTCGGGAGGCATAGGCGAGGTTTCCCGGGTGCCACGTCTCCACGATGCGGAACGCCCCCGGCGTCCACGCGGCGTCGCGCGCGAGCTCCGCCTCGAACACCGCCCCGTCGAAGTCCACCTGCCGATCGGCGGCCGTTCGCTCGGCCGGGCGGATGCGCTCCGCGAGCGCGTGGCCCACCTCCTCGTGGAAGGGCGCGCAGAGCCGCGCGGCGAGCGCGCGCCCCACCGTGCTCTTGCCCGCTCCGTGCATGCCGACGAGGACGAGCGTCATCGGGACGCTGCCGCGAGGTACGCGCGCCACGCCTCACTCGCCGCGGCGGCTCCGCCGGTCGACAGCGCCGCGCGCAGGTCGACGCCGAGGTCGGTGCGGTCCATGCACGGCCGGAGCACGCCGGTGTGGGAGAGCCGCACCGCGTGGATGCCCTCGCCGCACCGCGCCCGCTTCGGGCAGGCCGCGCAGGCCTTCCAGGGGGCGATGTCGCCCAGGCGGTGGTCCTTCACCTCCACGACGAGGCCGTCGTCCCAGGAGAGGCGCTCCGTGGGGAGGCTCGCGGGGTCGGGCTCCGGGCGCGCGTCGGCCCACGGCCCGCGCAGGCGCGCCAGCGCGTCCCGCAGCGGCGCCGCGCCGAGCCCGAGGGAGAGCTCGTCGAGGAGGCCGACCACCACGGGGCGGCCCGCAGCCCAGGCGAGCAGCCCGGCGAGGTCGGCGTCGTCCCGCGGCCCGCGCCACACGTAGTTCAGCTTGAGGAACCGGCCCTCCGCGAGGAGGCGTTCGAGCACGCGGGCCCGGAGGCCGAAGGCGTGGGGGCGGTGGGTACGCTCCGCGAACGCCTCGGGGCTCCACCCGTGGATGGAGAGGTTGGCCCGCGAGAGCCCGGCGGCGAAGCAGGCGTCGAGCCGCGCCACGTCGACGGCGCCGGCGGTGATGAGGGAGATGTCGAGGTCGGGGGAGAGCGCGCGGAGGTCCCGGATCACGTCGGGGAGGTCCTTGCGGAGCAGGGGCTCGCCCCCCAGGAACTTCAGCTTGCGCACCCCGTTGGCGAGCCCGGCCGCGAGGAGCGGGACGAGCTGGGCGCGCGGAAGCCCGCCCGCAGCGTCGTCGACCGCGAGATCGCCCTCGGCGTGGCAGTAGGTGCACGCGAGCGTGCACCGCGCCGTCACCACCACGCGGAGGTAGGCGACGGAGCGTCCGGGGGCGGAGAGGGCGGGGAGGTGGGAGAAGGGGGCGGTCATGCTCCACAGACGCCGCGAGGCGAGGGGAGCGGACAGCGAGTGCGGCAAATGATCGCACCAGAAAGAAACGGGTCGTTACCGACCTCGGGCTCGGCCGTTGCTGCGCCGATTGCTATTGGGTGAGGGAACGAAGGCGCGGTGGGACGACGAATGTCACGTTCACCGCTTGGGCCCGGCGCCGCCACGCAGTGACATTTGGAGCAGACCATGGACTACGTCCACCCCATGTTCAGGAGCCACCCGCGCCACGCCTACATCCGCCCCGGGCTCGTGGAGTGCGTCGACGCCTGCAACGACTGCGCGATGGTCTGCCTGAGCTGCGCGGATGCCTGCATCGCCGAGAACAAGGGGGACACGCTGGCGGCGTGCATCCGACTCAACCTCGACTGCGCCGCCCTCTGCACCGCGACCGCCCAGATGCTGGCGCGGGCGGCCGGGCCCGATTGGATCGTGCTCTCCGCGGCGTTGCGCGCGTGCGAGGCGGCGTGCGCGGCCTGCGCGGCGCAGTGCGGCCAGCATGCCCAGCACATGGAGCACTGCCGGATCTGCGCCGCGGCGTGCCACGCCTGCGAGGAGGCCTGCCGGTTGCTCCTGGGGTCCACCGCCGAGGCGAAGTAGGTCCGCATCGGCCCGGGAGAGGCCTATCCGAGCGGGTCGCGCCCGCCGGAGCCCACCCGCACGACGAGGAACTTCACCCGCCGCCGGTCGCCCGCGGCGGTGCCGTACCACGCCTCCGCGCGGGCCCCGTCCAATTCGCGCACGTCGAACGACGGCGGCACCTTCGCCCAGAGCTCGCCGAACCGATCGCGGAGCGTGGCGGCGTACGCGAGCGCCGGGAGCGCGATCAGCGGCGTGCACGTGCGCGACCAGTCGACGCCCCACGGCGGATCCACGAACAGGATGTCGGCGGAGAGCGTCGGCAGGACGTCCTCGAGCGCGCCGTGGACCCAGCGCACGCGGTCCGCGACCCCGTAGACGCGCGCGTTGTGCCGCGCGTCGGCGAGGCGGGCGGCGTCCCGCTCGATCGCGACGACGTGGGCGCCCGCGCGGGCGAAGCCGATGGTGTTGCCGCCGGCGCCGCAGCCGGCGTCGACCACGGTGCGCCCCGCCGCGCGCTCCCCGAGCGCGAGCGCGAGGGCCTCGGGCGTGAGCGAGACGCGGCCCTCGGCATCGAGGCGGGTGTCCGGGCGGGTAAAACCCGGGGTGGTGTCCCGGCGCCGGCGGGCATCCGTGGTGCGGGCGGCGCGGACGGCCGCGCGCGGGAGGGCCGGCTCGACCGTGACCTCGAGCGGCGAGCCGCCGATGCCGATGCCGCGGAGGCGCGCCACGACGTCGGCGGCCTCGTGGACGGCGAGGTCCGCGCGGGCGCTCCGGCCCTCGAGCGCCCAGTCGCCGGGGCCGAGGAGCCGGCGCGGTTCACACCAGAGCGGCAGCCCGCGAACCCAGACGTGATGCGACATGGAGGGGGACTAACCAACACGACGGGGCGGGGTGCCACCCCCGCGCCAGGCCTCCGGCGGGCGGCCGCCGTCCGCGGCGGCCGGTCCCGCCCCCGCTCGCTCTGAAGCGGGGGCGGACCAAGGCCGGAGGCCGCGCCCAAAGGAGGCCGACCCAGGCGTCCGCGCCTGGGGGGCGCCCGTCAGCACGCGCAGCGGGGCCTCGCGTCGATGATGGCGCCGCGCCCGTCCTGCACGAACTCGCAGCACGCCTCGAACTCCTCCCGCAGCCGCCGCCGCCCGCGCTGCACGCGCGCCTTGAGCGTGGGGAGGGGGACGCCGAGCCGCGCCGCCGCCTGCGCCTGCGTGAGCCCGCCGAGGTCGGTGAGGCGCAGCGCCTCGGCCTGCTCGTCGGGGAGCGCGTCGAGGAACGGCGACACGCACGCCGCCAGCGACGCGCGGACCTCGGTGGCTGGCTCCTCGGGGAGCTCGTCCGCGGCCGTGTCCTCGACCGTGTCGTCGACGGGGTGCGTCGGCCGCGCCCGCCGGTGGTGATCGATGATCGCGCTGCGCGCGACCCGGTAGACCCAGGGCGCGAGGTGCTCCGCCGAGCGGAGCGCGCCGACGCCGAGGTGGATGCGGAGCAGGGTGTCCTGGAGCACGTCGTCGGCGTCGGGCCCGGGGACCCGACGCGCGACGAACCGCCGTAGCTCGCCTTCGAAGCGCGCGACCGTCGCACCCGCGCGGTCGGCGACGGTCGCGCCCGCGGTCACGGCTTGCGGGCCTCGACGGTCGCCGAGAGCACGTCACCCGCGGCCGGGTGGCCGGGCGCCCACGACTCGACGAGCTCGCGCGAGCCGGCCTTCTCGCGGATGGCGATGTCGACGAACCCGGCGTCACCGAGCCACCCCTCGACCTCCGCGATGGTGGCGGCGCCGGCGATGCACCCGACGAGCAGGCCGAGATCGGCCTGGTGCTCGGGGGAGAGCGGCCTCCGCGCGACCACGTCGGCGATGGCAACTCGGCCGCCGGGCCGGAGGACGCGGAACGCCTCGCGGTAGACCGCGGGCTTGTCGGGCGAGAGGTTCACGACGCAGTTCGAGATGATCACGTCGACGGAGGCGTCGGGGAGCGGGAGGTGCTCGATCTCGCCGAGGCGGAATTCGACGTTGGCGAGGCCGGTCTTCTTCGCGTTCTCCCGCGCGCGGGCGAGCATGTCGGGCGTCATGTCGACGCCGATGACGGACCCGTCGGGGCCCACGGCGCGGGCCGCGAGGAAGCAGTCGAAGCCGGCCCCGCTCCCGAGGTCCAGCACGCGCTCGCCCGGCTTCAGCGCGGCGATGGCCTGGGGGTTGCCGCAGCCGAGGCCGAGGTTGGCGCCGTCGGGCGCGGCGGCGGCCTCCTCGGCCGAGTAGCCGAGCACCGTCGCGTCGGTGGCGACGGCGGGGGAGCAGCAGGAGGGCGCGCAGCAGCTCGCGGGCTCGCTGGTGGTGGTCCCGCTCTCGCGGGCGATGGCGCCGTAGCGCTCACGGACGGTTTCGCGGATGGTGTCGGGGGTCGTGGTCTTCATCTCTGGCTCCAGGGGCCGGCAGGTGCGCGGCCATCGCTCCTACAGACGGAGGCGGTTCGAAAAGGATGCAGCCGGGACGGGGCGCGGCGAGGGGATCAGAGCTCCACCCGCCGTAACCGCAGCGAGTTCCCGATGACCGACACCGAGCTTAGGCTCATGGCCGCGCTGGCGATCATCGGGGAGAGGAGCCAACCGGAGACGGGGAAGAGCAGCCCCGCCGCGATCGGCACGCCGAGCGCGTTGTAGCCGAACGCGAACACGAGGTTCTGGCGGATGCCGCGCATCGTCGCGCGGGAGAGCCGCCGCGCGCGGACGATGCCACGCAAATCGCCCTTCACGAGGGTGATGCCCGCGCTCTCCATCGCCACGTCCGTGCCGGTGCCCATGGCGATGCCGACGTCCGCGGACGCGAGCGCGGGGGCGTCGTTGATGCCATCTCCCGCCATGGCGACCACGCGGCCGGCCGCCTTGAGCCGCTGGACCACCTCGGCCTTCTGCTCGGGGAGCACCTCGGCCTGCACCTCGTCGATGCCGAGCTTGCGCGCCACCGCGGCGGCGGTCGTGCGGCTGTCCCCGGTGAGCATGACGATGTGCAGCCCCTCCTCCCGGAGCATGCGGATCGTGTCGGGCGTCGACTCCTTGATCGGGTCGGTGACGGCGACGACGCCGGCGGGCTGCCCGTCGATGGCGGCGAGCATGGCGATCTGGCCCTCCGCGCGCAGCGCCTCGGCACGCCCGACGAGGGCGGCGGCGTCGATGCCGCGCTCCTCCATCAGGCGCGCGTTGCCGACGAGCACGGTGTGCCCGTCCACCTGGCCCTCGACGCCACGCCCGGTGAGCGATTTGAACCCCTGCGTCGGCGCCAGCGTGAGCCCCCGCGCCTCGGCGCCCTTCACGATCGCGGTGGCGAGCGGGTGTTCGCTGCCACGCTCCACGCTCGCGACGAGGCGGAGGAGGGTGTCCTCGTCGAGGTGGTGCCCTCCGTCGTTGGAGACGACCTCCACCGAGCCGAGCGTCGGCCGCCCCTCGGTGAGCGTGCCCGTCTTGTCGATGACGAGGGTGTCGACCTTCTCGAGGTTCTCGAGCGCCTCGGCGTCCCGGACGAGGACCCCCACGGTGGCGCCGCGCCCCGTGCCGACCATGATGGCCATCGGCGTCGCGAGGCCGAGGGCGCACGGGCAGGCGATGATCAGGACCGCGACGGCGTTGAGCAGGGCGTACGAGAACCGGGGCTCGGGGCCGACGAGCATCCAGACGATGAACGTCGCGACGGCGATCAGCATGACGAGCGGCACGAACCACGCGGAGACGGTGTCCGCGAGGCGCTGGATGGGCGCGCGGCTCCGCTGGGCCTCGCCGACCATGCGGACGATCTGCGCGAGGAGGGTGTCGCGACCGACGCGCTCGGCGCGCATGACGAAGCCGCCGGCGGTGTTCACGGTGGCGCCGATGACCCGGTCGCCGGTGCCTTTTGCCACAGGCAACGGCTCGCCGGTGACCATCGACTCGTCGACGTGGCTCTCCCCCTCGACGACCGTGCCGTCGACGGGGACCTTCTCGCCGGGGCGCACCCGGAGCTGGTCGCCGACCTGCACCTGCTCGATGGGAACGTCCTCCTCGCGGCCGTCGGGTCGGACGATGCGCGCGTCGGGCGGCGCGAGGGAGAGGAGCTGCTTGATGGCCTCGCTCGTCTGGCTGCGGGCCCGGAGCTCCAGCACCTGGCCGACGAGCACGAGCGTGGTGATGACGGCGGCGGCCTCGAAGTAGAGCGGCACCCGCTCGTGGTGCCCGCGGAACGCCTCGGGGAGCGCGCCGGGGAACAACGTCGCGAACACGCTGTAGCCCCACGCCACGCCGATCCCGAGCGCGATGAGCGTGAACATGTTGGGCGAGCGGTTCTTCACCGACGCGGCGCCGCGGACGAAGAAGGGCCAGCCGCCCCAGAGGACGACCGGGGTGGCGAACACGAGCTGGATCCAGGCGTCGAGCCGCGCGGGGACGAGCCGCTGGACGGGCTGCCCGGGGAGCATCTCGGACATCACGAGGAGCAGCACCGGGACGGTCAGGATCGCGCTCCAGACGAGGCGGCGCGTCATGTCCACCAGCTCGGGCGAGGGGCCGGTCTCCGCCACGATCTCCATCGGCTCGAGGGCCATGCCGCAGATCGGGCACGACCCCGGGCCGTCGCGGACGATCTGCGGGTGCATCGGGCAGGTCCACTTTCCCGGGGCGGACGGGCTTGGGGGCGCGGCGTGGGCGTGCGGCGCGTGGGCGGGCGCGTGGGTGTGGTGGGCGTGGGCGTCGGCGGGCGGCGTGTCGGCGTAGCGCGCCGGCTCGGCGACGAACTTCTCGTGGCAGCGCGTGCTGCAGAAGTACCAGGTGGCGCCGCGGTACTCGGCGGTCGCGGCGGCCTCCGCGGGGTCGATCACCATGCCGCACACGGGATCGCGGACGCGGGTGGAGGGGGAGGCGTCGTTCATGCGGGGCATCCGAGAATCAACCCCGAGTATGCACACGTCGTGCCATCCGGAACCCCGGTCGCGGCGAGGCGGGCCCCACCGGGGGGGCCCGCCGTCTATCTGCTGCCACTGGACGCCCAGCGGCTCGCGTCACGACGGTCGATCAGAGGCTCGTGAGGTACGCCACGAGGTCGGCCGTGTCGGCTTCGGAGAGCCCGAGCGCGAACTGGGTGTCGTAGTGGGCGACGACCGCCTCGAGCGTAGCCGCGCTACCGTCATGGAAGTAGGGCGGGTGATCGGACACCCCGCGCAGCGGGGTCGAGCGGTACAGGCCGGTGGTGCCACGCGTGGCGTACAACGGCTCCTGGCCCACCTCCTCCGCCGAATGCAGGGTCGGCGCGTCGGTGAACGAGGTCCCGGCGTGGCAGCCGACACAGCCGGCCCGGCCCGCGAACAGGTCCGCACCGCGCGCGGCGGCGTCCGCGTCGTAGCTGGCCGGATCCGCGACGGGCGGCATCAACGAGAGCTGGTAGTCCCGAAGCGCCGGGAGCTTGGGGGTCACCAGGTCCGGATCGTGCCGGATGTCGATGCCGAGCTCCTCGCTGACGAACGTTCCCTGTCCGCCCATCTGGGTGACCGCGACGTAGGCGTTCCAGTAGGAGACCACCCCCTCGCCGGTGTAGGTCTCCAGCGCGACGTCGGCGAGGCCGTAGGCCGGCGGGAGGAGCACGGGCGCGCTCAGGCCGTCGTGGTTCCAGTACGGATCGTAGAAGCCCGGGCCCCAGGACTGGAGCTGCGTGCGCGCCTCGAGCTTGTCGTCGAAGTAGGAGGAGAGGCTGATGATCAGACCGGCGTCGAGGGTGCGGTTGGGGTACCCGTCGAGGCGCTGGCCGACACCGGCCATCACGGAGTCGTCGACGGTGGAGTGGCACAAGGCGCAGGTGACACCCAGGCGCGTGATGGTGCCGCTCTCGTCGACCTCCGCCATCACGCCCACCACGGCGTTCAGCGACAGCAGCGCGGCGGTGGTGGCGGGATCGTCCAGATCGGCGCCCGCGAGCACCTCGGCGGGCACGGCGGCGGCGTCCACCTTCAGCCCGACGCCCAGCGCCGCGTTCGGCGAGAGGGTCTGGACCAGCTCGTTCATGTGCAGGGTGTCCGTCCAGAACACCTCGTCCCCGAAGGTGTCGAACCGGAAGACCTCCTGCCCGTCGTAGACCGGGTCGGTGTCCGTGTCGGTGTCCGTGTCCGTGTCGGTGTCCGTGTCCGTGTCGGTGTCCGTGTCGGCGTCGGCGGTGTCCGTGTCGGCGGCGTCCTTGTCGTCTCCGGTCGGGCCGTTGCAGGCGGCGCTCAGGAGCAGCGGCAGGAGCCCCGCGGCGAACAGGGTGGTGATGCGTGCGTCAAGGATGGACATTGTTCCTCTCTCTGCCGCTGGATGGAACCCCGGGCGCGCGCGGATCGCGGAGGGGGCGGCGGGCTCCGGAGCTCGCCGGGTGAACGGATGGCCGGGGCACGACGCCGGGGACGGCGGTCGTCCCGATGCCGAGTGCCCGAGGCGGAAATGTTCCCATGACCCGGAGAGGCGACGAGGAGCGCCGAGGTGACACGATTTCTTTGCGGGACCCGAAATAGTTTTTGGTAGCGGCGGACGAGCCGTGGTTCCACGTGTCGATCCAGCCGTTTTCGCCGCCGTCAAATCACATCGCTACGGATGCACACAGTTGGTTACATCCGCGGGAGCCGATCGCCCGAACGCAGGCCCCGCCGCCCCCCGGCGCCTCAGTAGGGCAGGTTCACGAAGCTCGCGCCTTCTTCGTAGTACGCCGGCGCCCCGTCACCCGCGTGCGCCTTCCAGATCGAGACGGTCACCGTGCCGTCGACGAAGTCGGCGAACGCCGAGCCGGCCTCGACCGTGATCCCGGTCCGCTCGAGGTAGTGCTCCCACCCGGGCTCGTCGTCCATCGCGAACGAGTCGTAGATCTCGGTGCGGTCGTCCGTGCCGTCGCCGTCGAAGTCGTAGGCGATCTGCACCTGGAGGGCCTCGCCGACCCCCACGCCCGCGTCGATCGTCATCACGAACTCGGTGGCGCCGCCGTCGTAGGTGCCGGTGAGGCCGGTGACCACCCGGGTGGCCACCAGGGCCGGATCGGGGGGCAGCACGTCGGGGTAGCGGGACGTGTGCGACGGGACGAGGACCGAGGTGAAGGGCGGCGCGGTGTTGGAGAGGGTACTCCCGGTCAGGTAGACCCAGGACCCCGGATCCGCCGTGCCGTAGGCGGGCGTGCCCGTGTCGGTCCCGTCCGTGTCGATCCCGTCCGTGTCACCGCCCAGCACCTCGGAGAAGCGCAGACCGTCGAAGTAGACGGAGCCGTTCTGGTCGTAGCAGGCGCCGCTGGTGTCACCCATGCACTGCCAATACTCGACGACCGCCTGGACCTTGGTGGCGCCGACGGGGACCCTGCCCGTCACCTCGAGATCGATCCACATGTCGGTCGGCGAGGTCGGGGTGATCCGCTCCGATTCGTTAGCACCGTAGTTGTGGTAGGCGTCATCGAAGAACTTGAGCGAGAGGTGGGCGTAGGTGCCGGCGGCGGTGATCGGATCGTCGTGATGCACCCACGCGCTCCCAGAGAGCGTGTAGGTCGTGCCCGCGGACACGGTGAACTCCTGGTACACCGGGGTCGAGTTCGGGCCGCCCGTGTAACGACCCCACAGCTTCAAGGACCGGGCCCCGACCAACGCGGTGAAGGTCTCGGTGCTGTTGTAGAGCGGCTCCCCGGTGTACGGCAGCGCGTAGTTCGACAGGTCCGCCGGGTAGACCGACCAGGCCCCGTCCCACCCGCTCTCGAAGCCGGGGTTGGCGAGGAGGTTGGGCCCCTCGGTGTCGGAATCCGTGTCGGCGTCCGTGTCGGTGTCCGTGTCGGCGTCCGTGTCGGTGTCGGTGTCCGCGTCGGTGTCCGCGTCCGCTTCGGTGCCGGTGTCGCGGGCCTCACCGGTGTCGCCCAACGCCGGCTCTTCCTGGCACGCCACGAGCGGCAGGGCGAGGAGGAGGGCCAGCGAGGGGTACCAAGGGAGACGAAGCACGGGCACCGCTGGTGGGAGTGGACGATTGAGCGCGGCACCTGTTCTATAGCTCATTTTCCGGCGAGCGTCTCCCTGGATCTCCCGCCACTTGCGTCACCTCCCTACAGTTCTACACAGTTGGTGACAAACCCACGGGAACGCTTCGCTCCCACGCGGCCTCGTCCAGTTAGCGTCGAGATGGAGGGCGCGCTCGATGACGAACGAATCACTCTGGGAAGCGGCCGGCGAAGACGTGGATTTCCAGACGTTGGGCGAGCACCTGGCCGCGGATGTCATCGTCGTGGGAGGTGGCATCACCGGCGTGACGGCCGCGCACCTGCTCGCCCGCGAGGGGAAGCGCGTCGTCCTCCTCGAAGCGCATCGCGTCGGCAAGGGCGCCACGGGCTACTCCACCGGGAACCTGTACGGCACGCTGGCGCGGCGCCTCGCGACCATCCGTTCCAAGCACGGGGACGAGGTCCTGCGCGGGGTCGTCGCCTCCCGGCTGGCGGCCGTGGATCTCATCGAGCGGCTCGTGACCGAGCTCCAGCTCGGGTGCGGCTTCGAACGCGTGCCCTGGTTCCTCTCCGCCGCCGACGAAGCGGCGGACGCGGAGCTCCGCGACGAGCAGGAGGCCATCGTCGCGGCGGGCCTCTCCGTCGACAGCATGGCCTCGCTGCCGCTCCCGATCCCGAGCCGCCGCGCCCTGCGGGTCGAGGGGCAGGCGCAGCTCAGCCCCTGCCTCTACGTGCAGCGCCTCGCCCGCGCCATCGCGTCCGACCGGTGTCGCGTGTTCGAGCGGTCCGCCGTCACCGCCATCGAGGACGATCCGGTCGGCTTCCGCCTCCAGACGGGCTCCGGCTCCGTCTCCGCCCCCGTCGTGATTCATGCCACGCATTCGCCCAAGGGTGTCATGGCCGTCCAGACGGCGCTCGGCCCGTATCGCGAGTACGGCATCGCCGTCCGGCTCACCGGCGCGGTGCCGCCGCCGGGCATCTACTGGTCCACCGGAGAGTTGCACCACTCCGTGCGCACCTACCGGCACGGCGGCGCGGACCACCTCGTGGTCGTCGGCGGCCATCACAAGACCGGCCAGTGCGAGGACACCGAGGCCTGCTACGCCGCCCTCGAGGCGTGGGCGCGAAGGTACTTCGTCTTCGACACCGTGGACCACCGGTGGTCCGCCCAGGGCTTCATGTCCGCGGACGCCCTTCCGTACATCGGCAAGCACGGAAACAACGGCCTCTACATCGCGACCGGCTTCGGGACCGACGGGCTGACCTACGGGACCCTCGCCGCGATGATCCTGACCAACCTCATCAGCGGCCGGGAGGATCCCTGGGCCGCCCTCTACGCCACCGGGCGCTTCACGCCACTCGCCTCCGCGAAGGATTTCCTGGCGGAGAACCTGGACGCGTTGGGCCAGTACCTCCAGGATCTACCGGGAAACGTGGACGTGAAGGACTTCGCGGCGGTCGGGCGGGGGGAGGGGAAGACCGTCTCCGTCGGCGGCGAGAAGCTCGCGGCCTATCGCGATGACCGCGACGTCCTGCACGTCGTGTCCGCGGTGTGCACCCACATGTCGTGCATCGTGAAGTGGAACAACGCCGAGCGCTCGTGGGATTGCCCGTGTCACGGAAGCCGGTTCACGGTGGACGGCACGGTGATCGAGGGCCCCGCGCTCTTCGACCTCCCCCGGAAGAGCTGAATGATCCCCACCACCATCGGCTTTCTCTCCCTCGCCGCGCTGCTCGGGCTCTACCTCCTGTCGTTCGTGCTCCGGAACAAGAGCACGCCGAAGGGCGTCGCCCTCGCGCACGGCGCGCTGGCCGCGACCGGAGTCGTCCTCTTGTTGGTCTACGTCGTGAGGGAGGGCCCGGGCCCGATCGAGAGCCTCGTGCTCTTCCTCCTCGCGGCGACCGGGGGGCTCTACCTGCTGGGCAGGGACATCCTGAAGGGTTCGATCCCCAAGTGGGTGGCGATCGCGCATGGGTTGCTCGCGATCGCCGGGTACGTGTTGTTGCTGGTGTTTGCGTTCGGGTAGCGACGTAGTCGGGCGCGATGGCATCCGCCACACCCCAACCTCTCCGACACCCGGATGCCCTCGACGCCTCACATCGGGTGACCCGCCAGCGATCCTCCGCCAGGGCCGCCAATCCGCGCGAGATCGTCGTGATTCGTACACACTACGTTCGCCGAGTCCTTAGGTTTTACCCTAATACTCCCCTTGACAAACAAACTGCAGTGCTTACACTCTCAACCTCGGTGAAGCGGCTTCCGAGCTGCGCCAGCGCTCCGCTGAGGCGGCGGGTCGTCTGCGCCGCTGTGGCGGTCGCGATCCGATCCGCCCCCAATCACCGGGGAGACCATGCCGAATGCCAGCAAGAACGCGGCCAAGGGGCCGGAAGTGGACGCGCGGCACGCCAACGCCCTGTTGAAGACTGGCGCGCTTCAGAACGCCATCTTCAACAGCGCGAGCTTTGCGTGCATCGCGACGGACGCCCGCGGCGTCATCCAGATCTTCAACGTCGGCGCCGAGCGGATGTTCGGCTACACCGCCTCCAGCGTGATCAACGCGATCACCCCGGCGGACATCTCCGACCCGTTGGAGCTGATCGCGCGGGCCGAGGCGCTCAGCACCGAGCTCGGCACGCCCATCACGCCCGGCTTCGAGGCGCTGGTGTTCAAGGCCTCGCGCGGGATCGAGGACATCTACGAGCTGACCCACATCCGGAAGGACACCAGCCGCTTTCCCGCGGTGGTGTCCGTCACGGCGCTGCGCGACTCGCAGGACGCGGTCATCGGCTACCTGCTCATCGCCACCGACAACACGGCGCGAAAACGAGCGGAGGAGGCGCTGCTCAAGGCGGGAGCGCTGCAGAGCGCAATCTTCAACAGCGTGAGCTTCTCCAGCATCGCGACCGACGCGAAGGGGGTGATCCAGATCTTCAACGTCGGGGCCGAGCGGATGTTGGGGTACGCCGCAGCCGATGTGGTCAACATCGTGACGCCGGCGCACATCTCGGATGCGCGGGAAGCCATCGTGCGCGCCCAAGCGCTCAGCCTGGAGTTCGCCACGCCCATCGCGCCGGGGTTCGACGCCCTGGTCTGGAAGGCCTCCCGGGGCATCGAGGACATCTACGACCTGACGTACATCCGCAAGGATGGAAGCCGTTTCCCGGCGGTGGTGTCCGTCACGGCGTTGTTGGACGAGCAGGGCGCGATCATCGGGTACCTGCTGATCGGCACCGACAACACCGCGCGCCGCCAGGCCGAAGAAGAGCGGATGAAGCTCGATCAACGGCTGCGTGACCAGCAGTTCTACACACGTTCGCTCATCGAATCCAACATCGACGCCCTGATCGCCACCGATCCGCGCGGCATCATCACCGACGTGAACAAGCAGACCGAGGCGCTCACGGGGTGCACCCGTGACGAGCTGATCGGCGCGCCGCTCAAGAACCACTTCACCGACCCGCATCGGGCGGAGGCCGGGATCAGCCGCGTACTGACGGAGGGAAAGGTCACCAACTTCGAGCTCACCGCTCGCGCCCGGGATGGAAAGCTCACCGTTGTGTCCTACAACGCCACCACGATTCACGACCGGGACAGGAACCTCCAGGGCGTGTTCGCCGCGGCGCGCGACCTGACGGAGCAGAAGCTCTTCGAAGAGACGCTGCAGAAGAACCTGGAGTTGGAAGACGCGAGCCGCATGAAGTCGGAATTCCTCGCCAACATGTCCCACGAGCTGCGCACCCCGCTGAACGCGATCATCGGCTTCTCCGAGGTCCTGAACGACGGCATGGTGGGCGATCTGACCATCAAGCAGCGCGGGTTCATCAACGACATCGTCGGGAGCGGCAGGCACTTGCTCTCGCTCATCAACGACATCCTCGACCTGTCGAAGGTGGAGGCGGGGAAGATGACCCTCGAGCTGGAGCCGGTCCGGGCATCGTCGATGTTCGTCAACAGCCTCTCCATCGTCCGGGAACGAGCCGCGTCCCGCGACATCCGCCTCACCCTGGACGCGGACGAGGAGATGGGCTCGATGCTGGCGGACGTGCGCCGGGTCAAGCAGATCGTCTACAACCTGTTGTCCAACGCGGTCAAGTTCACCGGCGCCGGGGGCAGGGTCACGCTGCGCACCGACCGCGTCCCGCGCGCGGACGTCGGCAGCCTCTCCAACGTCTGGAGGGGCCGGAGCTTCCCTTTCCCCGAGTCGACGTTCTCGGAGTTCATCAAGATCAGCGTGACCGACACGGGGATCGGGATCTCGCCGGAGGGGCTCACGCAGCTGTTCAAACCCTTCAGCCAGGTCGACGGCGGCCTGGCCCGACAGTTCGAGGGCACCGGCCTCGGGCTGGCGATGGTGAAGATCCTGGCCGAGCTGCACGGAGGAGCGGTCGCGGTCGAGAGCGCGCCGGGGGAAGGCTCGCGCTTCACGGCCTGGCTGCCGCTGCGGCCGACCGAGGAGGCCCCGGCCGCCCCGACCCGGGCTGCCGTGAGTCCCGTCGACTTTCCGCGGTACACGCCGCGCACCGCGCTCGTCGTCGATGACGACCCCAAGTGCGCGGAGCTCATCCGCAAGCTGCTCGAGGCGGAGGGTTTCCTCGTGCTGCATGCCGCGTCCGCCGAGTCCGCGTTGGTCCTCGCGGTGCAACAACCCCTGTCGCTCATCACGCTCGACCTCCGGATGCCCGAGATCGACGGTTGGGAGTTCCTCGGGCGCCTCAGGTCACTGTCGGATCTCCAGAGCATTCCTGTGATCATCCTCTCGACGTTGGCGGCTGGCCAACGAGGCATGTCGCTCGGCGCCGCTGCCGTCCTGCAGAAGCCCGTGTCGCGACAGGACATCTACGATGCGCTCGTCGCGCTCCGCTTGTACCCCGTCGTCTGGGGCCGCTCGCTGAAGGTGCTGGTGGTCGACGACAATCCCCAGGCCGTGGAGCTGATCGCGCTCCGGATCCTCGGACTGGCGAGCATCGTGGTGCGCGCCCACGGCGGGCAGGAGGCGATCGAGGCTGCGCGCGCGGAGCTGCCAGACCTGATCATCCTCGACCTGATGATGCCCGATGTGAACGGTTTCGACGTGGTGCTGGCGCTCAACCAGCATCCCTACACGGCGCGCATCCCCATCCTCGTCGTGACCGCCAAACACATTACAGCGGCGGACCGCACGAGGCTGCAGGGCTCCGTGACGAACGTCATCGACAAGGCCGATTTCAATCGAGAACGCTTCACGATGGAGGTGAGGCGGGCCATGTCCGGCCGCCAGTTGGGTAACTAGATGGCGACCATCCTCGTCATCGAAGACAATCGCGCCAACATGACGTTGGCGAGCTTCCTCTTGGAATCGGCGGGTCACACCGTGCTCTGCGCCACGAGCGGGGAGGCCGGCCTGACATTGGCGCGCGAGCAGCGACCCGACCTCATCCTCCTCGACATCCAGCTCCCCGGCATGGACGGCTTCCAGGCCCTGGCGCTGCTGAAACAGCACGAAGCGACCCGCGCCATTCCGGTGGTGGCCCTCACAGCCCTGGCGATGAAGGGAGACGAGGAGCGGATCCGAGCCGCGGGATGTGACGGTTACATCGCCAAGCCGATTTATTATGCCGAGCTCCTGGCAACCGTCGCGGCCCGGCTCGCCGCGCGTTGAGTCGCGAGTCGCTCGTTCATGGCCTTGGTTCACATCCCCGCGAAGAAGTCTTCTCGTCCGCGTGGCGTGCGAATGCCGAGATCCACGTAGGCCCTGCGCTTCCGGCGGGGCCGAGCCGGCCGGAGGGGACCCGAGATGGCCGTGTGCACAGGCCGTGTGTCTTCGGTATGTCTCGCTTCGGGAACGCGGAGGGCGGCCGACCGGCATCCAGAAGGACACCCTCCGGCGCCGCCTCCGTGAGGCCGGGATGCCGGCGCAAGACCTTCCCCCCGGCACGGCCGCCTGAGCGCGGCGCACAAGGGCGTCGCAGAACGAGCGCAGAAGCAGATGGTTGTGCGCGCGAACGCGCGGTGCGCCCGCATCCGTGAACAACGGCACGGTGAAGCGCCGGCGCGCGCTGACCGCGCTGATGCCTCGGGCGCGTTCATCAAATTCTTTTCGGTAGCGACGAAGCATCGGCAGCGACGAGACGTCCGGCTCAGCGAGAGCCAGCCCCACCGGCGGGTTCTCTGGTGACGGGTTGAGTTTCCCCTCTTGCCATGGCTCCATCGACGGATGCCACCTCGCCTCACGACGTCCGGTCTCCGCCCGCGCCCTCCTTACCGGGGCGCCCTTTCCCTCATGCTCCTCGCGCTTCCGTCCGTCGCGCGCGCCGTCGACGCCGACAATGACGGTTGGCACGCCGCCGGCACGATCCCGGACTGCAACGACAACGACCCTGCCGTCCACCCCGCAGCGCCCGAGAATCCCAAGAACGACAAGGACGACGACTGCGATGGCCGGAAGGTGGTCCGGCGGGAGTTCGTGGAGTCTTTCAGCGACGCGAACGCGAGCGAGTGGACGCTCGACGACGCCACCATCCAGGGCGGAATCCTGGAGCTCGAACCCGCGGGTGGGGCGGCGTCCGCAGAGTTCTTGTACGACATCACGTGGACGCGCGGGCGCTTCCACGTGCAGGTCGAGGTGGACGCGCTGGACAACGGCGCCAGCTGCTACGTGGACGTGAAGACCACGGCGATGGGGAGCCCGACCTCCCTCTCGCTCGCGCTGGGGACCAACAACCTCAACTTTGGCAGCGTCGGGCCGGCCATGACCATCGACCTGCTGCGCGTCCGGTGCGACGGCGGCACGACCGCGGCGGCGTCCATCGCCTGGCTCACCCTGGAGAACGGCGCCTACCTCTTCGGGCCGAGGCTCGACCTCACGGCCTCGGTCTCCCCGATGAAGCTCCCTGCTTCGGGCCGAATGTCCTTCGTGCGGGAAAGCGAGAACGCCAGCTACCTCATGACGGGGAGCGACGTGGGCGGATTCGCCTACAGCCTGGACGGCGAGGAGTGGTCCGTCGCCAACGGCACGTACCAGGACTTCGTCGACGGAGGTGACTACGGGGTCTGGGACGGCTGGATCGCGGAGGGCACCGTGGTTCCGCGCACGTGGGTGCTCACGGGGGACAAGGACTCCGGTGAGGGCGGCGGGATCTGGTACAGCTTGGGCTTCGGCGGGGATTGGACGGAGATCCTAGCCGCGGACGGCATGGGGTTCAGCAAGCACTTCGACGAGTGCACCGACGACGCCACCGAGAAGCCGATCAGCTCGGGCAAGCTGCTCGTCCAGGATCCGGCCGACACGGACGACACCTTCTACGTGCTGAGCCAGGACGCTGATCAGCGCGGCGTCTACTACATCACCGATGCCGACGGCACACCCACCTCGTGCGCGCCTTACGACCCGGCCAACCTCCCCAGCGAGGCCATCCCGCGCGCAGCGGCGATCGTGGAGGACGACCTCGGGACTTCGTACCTGCTCCTGGGCTACGGGCCGCGGAACAGCCTGGCGGACGCGGGGATGGGAGGTCTGTACGCGTGCGAGCTCGTGAGCTCGGCCGGCTCGTGCAGCGGGACGCTGGAGTGCTGGGAGGTCGACGACGGGGACACTGATACCGACGAGGAGGACCTGGATGTCCGCGACATCGAGGTGAACCCGCTCATCCGGAGCCAGATCTACGTGGCCGACGGCGGCAAGCGCGGCGACACGGACGGCTCCTGCTCGCGGACGCACTCGACCGTCACGGCGGTGGACCTCGCGTACGTCGGCTCGGCGCTCGACTTCACGATGTGGGACACCGATTCCGACGACACGACCGCGAGTCCGAGCTGGTCGGTGGACTCGGTACTCCCCGGGGATCCCTGGGTCGCGCTCAACGATGCGGACAGCGCCGGCATGTACGGGTGCGTCAAGGCGCACGACGACGAGATGATCGGCGACCTCGTCCCTCCAGGAGACGACGCGTCGGCTTGGCCGGTGGTCTCCGTCGCGATGGCCCCCGATGCGGACCACCTGTTCGCGTTCTACAGCCTGGGCCACGGCATGCGATCCCACAACTGCGTGCGTCACTTCCGATCGGAGGTGGACGAGCCGTTGTCCGGCTTGACGGCGGATACCGAGCTCGGCTGGTCCCCGCTGATGGACTACTCGGACCGGGACGACGACTTCTACACCAGCGGCTCGGCCGATCGCCGCGCAAACGTCAACGGCACCGAGGCCTGGTTCGGGGACGCTGACGGAGATGGTGCGAACGACGAGCCGCTCATCGAGAACTTCACGGGGTTGATGCACGATGCGCTGATCTGGGACCACGGCGACGAGACGCTCCCGTACCGCCTCCTCCTCGCCGCCCAGTGGCTCTGGTGGGTTCCGCAGACGGGCGTCTCCGTGGACCACGACAATGACACGGGCACCTCGGACCTCACCGCCGTCGGCTGGGACTCCGACCCCTCGTCCGACGACCTCGACGAGATCTACTTCGAGCACGCCTGGGACACCGATCTCACCTTCCAAGACGCGACCATGGTCGACCTCGTGGTCGACTCGAACGTCGGCTTCTACGTCGAGGACCGCGTGTACACCGCCATCGCCGACCTTGGGATGGCGTCGGGCTACGGCGCGGCGAGCCCCTCCCAACGCAGGTCGATGTCGCGCGCCTGCCAGGTGGCCGGGCTGCGCACCGGCGGGTTCGCGGTGGACGCGTTCCGCTCCCCCGTGATGCTCACGCCCGAGCTCTGGTACATCTTCAGTGACCAGAACGACCCGCACGACCCTTCCAACCTGCGGATGATCACCCACAAGGGAAACGGCGCCTGGTGCTGGGATGGAGCGGGCGTGTCCGGACGCACGAACTTCCTCGCCTACGACGCCACTGACGCCCGGTGGGAGCTCGAGTGCCAGGACAGCGGCTACGTCGACCCCTCGCTCGGCACCTGGTCCGCGTGCGATACCGCCGCAACGCTAGAAAACGACGCGTTCGGGATGGATGACATCGGCACGGGCGATGCCGTGGGCGTACCGCGCGACATCGTGGCTCTCGGCGCCAACGTCGCCCTCATTGCGGCCAACGGGGCGTGCACCAGCACGGTCATGACCGACGGGGATGGGGACGGCGACTACGAGGACGAGCTCTGCCCTTCGGGCAGCGGCGAGGGGCTGTGGGTGGTCACCCACGGCGCCGCCGGGCTGGCCTACGAGCAGGTCCACTTCGACGCCACGACGGTGGGCTGCACGGAGCAGGAGTTCTTCGAGGGCCTGAAGACCTCGTCCACCACGGACGCGACACGGCCGCAGAACACCCTCTCCGTCCACCCGAGCACGGCCGTCTCGGGCGGGACGGGGACTGCGCGCGTGTTCGTGAGCTCCCGCAACTGCGGCGTCGCGGACGTCGAGTTCGACGTGGCGGACCCGGGGGACACCTCCACGACGACGTGGGCGACATGGGACGTGTCTACCTGTCCCAACGCCAGCATGACCTTCCCCTTCGGATCGGCGGCCCTCTCCCCGCAGGTCACCTTCGGCGTCACCGCCTCCCCGGACGGCGACCACATCCTGGTGTACGGTGGAGCCTCCAACGGCTCGACGAGTAGCGGCGGCGGCGTGTGTGAGGTGGACTTGGCGAGCGGCACGACGCGCGGCGTGATTCCCGCCACTGCGCTGCGCTTCGCCATCCAGTCGGTCACCCCCCATCCCCACATTGCCGACACCTACGTGGTCGGCGGCATCCGCGACACCGATTGTACGAGCTGCGGCGCGGCGGGCGTGTACGTGGCCGAGGCCCGGTGGCGGTTCACGGGCTCGGGCCGTGCCCGCGCCTGGGCCTACGGGCGGGTCTCGGGGGATGACCTGGAGCACCGCCAGGTGACGGCGCTGGACTGGGGCGTCGGGCGCCACCTCGCCAGCTCGCCGGCGAGCGCGGATCACGTGTACGCTGCGACCGCTGGAGGCGGCCCGTGGGATCTCGATATCGAGTGGTGAGCGTCGCGCTGCTCGCCGCCTGCGCCGGGAACCCCGGCGTGGACGGCGAGCCCGCCGACACCGCGCCCACCACCGACGACAGCGCTGCCGAAACCGACACGGGCGACAACGCGGCGGACACTGGTACCGACGACAGCGGCGGGGACGACACCGACACCTTCGAACCCTGCGCCGAGGGCATGGACGCCGACGGCGACGGCTGGTGTGACGCGGCGAGCGGCGGGGACGACTGCGACGACGCCGACGCGCGGGTGAACCCCGGCGCCGCCGAGCGCTGCGACCCGCGCGACTGGGACTGCGACGGCGAGTCGCTCGCCACCGGGGTCTGCGCGGAGACGATCGACCTCGCCGAGGTGGGCGAGATCCTCGCGTGGCTGCCCCAGGGCGCCGTCTCCACCGTCGTGGACGACGTGACCGGCGATGGCCTCCCCGATCTGCTCGCCGCCACCCGCGGCCAGGGTGTCGGGGTCTGGAGTCCGGTGGGTGGCGCCCCGGAGACGCCCCGGACCTTCCCCGAGCCGGGCAGCTACGACGCGTACTTCCACGTGGACATCCGGGTCGAGCACGCCTTCCAGCTCGGAGACGCCACGGGGGACGGCCACGACGACGTGGCCGTGGTCGCCACCTGGCTGCCCGTGGGCGCCTTCCTCTACCAGGGGCCCGTCGCGACCGGGGGCGCGTGGGAGGAGTTCACCGACCGCGACATCAGCTGGGAAGATGGGGATCCCGGAGAGTGCTGGGGGTGCCAGGTCGCGCCCGGCGACTACGACGGGGACGGCCTCGCCGACCTCATGGTGTCCGTCCACGACTCGTTTTCCGACTGGGACGACGACGAGGGCGACGGCGGGCTGTGGATCTTCCGGGGGGGCACCACGGAGGAGGACGTGTACGAGCGGATAGGCCACGGGTGGGGCGGCGACGAGATCGTCGCCGTCGGGGACATCAGCGGGGACGGCTACGACGATGTGCTCATCGAGGACCCTATCGGCTCCTACGAGGAAGCCTGGCTGCTCGTTTCTGGCCCGGAGCTCGGCCTGCACGACGGCGAGGGCTGGTCGGACTTCAGCTACGCCCGTTGGGAAGGGGCCGAGGACAAGGCCGTCGGGTGGTTCCCCGTCGATGACCTCGACGGGGACGACGTGCCGGACCTCGTCTCCTACGTGTGGCAGGACGGGGACACGGACACGGGCCGGCAACTCCTGTTCCACCACGGCCGCCATGCAGGCTCGTTTGGCTCCGACGACACGCTCGGGGGCTGGGTCCTCCCGGACGACAACGACGAGGTCGCCTGGTTCGCCCGCTGCGAGGGGCTGTTCGGGCCCGACGCGTTCGTGTTCGGTGCCTCCCTGGCCCTGGCCATCCCCGTCCCAGAGACGCTCCCCGCGCGCGGCACGCCGCTCCCGGACCGCCACCTCCGGTTCGAGCGCGGCTCCTACCGCCTCTCGTGCGGCGACCTCACCGGCGACGGCGCCGACGACGCCGCGTGGTACTACGGCCTCGACGTGCTCGGCCTGTTGATGCTCCCGGGGTGGGAGGTGCCGTGGGACGAGGCGGAGTGGTGGTGAAGGGCGGTCCTACGGTCGTATAGCACCTGCTCGTCGGGGCCCTGGTTCAAACGCCCGTAGAGCTGGGTGTCGAAGACGTAGATGGTGGACCGGTCGGCACCGGTCTCGGTGCGGATGGGCTCGACGGAGAAGCCGGCCGCCGTGTAGCCGGCGGGGATCTCCTTGTGCAGCTCGACGTGGCCGCTCCGATTGCCCATGTTGAGGGCGCGGATCGTGACAGGGGCGGATCCGCCGACTTCGGGCATGCTGATGAAGTTGGTACCCCGCGCGGCGATCATGACCGGGTGCTCGTCCTGCCAAGCCCACGAAGCCTCCTGGTCCTCGGCGAGCATGTAGGTGAGCAGCGGCTCCGGCACACGAGCTCCGAGGAAGACGTAGTCCCTGCTCGGCCGGGTGTACTGGTCCTGCTCGAGGCAGTACCACGCCTCGCCGGTGCGCCCTCCGCCGTCGAACTGAAGGGAGTCGCCCGGGAGAAGGCTGAGCGAGCCGTAGGGGTAGATATCGCCGAAGTCGGCGTCCATGTCGCCCGCGCCTACGCCCTGGGACTCCGTGGAGCTCCAGACGTACCAGTGGTCGATGCAGATCTCGTCGTCCGTGGCGAGGCTTTCCAGGCGGAACGTGCCGCCGTCCACGTCCGTGTGGCCATCGAGCAGCCCGCGGTCCGACGCCTCTCCGAGGCCGATACACGGGAGGCCCTCCCGCGCCTCGAGTGGCACGATGGCGTAGCCGATGTTCGTGTTCGTGGTGAGCCAGACCTTGTCCGAGGCGGTCTCGCCCTCCACCTCGGGGGTGTAGGTGACGCGAACGGTCGTGGTGTCGCCGGGGGCAAGCACCGTCGGGATGCCACCCTCGGCCACGAACTGGGAGCCCGGGACGAACATGTCGGAGAGCTCGAGATCCGTGGTGCCGATGCTGTAGACGATGAACTCCTCGTAGACGGACTCGCCGTACTCGCTCTCAAAGTGGAGCGACGACGGCGTGATCTCGATCCCGGGGAAGGGGCCGGCGCCGAGCAGCTGCACGGCCTGGTCGGACTCGATGGCGTCACTCCGGACGACCATCTGGCCCGCGTCATCGAAGCTCGCGGGGGGGGCCTTGGGCTTCGGCCGGCTGGCGGTGTCCAGCCATGACGACTGGCAAAGCCTGGCTCCTCCGAGCCTTGCCTAAGTCAAAGCAACAAAAAAGTCGTTCCCCTTGTCGTCCACCACCACGAACGCCGGGAAGTCCTCCACCTCGATCTTCCAGATCGCCTCCATCCCCAGCTCCGGGTAATCCAACACCTCGACCTTGCGGATGTGGTCGCGGGCGAGGATCGCGGCGGGCCCGCCGATGGAACCGAGGTAGAAGCCGCCGTGCTTCTTGCACGCCTCGGTGACCGCCTTCGAGCGGTTTCCCTTGGCGAGCATCACGAACGAGCCGCCGTTCGCCTGCAACAGATCCACGTAGGAGTCCATGCGGCCGGCGGTGGTGGGGCCGAAGGAGCCGGAGGCCATGCCGTCCGGGGTCTTGGCGGGGCCGGCGTAGTAGATGGGGTGGTCCTTGACGTAGGCGGGCAGGCCCTCGCCGCGGTCGATGCGCTCCTTGAGCTTCGCGTGCGCGATGTCCCGGGCGACGACGATCGTGCCCGACAGCGAGAGCCGCGTCTTGATCGGGTAGCGGGACAACGTGGCGCGGATGTCCGCCATCGGTTGGTTCAGGTCGATGCGCACGACCTCCTCGGTCAGGTGTCCGTCCTCCAACGCGGGGAGGAAGTGCGCCGGGTTGGTCTCCAGGGCCTCGAGGAACACGCCGTCCGCCGTGATCTTGCCGACGGCCTGGCGGTCGGCCGAGCAGGACACGCCGATGCCGACGGGGCACGAGGCGCCGTGACGGGGGAGGCGGATGACACGCACGTCGTGACAGAAATACTTGCCGCCGAATTGGGCGCCGATGCCGGTCTTGCGGGAGAGCTCGAGCACCTGGGCTTCCAATTCGGTGTCACGGATCGCGTGGCCGAGCTTGTTGCCGCGGGTGGGCAGGCCGTCGAGGTAGCGGGCGCTGGCGAGCTTGACCGTCTTCAGCGTCATCTCCGCGGAGGTGCCGCCGATCACGATCGCGAGGTGGTAGGGCGGGCACGCGCTCGTGCCGAGGGACCGCATCTTCTGGTCGATGAACGCCAGGAGCGAGGCGGGGTTGAGCAGCGCCTTCGTCTCCTGGTAGAGGAAGGTCTTGTTGGCGGAGCCGCCGCCCTTCGTCATGAACAGGAACTTGTACGCATCTCCCTCGGTGGCGTAGAGCTCGATCTGCGCGGGGAGGTTGGTGCCGGTGTTGGCCTCCTCGTACGTGGTGATCGGCGCGAGCTGGGAGTACCGGAGGTTGGTCTCCGTGTAGGTGCGGAACACGCCCTTCGCGATGGCCGCCTCGTCCTGCCCGTCGGTGAGGACGCGGTGGCCTTTCTTCCCGACGACGACGGCGGTGCCGGTGTCCTGGCAGGAGGGCAGCACCATGCCGGCGGAGACGTTGGCGTTGAGCAGCATCTGGCGGGCGACGAAGCGGTCGTTGGCGCTCGCCTCGGGATCGTCGAGGATGGCGCGGAGCTGACCGAGGTGGCCGGGGCGGAAGAGGTGGGAGATGTCGCGGATGGCCGCCGCGGTGAGCGCCGTGAGCGCCTCGGGCGCCACTTCGAGGAACGATCGGCCCCCGAGCGTGAGCGCCTCGACCCCGCCGACGTCGAGCCGCCGGTACGGCGTCGTGTCGTGGTGGCTGGGGAACATCTCCTGGAACTGGAACTCGGGCATGCGGCCTCCTCGCGACCCCCTCGGAGCCGACCGGCGGGGGCCGACGTTCTAACCGGGCATGGCCCCTCCGTGGCGATCCGATAGATGCCCCGTCCATCGGGGGCCCTCATCCGTCGTTACCTCGCGCTCGCCGCCGTCCTCCTCCTGGTCGCCGCCGGGGCCCTGTTCGCGCGGGCGCAGCCGCTCTCCGAGGCCCACACGCTCGCGCGTGCCGTCCGCCTCCACCACCCCCTCGAGGAGGTGTGGGCCGCCGTCCTCGACCTGGGCACCCACCCGACGTGGCGCTCGGATCTCGCCGCGATGGAGCGCCAACCGGACGTGCGCGGCAACGAGGTGTGGCGGGAGGTCCCGCGCGGGGGCCTCTTCGCGGGCGGCCCGGTCACGTGGGAGACGGCGGAGACGTTGAAGGATCGCCGCCTCGTACGCTGCGTGGTCGATCAGGACGGCCCGTTCGGCGGCTGCGTCACCATCGAGATCATCCGCCGCGACGACGGCGCGATCCTCACCATCTCCGAGAAGCTCAAGGTCCACAGCGCGCTCTTCCGCTGGACCCACACCGTGGCGAGCCGCCGCGCCCGCCTCGACGACTTCCTCACCGATCTCGGCGCCCGGTTCGGCGAGTCCGCGCCTCGCATCGCGGACCTCCCGAAGGACCTCCGCGATCCGCCCGCCGTCGCGGCGCCGGGCGACGAACCGCCGGCAACCGGAGCGCCCGCCGCGCTCGGCCCTCCCGAGGCCCCGCCCACCGATCCTTGACGCTGCGCCGCTGGGCGTCGGCGGTGCCTCGTCCCCGCGGTGGAGGTAGGAGATCGGCATGAGCGCCATCCTCTCCACCCGCCCCCTCGGTTTCGTCTGGCACACCGACGATCCGTTCCTGTTCTGCGTCCACCACGACGACGCCTACCCCGCCGGCAACGAGCGGATGGGGCCGTCGGCGTCGCTCGCCGGGCGCAATCTCGGCCAGGACTTCGAGGTGCGCGACGGGTGGCGGATGTACCACGGGCGCGAGATCCCGGGCTTCCCGCAGCATCCCCACCGCGGTTTCGAGACCGTCACCCTCGTCCGCCGCGGCTACATCGACCACTCCGACTCCCTCGGCGCGGTCGCCCGCTTCGGAAAGGGGGACGCCCAGTGGATGACCGCCGGCGCCGGCATCTCCCACTCCGAGATGTTTCCGCTCGTCGAGCGGTCCGCGCCCAACCCCGTGGAGCTCTTCCAGATCTGGCTCAACCTGCCCCGCGAGGACAAGCTCGTCGCGCCCCACTTCTCCATGTTGTGGAGCGAGGGCATCCCGAGCGTGGCCGAGCCCGGCGTCGAGGTGACCGTGGTGGCCGGCCAACTCGCGGGCCGCCGCGCGCCACCGCCGCCGCCGAAGTCCTGGGCCGCGCGCCCCGACACCGACGTCGCCATCTGGACCATCCGCCTCGCGCCCGGCGCCCGGTGGACCCTCCCGCCCGCCACCGTCGGCGTGAATCGCAACCTCTACCTCTTCGAGGGCGGGGCCCGCGTCGACGGCACCCTCGTTGCGCCGCCCACCGGCGTCAAGCTGCGCCCGGACGTGCCCGTCCTGCTCGAGAACGGCGACCAGCCGACCGAGCTCCTCCTCCTCCAGGGCCGCCCCATCGGCCAGCCCGTCGTCGCGCACGGCCCCTTCGTGATGAACACCCCCACCGAGATCCACGAGGCCTTCGCGGAGTACCGCCGCACCCGCTTCGGCGGCTGGCCCTGGAGTGACGACGCGCCGGTGCACGCGCGGGACGTGGGGCGGTTCGCGAGGCATGCGGATGGGCGGGAGGATCGGCCGGTGGTGCCGGGCGGGAAGTCCGAGGGCTGATCGCGCGTGGGGTCGTGGGGCCGCGGGCCTCAGAGCACGAGCTCGGCCCCTCCCGAAACGCAGCCGCCGTCGGGTCCGTCGCACTCCTCGCCGTTGGGGAAGTGCGGCGCGCCCCACTCGGGCACGAGCGTGTACTCGGTCGGGTCGCCGTCCACCGGGGTGATCACGACGGTCACCTCGGCGGGGGATGGCTGGCCCATCCCGGTGCGGACCGCGATCGTGGCGCCGTCCCCGGCGATCGAGCATGCGGGCCAAGTCCCGTCGTCGACCACGCACGTCTCGGTGACCTCGCCGAGGACCACCTCGACGGTGGCGCCCTCCGGAATCACGCCTTCGACGACGATGTCGAGCGTGCCGGAGCAGGCCATCTCGGTGCAGGCGAGGCCGATGGCGGCGCAGCCGGGGAGCAGGGCGAGGGCGATGAGCAGGCGCATGGGAATGCCTCCGACCAGGATGGAAAGCACGTTGTGTGCCAGGGCGGCGCTCCCTACTCGATGATCAACAGGGGCACCACGTAGTCGGGCAGGTCGGGATCGTTGCTCGAGAGGCTCAGCTCGCCGGTGACCTCCCCGGGTTCGATGGGCTGGGCGCGGACGATCCCCTGCAACGAGTCCCCGGGCTCCAGCGTGTAGAGGCCATCGAAGTCGGACCGGAAGATGTCGTCGGGACCGACCACCTCGACGTCCAGCTCCAGGATGCCTTCGCCCGCGTTGGTGATGGTCACGGTGTCGACGACCGTGTAGCCGGGCGTGACATCGAACACCATTTCATCCCGGTCGACCTCGATCATCGGCTCGCCTTCCGTGCCGGCGTCGCTGCCCGGGTCGGCCTCCGAGCCCTCGTGCCCGCGCGGACCATCGGCGGGCGGCTCCGTCGTCATGCAACCAGCAAAGAGCACGGAGATGATGGAGAAGTGAGGCATGGCTTTAGTCTCCAGGGTCCACAGCGTACAGCCCACTCCTGGGGGCCACAAGTAAAAAGGAGGGTGGGGGCGTTTGGTCTTGAGTGACGACGCTTCTCTCCGGGGCGGCCGCTGCGGGGCGGGTGTTGCGGGGGCCTCGTTGGCGGAATCTCACGAAGCGAAGCACATGTGGATGTGGTCGTCGTGCCCCTTCGCCGCGCGCAAGCCAGGGACCGCCGCGATCACCGCCGGATCGTTGAAGTACACCGTGGTAACGGGCGCGTTCGCGATCGCGAAGGTGAGGAAGTCGGTGGTGCGGGCCCGATCGTACGCTTGTGTGCCGGTACGGTCGTCGGGCTTGTTCCACCACGCCTCGTAGCGGGCGCCGTCGGTACGGAAGAGTCGGATGTCCACGCAAGCGCCCTCGTTGTGGTCGCGGTGGCCGAGCGGGTCGGGAAGCTGGGCGTTGTACCAAGCCAGATCGCCGATTTGGATCGTACAGGCCGGGGCCGTGCATCGTCTGGACCAGGCGGAGGAGAGCCGGAGCAGATGCTCGACGGTCGTGGGGGTAGCCCACACGTCCGTGCCCGGGGCGTCGGCCCCCAGGAAGTGTACGTAGGCGGGACCGACCGCGACCACCGCCTTCTCCCGCTGGACCGGCGTGACCAGCCCCTCGCGGGCCCATTCCGCGGCCAGCTCGTCGGCGGTCAGGTCGCGGAGTGGCAACGACACGTAGCCCCAGTCGGTCCAACCCAGCTCGGTGAGCGCGATCTGGCCGAAGTGCTCGGCATAGGTGTCCCGCACCCGAACCAGGCCGGCCAGGGTGTCCGGGTCGACGGGGCGGACGGAACAGTCGTCGAGCGGGGAGAGGAGGTGCTCTGGGACACACCCCCGCGCACCAACCGGCGCGGGGCGACCATAGGTGTCGTGGCTCACGCGCACCTCGACGCCTACGCCCGTGGCGCACGCGATCGGCGCGTCCTGCACGACGGAGCCGACGGGCAACTCGAGCCCCGCGCCGCCGAGCGGCACCGAGAGGGCGAAGCCGGTGGCGGCGACGAGGTGGCAGGGCATCTGCCCGACGTAGCCCGTCGGGGTCGGAGGACCAGGCCGCGCGTCGTGGGCCTCGCGGGGAACGGTGTAGAGTACGGCGATGGGCGGTTCGTCCTTCTCATCGCGAGGATCGTCGCTTTCGCGGAGAGGATCACCGCGGACGGTCCTCGTCCTCGCCGCCCTCGCCGGATGCAAGGCGCCGGAAGCGCACATCTCCGACCTCACCGGGGAGCGGATCGGCGACACCCCGATGGTCGAGACACCGGGCACGTCGGGCGACACGGTCACGATCGCGGGCCGGGTCTTCTACAACGATCGCCGCGAGTATGGGCTGCACTCCACGCGCCGGGATCCCGATGGCCGGGTCGGGACACCGTGCGGCATCGACGGGGTCCGCGCCGATGGCGGCGATTGCGCGGTGAACCACGTGGGCGCGTACGGCATGGGGGTCGACGTGATCGAGCGCGACGGCTCGGTCTCCGTGTGGACCGAGGACTGTCGGACGGAAGAGCGGCTCACGAGCGCCACGGTGTCCGGCGACGGCACCTTCGTGGCCGTCTTCGTTCCGACCGAGGCCTGTGGGGGCGACACCTGGAGCGAGCCCGCGATCACGCTGCGCGTTCGGCTGCGCCACTGCGGGGAGGACGCCTGTTTCTCTGTCAACGAGCGCCTCGACGACGCCTACGCGCTCTACCACCCCGATGCGAACGACACCGCCCCGCTGCTCGTGGAGGCCGGCACCACCTACCAACTCTCGGACATGAGCTTTCGTGCCGCGGGGACCGACGCCGCCGAGGCGACCGACATCGCGGTGGCAGCGAACTACCATGCTTCTCTCGTCGACACCGTCGTGTCGATCCACGAGGAGGCGGGGGTCCCGTTCCTCGCCGAGGCGTTCGGCGAGGTGCAGTACGTCTACCCGTCGGACGATACCCAGAGCGCCACCACCTTGTCCGCGGGTGAGGTCGTCCTGGTGCAGCGGGAGGATTGGGTGGAGGGTGGGGTCGTGGCCCACGAGTACGGGCACGTGCTCATGCTGCGGGCCTGGGGTGGCGACTACGGGTGGGACGGGGTCGGGCTGCCATGGAGCGTGTCCGAGGCGCTCGAACCCCGGCTCGCGTTCAAGGAGGGCTGGGGCAACTACGTCGCGCGGGCGGTGTTCATCGAGACGCACGGCTGCGCATCGGCGGACTTCGACGACAACACGGCGACCCCCACGACCGGCCCGTCGGGAGAGGGGTCCGCGTGGGTCACCGACGTGAACAAGGTCCTCTGCGATTGGTACGACACGCGCGACGACGACGACCCCGCGATGGCCGGTACCGGTGATCGCTTCGAGGCGGACGACTTCCTCTCGGTCTGGTCGAACCTCCGGGGCATGTACGTGTCGCACGACGCCTACGGCGGCGACCCGGCCGCCGGGCTCACCCTCTGCGACTGGGTGGACTACTACCTCGACGTGCGCCAGTCGTCGGAGACGGTAGGGGGCGCCGGTCACGATGCCTACGTCGCCCAGATCGCCGATCTGCTCTATCAGAACAATGTGACGTGTGGGCTCTCTTCCCCTTCGGGATAGCTGCGCCGCGGGGGGGCACGCTCGGGCGCGCCGCTCCCACCGCAGCCCTCGGACGACCTCGCGGCGAGCGGAAGGAGCGGCTAAACCGCATCGATGTCCCCACGCGAGCCCAGACGAGGCGACCTGTACTGGCTCGTCGTCGACGAACCGGCCGGATCGGTCTCCGCTGTTCCCCACCCCCATGTCGTGATCCAGGAGGACGTTTTCAACCGATCGCGGATCCACACGGTAATCGTCTGTGCGTTGACGACGAACCCCCACCGCGGGAACGAGCCGGGGAACGTGACGCTCGACCCGGGAGAGGGTGATCTGCCGAAGCCGAGCGTGATCGTCGTATCCCAGGTGTCCTCGGTCGACCGAGGTCGCCTCGGCCAGTACATTGGTTCGCTCGCCGACCATCGCGTCGACCAGGTCCTCGACGGCCTGCGCTTCCAGCAGGCATCCTTCTTTCCGCGCGACCGAGAGTCATGATCGTGGCGGAGTTCAGGAGCTCGTCCTCGTCGCAGGGGTTTTGATCCGTAACAACGTCGTCACTCCAGCTCCGGTAGCTCGGAGGCTCGACATGGCCGAGACCCTCCGTGTCAAGGTGCGACGATCACGTGGCGAGGGCGTCCGAGCCAAGCTCGGGCGCGCCTACCCGAAGATCAACCGGTCACAGAGCAGCTCGAAGCCCTCAACAGCAGAAGCACGGTCACCGTTCGTCGGATCAAGCGGGCGGACGTCGAGCGGGGACCTGTCCGTCAGGGGTGCCCTCGGCGGCCGCCCGGAGGACGTCGAGCGGGGACCTGTCCGTCAGGGGTGCCCTCGG